>NZ_JBPPTR010000009.1:0-117350 GCF_053544215.1 Rothia sp. 88186D007BW | reverse complement strand
GGTTGTATGGGCGGGTGTTTGCGGTGGTGCGGGGGTTGGTGTTTTTGGCTGCGGGTGGGACTTTTGAATAAGCCTCCTAGTTTTTAGGTGTCTGAAAGACTTTTATGGTGCCTAATCTTCGACTAATATTTTAAAAGAAAACAGGTTTTTTGTACCCTTTTCCTCTTCTCTGAGGGCATGCAATTTTTGTTTGTATCCAATTCTCAGAAGGCAGGAATAATCATCATAACCTTGCTACCACAAGCAGAAATCACCCATTTTTAGAAGGATTATCATGGCCGTTTCACGCCGTACACTCGCTAAGGGAGCCGCTTGGGCTGCTCCTGCAGTTGTTGCTACCACTACTATTCCTGCCTACGCAGCTAGCCCGGACGTCTGCTCTAACACTAACACTGAGGCTTCCACTGGCATTACCTGGACTAACTTCGTCCGCGCTACCCCTGTCGCAGCTAATGGCAGTGACCGCCACACAGGCTCCGTCATGACCAATGACGGCAAGGCAAGGCTTACCATCACCCACGTCTCTTCATCAGGCCCTACTCTCTCGAACTCTCAGAACCTCATCACCAAGTATCCTACTAATGACGGAGTATCTTTCCCCTCCTACTCAGGCTTTTCTGACTACCTCTTCTTCCAGACCCTGCAGAGCGGCCAAAACGGCTACTCCGGTGGTAATCAGCAGACTACCATCACCATGAGATTCTCCGAGCCTGTCACCAATTTCACCTTTGATATTGGTGACGTTGATCAGGGAACCACTGGCAGTGGTGGCCCCTGGCAGGATGTTTTCACTGTCAAATCATCCCTCAACGGTGTAGCAACTTCCGCTCCCCTGGTCACCGGTGGCGCCACCATCTCTACCAGCGGCGATACCACCACCTTCACCGCCCTCTCAACTAGCAACAACCTGAGCTATAACTCCACTGCAGGTAACGTCACTTTGAGCTTCCCTGAGCCCCTTGACACCATCACCCTCACCTGGGGTAACGGCAGCAACCGCACCGGTGCTCAGAACTTCGTTATCGGTGGCCCCACCACTCTCAACGTATGCCCCCGCCCCGTAGCAGCAGGCATCACTCCCCCCCCCCATCACCGGCTCAAACTAAGAATCTTTCTTAGCAGCCCCCTAAGAAGAGTGGTGGCGGTATCTTCTACAGATACCGCCACCACTCTTCCTTGGTCCTTCCCTCGTTCAAAGAGAAGCAGACATTCGGATCTCTACTTATTGGCAAAAATCTCGCGCATGAGCTGGGCAGCCTCAGAAGGGGTCTTACCGACCTTCACACCAGCAGCCTCCAGGGCCTCTTTCTTCGCCTCAGCAGTACCTGAAGAACCAGAAACAATAGCACCAGCATGGCCCATAGTCTTACCCTCAGGGGCCGTGAAACCAGCAACATACCCCACAACAGGCTTCGTCACATGAGCCTTAATGTACTCAGCGGCCCGCCCCTCAGCATCCCCACCAATCTCACCGATCATCACAATAGCCTCGGTCTCAGGGTCAGCCTCAAAAGCCTCAAGAGCATCAATATGGGTGGTGCCAATAATGGGGTCACCACCAATACCAATAGCGGTAGTAAACCCAATATCACGCAACTCAAACATCATCTGGTAAGTCAAAGTACCAGACTTAGAGACCAAACCAATCTTGCCCTTATCGGTAATGTTGGCAGGAGTAATACCCACCAGAGCCTCACCGGGGGTAATAATGCCCGGGCAGTTAGGGCCAATAATTCGAGTGACCTGCTTACCTGAGGCATCCACCTTGCTCTTAGCATAAGCCCAGAACTCAGCGGTATCCCCTACCGGTACGCCCTCAGTAATCACAACAACCAGGGGAACCTCAGCGTCGATAGCCTCCATGACGGCATCCTTAGTGAACGCCGGGGGAACAAAGACGATAGAGACATCAGCGCCAGTTTCCTCAACGGCTTCAGCAACAGAACCGTAGACCTTCAGTTCAAGGCTCTTACCGGCGGCGTCCTTGTGAGAGACGGTGGTGCCAGCCTTACGGGCGTTGACGCCACCTACAACCTGGGTGCCAGCGGCAAGCATGCGGGCGGTGTGCTTAGAACCTTCACCGCCAGTAATACCCTGAACGATGACCTTAGAGTCCTTGTTCAAAAAGATAGACATGATAAAAACCTTCTAGTAATAATCAGCGGTGATTTATGCGGTGTGAGCCAGCTCGGCTGCCTTATCTGCACCAGAGTCCATGGTGTCAGCCAGGTGAACCAGCGGGTGGTTAGCCTCAGAAAGAATCTGGCGGCCCTCTTCAACATTGTTACCGTCCAGACGGACAACCAGGGGCTTAGTGGCCTTATCCCCCAGCACTTCCAGGGCCTTAACGATGCCGTTAGCTACAGCGTCGCAGGCAGTGATACCACCGAACACATTGACGAAAACAGACTTAACCTGCTCGTCATTGAGAATAATATCTAGGCCAGCAGTCATAACCTCAGCGGAGGCACCACCACCAATATCAAGGAAGTTAGCGGGCTTAACCTTGCCGTGCTTCTCACCAGCGTAAGCAACAACGTCCAGGGTAGACATGACCAGGCCTGCACCGTTACCGATTACGCCTACCTGGCCATCTAGCTTGACGTAGTTGAGGCCGTGCTCCTTTGCCTGGGCTTCTAGGGGGTTCTCGGCTGACTTATCCACCAGCGCCTGGTGATCAGGCTGGCGGAACCCAGCATTGCTGTCCAAGGAGACCTTACCGTCTAAGGCCAGGATCTTGCCGTCACTGGTCTTCACCAGCGGGTTAACCTCAACCAGGGTGGCATCTTCCTTCTTATAAACCTCACCGAGCTTAACCAGCACCGCCGCGACGTCCTTGCCTGTGCCCTCAGCGAAGCCAGCAGCCTCAACAATTTCAGCGGCCTTTTCGGCGGTGATACCTTCCAGGGGGTTGACCTCGACTTTAGCCAGGGCCTCGGGGCGCTCAGCAGCTAGGGTTTCGATGTCCATACCGCCCTCAGTAGAGCACATGGCCAGGTAGGAGCGGTTAGTGCGGTCAAGCAGCATGGAGAAGTAGTATTCTTCAGCGATGTCAGCGCCCTGGGCTACCATCACGCGGCGAACAGTGTGGCCCTTAATGTCCATGCCCAGAATCTGCTGGGCGTACTCGTAGGCCTCGTCGGCGGTCTTGGCGACCTTCACGCCGCCTGCCTTACCGCGCCCGCCCACCTTAACCTGGGCCTTGATAACGGTGACGCCACCGATTTTCTCAGCTGCCGCCTTTGCTTCTTCGGGGGTGGTAGCTACGATGCCCTGGAGCACGGGCACGCCGTGCTTCTCAAAGATATCGCGTGCCTGGTATTCAAACAGGTCCACAGGGATTCCTTCTTCGCCGAAATGATGCCAGAAAGCGGTGCTTCCAGCGTTTACATGTACGAAGTTCAGTGCCCGACCCCGTTACGAGAGCTAGAGCACACAAAGCTTCTTGACAAAACTTTATCGCACTTGCCTACAGGGGTGCGACCTTTTTCCCTGCAAACGAAACAAACCTACCAGTTATGACGAGCGCTCCCCCGCTACACCTATTTAGCTTTCTCGCAGGCATCCAGAATATTCAGCAGAAAAGGGGCAGTATCAGAGGCACGAGGAACCATCAGATACTCCAACTCATCAATCCGCCAGAGCATAATACGAGCCTTAGCCACGGTACAGGACAGGGCCTTGCCCGGGTCAAAGAAATCCGGTGGGAAGTCAAAGTGCACAACTTCATCAATCACATCTGCTGCCGCCACGCCGCTCAAGTTCACCACGGCACGGTTAACCGACACATCCAGCACCAGACCCTCATCAGACCCCAGTGCCGCAGCCAGTGCCCGGCCCAGCTTAACAGCATCCACCTTTGTTACCACCAGGTAGACGCCTTCTTCAACATACAGGCAGGCTACAACCTGCCGAGTGCCATAGAGCAGATGCAGGGCAGTTGCATCGCCTGTGACTTGCCCGCGCGCAGCCGGTAGAACGACACCCAATACCTTTTCAATACGGCGGGCAACAGAAGTAGTAGGGTCAATTTCGATACGGAAAAGCGATAGGTCAGAGTTTTCTCGAAGCTGTACACGAGTATCGGTCATCTCATCCATTGCCGTCACGAATTCTTCGGGTACGGTGGGAAGAGTCATAAGGTGTTCCACAGGTGTCCTTGACTGGATCGGGCAGAAAAAACCCGGCACCACATCTCATAGTGCCAGGCCCCTCTCATCTTAGCTGGTTTTTTTAGTCAACGGTGCGTAGCGCAACAAAAGACGCTTTTCTTCATGAGCAAAACGCACCTTAGCCACAGTCTTATCACCAGCACCCTCAACCGCAGTCACCCGGCCCTCACCAAAGCTAGCATGCTCAACCCTGTCACCCACCGCCAGCGCCGGAATTTCCTTATTCTGCTGCACACGAGAAACAGTACGGGCTGCTGCCTTCAGCCCATAAGTGGCTGAGCCGTTCACCTCACTGGTAGAAGGCTCACGGGCGCCCCGCCTTGCCGGTTCATCAAAACGGCTCGAATAGGTAGAAGAGCCATACGATGAGCTGCCGCCGGTGCGTCCACCAGCCCAGCCCCCGCGTCCGCCCGCATAAGCGCCCCCATAGCCGCCACCAGAATAACCGCTAAAAGAAGACCCCGTGCGCTTCCAGTCAATCAGCTCCTCAGGGATTTCTTCCAGGAAGGGCGAAGGCGGGTTGAACTGGCTCTGGCCCCACATGGAACGGTTCTCCGCACGCGTCAAGTAAAGGCGTTCCATAGCGCGAGTCAAACCCACATAGGCCAGACGGCGCTCCTCACTCATCTCAGAATCATCGGTCAAAGCCCTCTGGTGAGGGAAGAGGCCGTGCTCCATACCGGTTAAGAAAACCACAGGGAACTCCAGACCCTTAGCGGTATGTAAGGTCATAAGAGTAATGACGCCCTGGGAGCGGGCCTCTGCAACCTCAGCAGCAATCTGGGCAGCAGACGGCCCGCCCGCCTGCTCAGCCTTAGGCTTATTAGGTATCTGGTCAGCATCAGCAACTAGGGCAACATGCTCCAGGAAGTCTTCTAGGCTGGCCCCGGCGTTATCACTTTCGAACTCGCGCACAGCGTCCACCAGCTCTGAGAGGTTTTCTACCCGGGATTCGTCCTGAATGTCCTTAGACTCCCGCAGGGCGGCCAGGTAGCCGGTCTGCTCTAGCACAGCCTCCAGGCAGGTGGCCGCTGACTCGGTGGCAGCTAGTTGCGCCAAATCATCTATCATCTGGGCAAAGGCCGTCATCTTTTTGACAGCCGCCGCACCCAGCCCAGGCACTTCACTACCCTGGCGCAGGGCAGCCATGAAGGAGATACCGCTAGCGCGGGCATGGTCGGCAACCACACTCTCAGATTTAGCACCGATACCGCGCTTAGGTTCATTGAGTATACGGCGGACGTTAATATCATCATCGGGGTTAACCAGCACGCGCAGGTAGGCCAGGGCGTCCTTAATTTCTTTGCGCTCATAAAAGCGGGTGCCACCCACCACCCGGTAGGGTAAGCCCACCCGCATGAGCATTTCTTCAAGGGTGCGAGACTGGGCGTTGGTGCGGTAGAAGATAGCCACATCACCCGGTGCAGTACCGTGCTCATCACGCAGCCGGTCAATTTCCTGGGCAATATAGCGGGCCTCGGCGTGCTCAGATTCTGCCACGTAACCGGTAATTTTGGCGCCGTCCCCGCTGGCTGTCCAGAGTTTTTTGGGGCGGCGGCCCGGGTTACGCTCAATCACGGCGTTAGCCGCTGAAAGAATATTCTGGGTCGAGCGGTAGTTTTGCTCCAAAAGAATAGTGTGGGCGGCCGGGTAGTCTTCCTCAAAATCGGTGATATTGCGGATGTCAGCCCCACGGAAGGCGTAGATGGACTGGTCAGAGTCGCCCACCACCGTCAGCTCAGCCGGCGGGTAGGCATCGGGGTAGGGGCCCTGGTCGGTGGGGTCTGCCACAGAGCGCAAGGGCGCCGCGCCCCCCACCAGTTGCCGCACCAGCTGGTACTGGGCATGGTTGGTGTCCTGATACTCATCGACCAGGATATGGCGGAAGCGACGGCGGTAGTAATCAGCTACCTGCGGGTGATTCTTAAGAAGATTGACTGTCTCAAAGATAAGATCATCGAAGTCCAGGGAGTTAGCAGCCCGCAGGCGCTCAGTGTACGCCGTATAGACCTTAGAAATCACACCCTCCCAGGGGTCGGTGGGGCTAGTCTCAGCAGCGAACTGCTGGGCGCTCACCAGCTCATTTTTAAGGTTAGAGATACGGTTGCCCACCACCTTGGCGGTGAACTTCTTAGTATCAAGGTTCATCTGCTTAATAATGAGCGTCAGCAGACGCTGAGAATCAGCCGAGTCGTAAATCGAGAACGTTGATTTGAGCCCTAAGGCCTGAGCTTCACGGCGCAGCACCCGCACGCAGAAGGAGTGGAAGGTTGAAATCCACATGCTCTGGGCCCGCGGCCCCACCAGAGCGGTGATACGCTCTCGCATCTCAGCGGCTGCCTTATTGGTGAAGGTAATCGCTAAAATCTGCCCCTGGTGGGCGCGGCCAGTAGCCAACAGGTAGGCGATGCGGTGGGTGAGCACACGGGTCTTGCCAGACCCGGCCCCGGCCACAATCAGTAAGGGGCTGCCGGCATGTTTCACAGCCTCAGCTTGGTGCTCGTTCAGACCGGCCACCAGCGTCTCGGGGCTGACGCTGGGGGTAGGGCGGGCGTCCTCAAAGGCAGGCATAAACCCGCCCACCTGGTAGGCGGGGGGCAGGAACTCTTCAGCGGGGGGCGCCGCATCGTAGTAGGGGTCAAAAGGAGGTTCCTCCACGAGGGGCTGGCCCTCTGGTGCCCCTGGGCGCTTGGGTGCGGGGGCAGGCATAAAATCGTCGTCATCAAACATAGAAGAACCTTCCAAAAATCAACCGTCAACACCCCATTTTAGGCGAGGAGGCCAGGGCCTACACCCGATTGAGCTGACAGATAAGATAGTCAGCATGGGTCTTTCAAAAGGTCAGAAGAAACGCCTCTACGGCGAGCACACGCAGGCGCACTCCCCTGCCCAGTCCACCTCTAGCAGGGGGCGGACGTCCGCGCCCCGGAACTCATGCTGAGTTTTGATGCCCAGCATCTGCAGTCTGTGGCAGCAGGCCTGGGTGTGGAGGGTTTGCAGGCTTACCAGGTGTTTCACCGTTCAACGGGCCTGATTTTGCCTCTAATTTTTGCTTTTACCTGGTGGAACATGGTGCGTGCTGCACGGTTTGAGCTGCTGGTGGGCAGGCTGATGCTGACTCTGCCGGTGGCCTATGCCCTGGTTTTTATTGCTGGTGGGTTTGCTCTTGATCTGGCTTTAGCTGATCCTTTGGGGGGCTACTGGGCTGGCTTCTTTCTTGATGACGGCCCGCTGGCTGCTTTTTATTCTGTGTTTGGTGCAGCTAGGCTATCTGGCCTTACGGCTGGTGAGAGGTAAGGTGAGTGCTTTTAGCCGTGGTGAGTTGCCGGGGCAGAGTGGGGTGTCATCGTAGTGGGTTGAATCGAATATTTCATAGTGTAGACTAGTGGGATTGCGCCCTCGTAGCTCAGGGGATAGAGCACCGCTCTCCTAAAGCGGGTGTCGGACGTTCGAATCGTCTCGGGGGCACAAAAAAGAGGGAGTATGCCATTATGCGCTAAGCGCAGGCATACTCTCTCTTTTTATTGGTGGGGTGGGGTGGGGTGTGATTTTTCTTTGGCGCGGTAGGCCAGGTGGGAGATGATGAGGCCAAGGACGATGCCGATACCGCCGGTGATGGATACCCACATGGCGGCGTGGCCTAAGAAGAGGGAGATGATGAGGCCAAGGATGATGCCGGGTACGGCCCCGGCGACCATGCCAATGGCCATGTAGGTGAATTCTTGGTCTGAGGAGCTGGTGGGTTTTTGGATGTGGGGGCTGCTTAACTTCTGCGACATAGTTTCAATCCTAACGGTGCCCTGGGCTGGGGAGGCGAAGGGAGGGCATAAAAAATGCGCCCCAGCTGGTCGTCTGGTGCGCATATGTAAACGTAGTGTTCACAGGGGTTCCATACCGTGTTGTGTGTGGTAGGAATTGTAGTTTTCACTCTTCAGCAGGATCTGACCAGCTGCTGGTGAGTGTCACCGGCTGGGGGCGGGGTTTGGTTGCCTTGGGCCGTGTGAGAAGTTTTAGAAGCCTACGGTGTAGAAGCCGTCGACGGGCATGAAGCCGCCACCGTCAACAGAGGTCAGCTGGGTGCCCTGTGAGGGGTTGAGAGCTGAGATCATCTGGCCGTTGCCGACGTAGATGCCTACGTGTGCGTAGCCGTTGGTGAAGACGATGTCACCGGGCTGGGGGTTTGAGGTGGGGGTCAGCTCTGCTGCCATGGCGTAGGTGTAGGGAGTCAGGTTGATGCCAGCCTGTGCGTAGACGTAGGAGACGAAGCCAGAGCAGTCCCAGCCCTTGTAGGCCTTGCCGCCCCAGATGTAGGCGCCGCCGATGCCGTCGTAGGCGCCTGCCAGTACGGCTTCACGGGCGTTTGAGAGGTTAACGTTGGCGGGAACTTCAGCGGTGATGGTTGCCTGGGGAGTGACAGCTGCGGGGGCTTCAACTGCGGTGTTTTCAACGACAGTGGTTTCGATGGTGGTGGCAACTTCGGTGCCCCAGGTGGTGTAAGAGTACGCTGCCAGAGCGGGTGCTGCGTTGGCGGGTGCTGATACTTCAGCCACTGCGAATGCGTTTGCAGGTGCAACGGTTGCGGCGAGCATGGCGCCTGATGCTGCGACGATACCTGCGGTGCGGGTGACGTTTGACTTAGCCATGAGTGTTTTCCTCCATTGCCGAACGAGGTGAGCTGTCGGGTTCGAGCATGAAGTTCGCTCGGTCGCAGTGTTTGCGACTTTACCCCTAGGGCTCTCGGTGGAGAGCCCGGTAAGGTGGGTCCCCCGCTTCTGCCGTGATTCTATTGTGTTTGTTTCCTGTGAACAGTGGCAGAACTAGGCGGTTCTGTTCGCAGGGTGCTAATCCGACCAGTGACGAGCACGGAACAGAACATTACACAGGCTCTCTTGGTTTGTCACGTTTTGGTCACGATTTCACCACAAGAGCCCCAAACTAGAAAGTAGGGTGATTGTTTTGTGGGATAGTCAGGACGCACCCAGCAAGGGCAAGATTCCCCTTCAAACAGGTCTTTGACTAGGCAAAATAGAGACTCTTTGCCGTCTTGCAAGAAGGTTTTCGCCCTTCTTTACCACCAAGGTTTCATCAATCTCCCTTTAACTGAGAAGCCCACCACTTAAGGACCTTTCGCTCTGCAAGCCCTTCCCAAAACATCACGATTTAGCAACAAAAAAGGGTCCACCAACAGGCGAACCCCCTTATTTGTTACCGAAATGTTATCTTTTGACGATGATTGACTCGGCGACCTCGGCGCTTAAGGTGAGCGATTCGTCCTCACCATCAGCATGAACCAGCACCGAACCGTCCCTGTTCCCCACAATTGATACCGTTGCCCCATAGACAATTCCCGCATCCGCCAAAAGCCTCAACAACTGCACATCCGTTTGAATAAATTCAGGCAGACGAGAGACTGTAAAGCGGTCATCTTCAGAGGAGTCACGGCCCGCAATAGACATAGTAACCGTGCGCCCATCATTCTCTTGACTCTCAGCCCCCAACTCTTCCAAGCCCGGAATAGCATTCCCATAGGGGGAGAACTTAGGTTCGTTCAGCAGTTCCAGCAGTCGGCGCTCCACCCGCTCACTCATCACATGCTCCCAGCGGCAAGCCTCCTCATGGATATACTCCAAATCAAGACCGATAACATCAGCTAAAAGACGCTCAGCCAGGCGATGTTTACGCATTACTTCCACCGCTTTCTGGCGGCCTTCGTCCGTCAGCTGCAAAGAACGATCGCTAGCCACAGTCAGCAGACCATGCCGCTCCATCCGCGCTACAGTCTGAGAAACAGTTGGCCCCGAATGTTCAAGACGTTCTGCGATGCGAGCTCGCATGGGAACAATATTCTCTTCCTCAAGTTCCAGCACGGTGCGTAGATACATTTCAGTGGTATCAATGAGGTCAGTCATGCCTTCTCGAATCTCCTTGGGCCTGCCCCGCGATAATGGGCTATAGGTGCAGCAGTGTTGCCCTTAATTGTATGCGTTCGCACCCGGCATAGCCCCTTTGATTCTGCCTTCGCTCACTGGTGTGTTCCCACCTACATTTGACTTGTTCCACCTCACTTTTTCAAATTTATGCCCCATTTTTTGGCGGTTGCGGGGTTTGGTCAGCCCCACTGGCAGGCTCAGGTTGCACAATAGAAAGAGCAGGACGCCAGCGGCACCTTATTTCCCTCACATCAACGCATAGCCGCCCCGGTTGACCTCCTGCTCATGTCTAGGAGTTATTCAGTGACCAACTTTCCCGTGATTCCCGCCGAGATGCTACCTGCCGATGGCCGCTTCGGCGCAGGCCCTTCTAAGGTACGCCCCGAGCAGGTTGCCGCAGTTTCTGCCGCCGCAACTACTTTGATGGGCACCTCTCACCGTCAGGCACCGGTCAAAAACCTGGTAGGTGAGATCCGCGAGGGTCTACGCACTTTCTATTCTGCCCCCGATGGCTACGAGGTAGTTCTGGGCAACGGTGGCGCCACCGCTTTCTGGGACGCCGCAACTTTCGGTCTGGTAGAGAACAAGGCCCAGCACCTAACCTTTGGTGAATTTGGCTCTAAGTTTGCTTCTGCCACCAAGGCTGCCCCCTTCCTGGCTGAGTCCACCATCATCTCTTCTGAGGCTGGCACCCGCCCCGAGGCACGTGCAGAAGAAGGCGTAGATGTTTACGCCTGGCCCCACAACGAAACCTCAACCGGTGTTTTTGCCCCGGTCACTCGCCCCGCAGGTATCTCAGAGGACGCCCTAGTTCTCATTGACGCCACCAGCGCCGCCGGTGGCCTAGATGTTAACGTGGCTGAATCTGACGTCTACTACTTCTCACCCCAGAAGAACTTTGCTTCTGACGGTGGCCTGTGGCTGGGCCTCTGGTCACCTGCTGCTATTGAGCGTGCCGAGCGCCTTGGTGCCTCTGACCGTTGGATCCCCGATTCTTTGAACCTGGTGACCGCTATTAACAACTCTCGTCTCAACCAGACCTACAACACCCCGGCGCTGGCTACCATGATCATGCTCAACGAGCAGCTCAAGTGGATGAACGAGCAGGGCGGCCTGTCTTTTGCAGCAGCACGCACCGCTGATTCAGCAGGGCGCATCTACACCTGGGCTGAGACCTCAGAGTACGCCACCCCCTTCGTCGCTAACCCGGCTGAGCGTTCTAACGTCATTGCCACCATCGATTTTGATGAGAGCATCGACGCCTCTGCTATTGCTAAGGCCCTGCGCGCTAACGGCATCGTAGATACCGAACCCTACCGCAAGCTAGGGCGCAACCAGCTACGTATCGCCACCTTTACCGCCATTGACCCTGAGGACATCTCAGCCCTGCTAGGCTGCATCGACTACGTCGTCGAAAAGCTCAAGTAGTCCCCCGGTAAAGGCTAAGGACCTCAGTAAAGACTAAGGACGCCGCCCCACCACTCCCCTGCCCCGCGGCAGAGAAGAGGTGAAGCGGCGTCCTTTTTCTTACCCCCAATGGGGCTCAACGACATAAGTTACTGCACCAGCGGCAGCATGCCACTAGTCCTCGGCAGGTTCACCCTCTTGCGGGCTAAAGTCAGCGCCCTCGTAGTCAGTGTCTTCGTGGTCCTCAGGAAGCACACGCTCTGCCCAGGGCACCCAGGCAGGTGCAAGCAGGGCATCGTCCCCAGGGAGCAGACCAATTTCGCAGACGGTGGCCACCTTTGAGCGGGGAGCACGCGAGAGGGTAGCAAACCAGAACCAGCCACGGTAGCCCGGCAGGGTGCACTCAAAGAGGTGAGTGGTCAGACGCTCTTCCTCACCCCGCAGATGATGGAGGGAACCAATGGAATGTTCAGGGGCAATATCAGCTAGGCCGGCAAGAGCAACCTCTCGCGCCTCAGCAAGAACAGGATCAACCTTGCTAGTACGGCGGCGGCGAGTAGGCTGGCCCAGGGTGAGCCGGGGCACAGGCTCCTCAGCCTGCTCGGTGGCGGTGGCCTCAAGACCGGGCTGTTCGCAGCTTTCTGCGCTCCAAGCGCCGGGGGCCGTTAGCTCGTCTTTTACCTCTTCAGTCATACCCCTATTAAAGCAGGTCTGCGGGGCCTATGGTCGCCGCGCTCCCCATTGGCGTAATAAGGGCGCTTCTTCAGGTGCCTTTAGCGCTAGCCTTGGTAGCGTAGAAGCATGTCTTCTGAACACACCGAAATTCTAGAGCTACCCTACGGCGGGGCTATTCGGGCGCTGGGAGTGAGCGCCGCCATCCTGATGCTGGTAGGAACCATCTGCGGCGTTACCATGCTCCTGCTCAAATGGGCCACTGGGCAAGCACCCCACTTTTTGAGTGTCACCCCCTTAATTGCTGTGCCCCTGGCTTTTCTAGCACTGGCGGGAGCCTTATTTTTTACTGTGCTTCGCCGCCGAGCCAGCTAAACCCAGGCCACCGGCCTTTAGCTGATGGCGTATTTACTGTGTTTTCCCAACACACCTGATATAAATTCAGCTGAACATACAGTTGCACCCAGCTAGTGCACAGGTAGCGGGAGCACAATTAAAACGTGAATACCAAAGAACCTGAAGCAAAACTGCTGGTCGTCGACGACGAACCTAACATTCTAGAGCTCCTCGCAACCTCCCTGCGTTTTGCGGGCTTTGAGGTTGTCACCGCAGCTAACGGCCGTGAGGCCCTTGAAAAGGCTGAAACTGAGTCACCCGACTTAGCCGTACTTGATGTGATGCTGCCCGATATGGACGGCTTTACCGTCACCCGCAAGCTCCGCAGCTCCGGCCGACTCTTCCCCGTCCTTTTCCTCACTGCAAAGGACGACACCGAAGACAAGGTCACCGGTCTGACCGTAGGCGGCGATGACTACGTCACCAAGCCCTTCAGCCTGGATGAGGTAGTAGCCCGTATCCGTGCTGTTCTGCGCCGAACCCAGCCCCACATCGAAGAAGATTCACGCCTGCGCGTAGACGACTTAGTGCTCGATGACGATGCCCACGAGGTCTTCCGCGGCGACCGTGAAATCGACCTTTCCCCCACCGAGTTCAAGCTCCTGCGCTACCTGATGCTCAACCCCAACCGGGTGCTCTCTAAAGCCCAGATTCTAGATCATGTGTGGGAATACGACTTCAACGGCGACGCCTCCATCGTGGAGTCCTACATCTCTTACCTACGCCGCAAGATTGATAACGATCAGAACCTGCCCCCGCTGATTCACACCAAGCGCGGTGTGGGGTATCTGCTGCGTACCGCCCACAAAAACTAAAGGGGTCACGAGTTTGCGCTCTCGTCTCTCTGTGCACCGGCTGGGTTCGCTCTCCTTGCGAACCCAGCTGGTGCTTTTAACCTCCATGCTGCTAGCTCTGGCTATCTCGGTGATGTCTCTAGTCGCTATTTCAGCGATCCAAGGCAAGATGAAGGACCAACTCGATGATGAGATTACCGCCAGCTATAGCTACCTAGTCACTGCTGTCTACGCTGACCAGCAGCTCTCCCAGACCCAGGGGACCTTCATACCCTATGAAGCATATCTTTTAGATAGCGCAGGAAATATTGTGAGGCCGGTGGCGACCTTGGCTGACGAGTCCTCCTCCCCGGTTATCTCAGGGCTAACTGCTGAGAACGTTAAACGCTATAACAAGACGGCAATAACAGTTCACTCAGCCAGTGGGCACACCGAATGGCGTCTTATCGCCTTCCCTGTAGAGAATACCAGCCAGACCCTGGTCATTGCAGCGCCCCTGACCCAAATCAACCAGACGGTAGCTATCGTGGGTGGTCTCACCATGCTCTTTGGTTTAGCCACCCTGCTGGCTTCTATTGCCCTGACATGGGTGATCGTCACCAGAGCTTTTGAACCTCTTGCCAGGGTGGAGCAGACCGCCGCCCAGATTGCCGCAGGAGACCTCTCCCAGCGCATCGAAAACTACAGCCCCTATAACGAGATAGGTCACCTGACCACCTCGCTCAACACCATGCTCTCGCACATTGAAGAGGCCTTCGACGCTCAAAAACGCTCAGAGGTCAAGATGCGGCGCTTTGTTGGCGATGCCTCACATGAGCTACGCACCCCCCTGGTCTCTATTCGCGGCTACTCTGAGCTCTACCGAATGGGGGGCCTACCCAACGAGGAGGCCGTAGCCCTGGCCATGGATCGTATCGAGTCAGAATCTAAGCGCATGGGTCAGCTGGTAGAAGACCTCTTGACCCTGGCCCGTCTCGATGAGCGCCGGGTAGCTGAAAATGCCCGGGTAGATTTGCTCAAGCTAGCTACGGACGCAGCTAATGACGCCTTCGCCTCAGCCCCCGATCGCACCATCGAGGTAGTGGGGTTAGAGGGCGCCCAGGCCCTTACCGCCCTGGTCTGGGGTGATGAGCAGCGTCTACGCCAGGTGATTGCTAACCTGATGACCAATGCCCTGCGTTACACCCCGGCTGGTTCTCCCATTGAGATTGCGGTCGGCTCAGTCCCCGGTATTGATGGCACCTGGACCTCGGTGCTACAGGTACGAGATCACGGCCCCGGAATTCACGGTGAGGACGCCGAACGCGTCTTTGAGCGCTTCTACCGGGCAGATACCTCCCGCACCCGTGAGACAGGCGGTACCGGCCTGGGGCTGGCTATTGTGGCAGCTATTGTGGGCCAGCATGATGGCACCGTGCGGGTTGAAGAAACCGAAGGGGGCGGGGCAACCTTTACCATCCGCATCCCCCAGTACAGTGACCACACTGGGCCACCTCGACTGACGGCAGAGGAACAAGCCTAGATAAGGCTTTAGGGCCAGATTCACCCCGGTTCACGCACCCTGTGGATAGTAGTGAGAAAGCGTCATGAAAGCGTCATAGGTGCACCCCGCCCTCCTCCCCTTTGATAGGGAAACCCCGCCCTAGCAGCCTAACTGCGCAGGCGGGGTTTTCCACAGCTTCTCTTTTTCTTCCCCCAGCTACAAGCACCCCGTAGGCTCAGAGACATCAGGCACCCATCAGGGAATCCCTGAAACACCCTCTTATTTCCCAAATTCACAAGGAGAGCCTCATGGCCCAGTTCAATGTCGATGCAGACCTCATTGCCAGCAAGTCAGCCCAGGCCCGCGCCCAGGTAGACACCATCGTCTCAGACGTCAATGCCCTCACCGTCTCACTCCAGGACCTTCAGGGCTCCTGGACCGGCGCGGCGTCCGCTAACTTTCAGGGTGTGCTCACTAACTGGCGGGCCACCCAGCGCCAGGTAGAAGAGTCAATTGCCCAGATTAACGAGGCGCTCTCACGCGCCGGTGTGAACTACTCCGAAACCGAAATGGCTAACGCTGCCATGTTTGTCGGCTAGTCTCTAAGCGCGGTGTCCTGGCGGTAGCGGAGCTTCCAGCTACCGCCGGTGAGCACCCAGGTGCTCGACCGAACCACCCGACCGCGTGCGGTGGGAACCTTTGAGACCAGAAGGGCAGAATCTTGCCCTAAGGCAAGGGAAGAGACCAGTTCAGGTTCATCTGTCGTTGCGCAGGCCCTCTCCCGGTAGGCCAGGACGGTTGTCCTATCAATAATCTGCCCGGTCGGCACCACCCAGCTCACCTCAGGGTGCAAGAGTGCCCCCACCAGTTTTTCTGACCCGTATATAGAAGGTTTAAGCATCTGCCTTTCGCAGGCCAGCGCCTCAGACACAGGGTCCACCAGGCTCTCAACGGTGCTAGTTCTCTCAACAAGGCTAGTGTTCTCAACAAAGCTAGTGCTCTCAGCAGGGCTCTCAACACTCTTCTCAACAGCCTCTTGCCCTGTGCCCTTCAAACCAGGGCCTGTCTCTACCGGAGTACCATCACGATAGGCCTGGGCAGCCCGGTTGGCCCGTTCATCAGCAGCCTCGTTAAGGGGGTGGCCGGTGTGCCCTTTCACCCACTCAAAAGAATAGCTCCGGCCCTGAGTAGCCCGGTCAAGGGCCTGCATCAAATCGACGTTGAGCACAGGTTTACCATCGCTTTTCTTCCAGCCCTTTTTCTTCCACCCCGGCATCCATTTGGTGATGGAGTTGATGGTGTACTGGCTATCGCAAATAACATGCAGATGCTGATCTGCTCGGTCTGCGGTTGCTTCGAAAAGGTCAAGCACGGCTTTGAGCTCACCCATATTATTCGTGCCGTGCTCCCAGCCACCAGCAGCCCAGTTATCCTCGTCGATATACCAGGCCCAGCCAGCAGGCCCAGGGTTGCCCAGGGCAGAGCCGTCAGCGGCAGCAACGATTTTTTCTGTCATAGTCCTCAAACCTTAAACTGTTAGGGTGCAGGCGCATTTCATTCTACGCGCCCTCTCACCTGGACCATCACCGCTAGAATGGTCATCATGGTTCACCCTTCAACACCCGATGTCTCAGCGAGCGCCCAGCTCACTCTTTTCTGCATGCCCGCAGAGACACTCCGCTCAGGTCATGGGGTGAGCTGGCTGGCCCATGTTGGTTTAGAAGAGCAGGTGAGGGCAGCGGAGTTTAAGAACCCGGACGAGGCCCTGGCCTTTGCAGCCCAACACACCTTAATGCGGTGTATGGCAGCGGCCTTGCTGGATGTGAAGGCGAACTTAGCGGCAGAGATTGAGGTTGATCGCACCTGTTCCCTGTGTGAGAGCGGGCAGTTGCACGGTAAGCCCCGCATTGAGGGGGTCAATCTCAATATGGCCCGGGCTCTAGGGTTAGCGGTGGGAGTCACTGGCCCTACTGGGCTCAGCCTGGGAGTAGATGTGATGACCGTACGCGGCAGCTACTACGACAGCTTTGACTCTATTGCTCTAGCCGATTACGAAAAGCGGGTGGTGGCGTCCTTACCCGACCTAGAGGCGGCACTAGCTAGGCACCTTTTCTGGTGTGCTAAGGAGGCGGTGCTGAAAGCTACCGGCTACGGGTTGGCTTTGGAGCCTCGTAAGGTCATGCTTTCTTTGCCTCCGTTGCCCAGCGATTTAGCTCAGGCTCACGGGCTTACCGCTATGGCCTCAGCCCAGCTACCCGGTGAAAGGGAGCCCCGCACCTATTGGGTGACCTGGCAGGTTTTTGAGGGCACCCACCTCTTGGCTGTGGCCAGCGACCAGCCTCATGTTCTTATTAGCCACCGGGTCACAGCACCTTTTATGGTGCGGCGGGTGCTGGCAGTATAAACAGCCCAGAACTGCAGGCAACCTCAAACGACTAGGAACCTCAAGCTATAAAGAGCCCACATCAAGGCCAAGAGCGCGGGCGAAAGTCCCTAGCTTTGTAGCAGTCTCAGCGTGTTCACCGGCCGGAGTGGAATCCTTGACGATACCGGCACCAGCGAAGAGAGTGGCCGTGTGGGGGGCTACTTGGGCACAGCGTAAGACCAGGTACCAGCTGCCCTGCCCGCAGGCGTCCATATACCCTACTAGCCCGCCAAAGAAGCCGCGGTCAAAAGGTTCACACTCTTCAATCAGGTTTCGCGCCAAATCTGTGGGTGTGCCGCAGATGGCGGGGGTAGGGTGAATTGCCCTGGCTGCCTGGAGGGAAGAAACACCTGGCAGTAGTTGCCCGGTCACCGGTGTGCTCAAGTGCCAGAGTTGAGGTGTAGCCAGTAGGGAAGGAACAGGGGGCACATGCAGTTGCACGGTCAGGGCTCCTAGCCGCTGGCGGATGTCACTGACCACTGTGGCGTGTTCTGCCCTGTCTTTAGCCGACCGCAGAAGAGCCTCACCAACGTGGGCGTCATCGGTGCTGCCTGGGGTGGCAGTTCGGGCAGCAGAACCAGCGAGAGGAACCGTCCTCAAAGAGGTGCCCTTGGTGTGTAGTACCAGCTCAGGAGAAGCACCCATGAGGTAGTTGCCGTTAGGTAGCTGGGCACTAAAAACTGTGGCCCGCTCTTGCTGGACCCGCAGAGTATCAAAAAGGTGGGGTAGGTTAAGCTCCTGGTCGTAGCTTATCTGCAGCAGACGGGCCAAGACGACCTTATCGAGCTGGCCCCGGTTCAGAAGCTCCACCGCCTGGGCCACAGAAGCCCGGTAACCCTCATTGTCGAGTCCCACCAGGTGGGAAGGGGCAGGCTGTTCTACTGACTTGAGCACCGGCAGGGGGGTTTCTTCTGCCACCCAACGCTCAGGTACAGCAAGTTGGGCAGGGGCGTGCGGGTCAAAGGGGATGAGCCCCACCACCGCTGAGTTACGGCGCTGGGCTAGGCTCAGGGCGTCCGCCTCGTCTACCGGAGTCAAGGCACCTTCGGCCCGCACTACGGTAGTGCCTTCGGCCAGCATAAAAGGCGAAGGCAAAGCAGACAAATGGGACATTTTACTTTCTTTCACAAACAGTTGAGCAGTGGGGGCAGGGCCCCTTTTACCCTACTCCACCGGCTATAAGAAGCCTAAACGTACAGGGGTCTTTTACTGCTGCCGCTCTAGGAGCATAATCGTCTCGTAGTGGCTGCTGTAGGGGAACATGTCCATCACCTGCCCCTGCAAGGGCTTCATCGAGGGCATCTTCTCAAGGTCTTTGACCAGGGAGCGCAGGTTACAGCTAGAGTAAATCACCTGCTCAATTCCGCTCTTCTCGACCCAGTGGGCAAGGTCTGGCCCTAGCCCCCGCCGGGGCGGGTTAACAATGAGCATCTCAGGTACCTGGCCACTGCTTATAGCGTAGTCAGGGGCGTCCTGGGCGATAAAGGTAAGCCCTTGTAAGCCCTGTTCTGCAACGGTGCGCTGGGCAGAGGCAATAGCCTCAGCACTAATTTCGATACCGGTGACGGTGGCACCTTGGGGCATGACTGCGGCAGCGTGCAGGGCAAAGCCCCCTACCCCGCAGTAAAGATCCCAGAGGCTAGCCGGTGCGGCCTGGCTCACCCAGGTCTGTGCCCGGCGGTAGAGGGCAGCGGCAATAGGGGTATTGGTTTGAAAGAAGCTCTGGGGGCGCAGGTGCAAGGTCATGCCATTGACCTGCATGGGCAAGGTGGTGCGCTCGGTGAGAATGATTTCTTCTTCTCCCTCTACCAGTGCCACGTGTTCTCGCAGCAGGTTCACGCTCACCACAGCTAGCTGGGGTAGTTGCTGGTGCAGCCAGTCCAGGTGCTGTTTGAGGGCAACAATCAGCTTTTTAGAGCGCAGAACAAACCGGATCATGAGCTCACCGGAATCCGAGGCTGTGACAAGAATATTTTTCAGTTCACCCTTGCGCTGCGGAACCTTATAGGGGGTGAGGTTAGCCCCTTGGATGAGCTGGGTCAGGACGGGAATCGCCCGGCTTATGGCAGGTAGGTAGAGCTGGCAGTTGGTCAGGTCTATGCCCTGGCCCTGCCGGTCGAGAATACCGAGAGTAGGGTGCTGGGAGGTGCTACCGACCACCAGTTTGGCCTTGTTGCGGAAGGCTTGGTCAGCGCTGGGTACAGGGTCGAGCCAGTGCAGGGTGCCCCAGGGTTCGAGCAGGGTCTGGGCGTCCTTCTGCTTGCCCGCTAACTGGTGGGGGTAGGGGGTTTCAATCAGGGAGCATGAGCGGCAGAGGCCGGCCTCGAAGTAGTGGCAACGCATAGCTTCACTATTTTACAGCCCGCAGGGGTAGGCGCATAGGAGGGGTGCCTGGTCTGTTAAAACGCGGAACCGGCACCTGCTGGTGCAGGTGCCGGTTGAGGCAAATACTTCAGGGGCTCAAAAGGTTTCAAGCCCTGGAGTAGGGGTGGTTACATCATGCCGCCCATGCCACCCATGTCGGGGGCGGGGGCTGCTGCTGCAGGTTCGGGCTTATCAGCAACGACGGCCTCGGTGGTCAGGAAGAGACCGGCGATGGAGGCAGCGTTCTGCAGGGCAGAGCGGGTTACCTTGACGGGGTCGTTAATACCTGCGGCCATGAGGTCTTCGTACTCGCCGGTAGCAGCGTTCAGGCCGGTACCTGCAGGCAGGTTGCGGACCTTATCGACAACGACGCCAGGCTCCATGCCAGCGTTGAAAGCGATCTGCTTGAGGGGGGCGTCGATAGCGACGCGGACGATGTTAGCACCGGTTGCTTCGTCGCCAGAGAGTTCCAGCTTCTCGAAGGCCTTAACGCCAGCCTGGATCAGGGCGACGCCACCGCCGGGGACGATGCCCTCTTCAACGGCTGCCTTTGCGTTGCGCACGGCGTCCTCGATGCGGTGCTTGCGTTCCTTGAGTTCAACCTCGGTAGCGGCACCAGCCTTGAGCACTGCAACACCGCCAGCTAGCTTGGCCAGGCGCTCCTGCAGCTTCTCGCGGTCGTAGTCAGAGTCTGAGTTGGCGATTTCGCCGCGGATCTGGGCTACGCGGCCTTCGATGGCGTCAGCGTCGCCGGCGCCTTCGATGATGGTGGTTTCGTCCTTGGTGACAACAACCTTGCGGGCCTGGCCGAGCAGGTCGATGGTTGCGGTGTCTAGGGAGAGGCCTACTTCTTCGGTGATGACCTGGCCACCGGTGAGGATGGCAATGTCAGCTAGCTGGGCCTTGCGGCGGTCGCCGAAGCCAGGAGCCTTGACAGCTACAGACTTGATGGAGCCGCGCATCTTGTTGAGCACCAGCAGGGCCAGGGCTTCACCCTCAACGTCTTCAGCGACGATCAGCAGGGGCTTGCCGGACTGCATGACCTTCTCAAGGACGGGTACAAGATCCTTGACGTTAGAGATCTTGGAGCTAACGATCAGGATGTAGGGGTCTTCGAGGACAGCTTCTTGGCGGTCTGCGTCGGTGACGAAGTAGCCTGAGAGGAAGCCCTTATCAAAGCGCATACCCTCGGTCAGTTCCAGGGTCAGGCCGAAGGTGTTGGACTCTTCGACGGTGATGACGCCTTCCTTGCCAACCTTTTCCATGGCCTGGGCGATGAGCTTACCGATTTCGGGGTCGCCTGCTGAGATAGATGCGGTAGCGGCGATTTCTTCTTCGGTTTCAACTTCCTTAGCTGACTCCAGCAGCTCGGCGGTGACAGCTTCTACAGCCTTTTCGATACCGCGCTTGAGGGAGAGGGGGTCAGCACCAGCGGCGACGTTGCGTAGGCCTTCGCGCACGAGGGCCTGGGCGAGGACGGTTGCGGTGGTGGTACCGTCACCGGCGATGTCGTCAGTCTTCTTGGCGACCTCTTTGACCAGTTCTGCACCAATCTTTTCGTAGGGGTCTTCGAGTTCAATTTCCTTGGCGATGGAGACACCGTCGTTGGTGATGGTGGGTGCGCCCCAGGCCTTCTCCAGTACGACGTTGCGACCACGGGGGCCGAGGGTTACCTTCACTGCGTCTGCTAGGGTGTTCAGACCCTTTTCTAGACCGCGGCGTGCCTCTTCATCAAAAGCAATCAGCTTTGCCATATGGCTTTCGCTCCTTCTGGAACATTCGGGTTGAGCGCGATTCTTCGGTGCCCGCGACGGACGGCACACCCCGGTGTGCTGCCATGGGGCAGGTGGGGTGGGCCTCACCAGAGCATCGCTTCAGGTGTTTTACTCAAGAGCGGTTCGGCCGCTAAACCTAGCACATGATTTAGCAGTCGAAGCCTCTGAGTGCTAATACCAATCTTGGCACTTGAGCGGTAGGGGCGCAAACCTATTGTTCCTTCAAGTGAGCCTTAATCGCCCACAGCGCACAAGTCGGGCAGGCGGAACTGTATTGAGTCCTAGCCCAGTTGAGTTCTGGCCCAGCTGAATTCTAGCCCAGCTGGTAGGTGCCTGTAGCTGTCTCGTAGATGTAGTCACCGGTCGGGTCCAGGTAGAAGGTGGCGGTGGCCGGGTCATAGCTGTAACGCTCGGTAGTAGTGGGCAGGGCGGGGTTAGTGGCTAGTTCCCCTGCCCCGAGGCCTCCACTAGCAGGAGCACTGGCAGGAGCACTGATGGAATCGCTAGCAGGAACACTGGTAGCGTCTGAAGGTGAAGAGGATACCCCGCCCAGGCTAGCGGGGTCAAAGTCGGCCCCAAGCACAAGGTAGATCAGGCCGGTCTCTGCCTGGTAGTCCTGGGCGATGGTGAGCAGGCCCAGGGTATCGGCTATCTCATTGGCTTCTGATGAGGCTCCCGTGGCGAAGTACACCATGGACTCAGCAGCATAAGCCCCAGCCCAGTTAGCGGTAGAGACTACGCTATAGCCTTCTTCTTCAAGGACTGCGGCAGCCTGGGCGGCAGAACCAGAGGGAGCACTAGAGTTATACACTTCAACCTTCACACTGGAAGGGTCAGTGGTGGGGGTAGGCTCTGGGCTAGGGCTTACCTCAGCGGCGGCAGGGGCTGGGGCAGCGGTATCTGGGCTTGTTGCAGCGTCAGGGGCAGCAGTGCGCGGTGAGACCACATACATGAGGCCACCCACCATAAGGGCCAGCACACCGCTGATAATGATGGCCAGTAGCCCAGCGCGAGAGGTTGCCGTATCGACTACGGCACCACGGTAGGCGCCGCGGCGGGCAGTGCTCTCGTCAATATCGTCGAACTCATCGCGGGGGTAGCGGTTCACAGGCGTCCTCATCATCATGGGCGGTGGCGGGCTTCTAGTTACTAGGGTACACGGGCTTACAGGGCGGTACACGGGCTTACAGGGGAAGGCGCCCCTAGGCCTGATCAGGTTAGGGCATCGCGCTTGAGCCGCAACCGACGGGTCAGCGCCGGTTCAGCGGCAATAACACGCGGGTTATCAATCAGGGCGTTGAGCTGCTGATAGTAAGCCACCGGGGTAAGCCCCAGGGCGCGGGTAATTTCCTGCTCTTTACTACCCTGGTATTTGAAGCGTTTTTTCTCCAGCGCGAGAATAGCCGCTTCGCTCTCACTCAGGCCTTCATCAGGTTCACTGCTCTCGCTGCTCATCTGCTCCCTCTCGGTGGTCTAGTCTTAGTAGGGAGAATACCTTACCCCGCCCAAGGAGTGCCGTGTCTGCCCGTCCCCTGCATGAAATTATGTCCCCTGACTGGGCCCAAGCTCTAGCCCCCGTCGAACCCCAAATCCGGGTCATGGGCAACTTCCTCAGGGCAGAACACGAGGCAGGACGCCCCACCCTACCCCCAGGCCACGATATCTTCCGAGCCTTCACCTACCCCATGAGCGAAGTCAAGGTACTAGTGATTGGCCAGGACCCCTACCCCACCCCAGGCCATGCCATGGGGCTTAGCTTTTCAGTCCACCCCGAGGTGCGCCCGTTGCCCCGCTCCCTACAAAATATCTACAAGGAACTCCAAGCCGACACCGGGATAGTACCCCCACCCCATGGGGACCTCACCGCCTGGAGCGCCCAAGGGGTCATGCTCATGAACCGGGTGCTCACCGTCGGGGCAGGCCAAGCAGGGTCCCACCGCAACCTGGGCTGGGAGCACATCACAACCGCCGCTATCGAGGCACTAGCACAGCGGGGCACGCCCCTGGTAGGCCTGCTGTGGGGAGCGGACGCCCGCAAATGCAAGCCCCTACTGGGCGGCTACCCCTGCGTTGAGTCGCCCCACCCCTCACCGCTCTCAGCCTCACGAGGCTTCTTCGGCTCCCGGCCCTTCAGCCAGGTCAATGAGCTTCTCATACAGCAAGGGGCGCAACCTGTGGACTGGGCCCTACCCCACTAGCGGTCCCGCTTCTCCTGCTGTTCACTACCCTCAAGAGCCGGGCTAAGATACCGCTGAATGAGGTACTGCATCAGATAGCTACCTAGCACCACACCCGAAGCCATGGAAAGAATAATGGCAATAGCCGCCACCATACCCGGCACACCAGCATCTGAATTAGCCTCCACCGTAAAAAGATAAAGACCACGGAACACCGACAAACCAGGGAGCAAAAAGGTCAAGGCAGGCACATAGAAAATAGACGCCGGAGCATGCAAACGGTAAGCCAAAAAAGTACTCATCAGACCAATCACCAAAGCCGCAAAAGCCGTATTAGCCCGCCCAGCACCGCTACCAAAAATGAACGTATACCCCTGATACACCCAAAAACCGCAGGTAGCGATCAACAAAATCCACAAGAGGGTAGGCCAGCGGGCATGGGTAGTAACCGCAAAAGCCAAAGACGCCAGCATGAAGAAAACATAACTTGCCCCCAGGCTGGCACCCACAAACCGGGTCTCATTAATATCAAGCTCACTCACCCCCAGCACCGACAGAGCCGCAACCGCCGAAGCCAAGCCCACCACAATCCCCAAGAAAGACATACCGGTAGACACAAACTTACCCGCCGCAGTGAGCGGAAAGCCGTTAAGGGCGTCCTGCACCGCTGATACCAGCCGGGCAGTCGGCAAGAGCATAATAAGCCCAGCAGTCACAATATGAGGCGCGGAAACATGAAAGCCCACCTGAGAAAAAAGAGAGGCCTCATCCGATATATAGATAGCTGCGAAGGTCACCACACCAGCGCCCGCCGCCAGATTAAAGAAACCAGGCATCTTCAACTTAGAAATAAGACTATTCACAAAGTGAATCACCAAGAAAACGATACCGCCCACAGCCCCCGCAGCAAGCGACCCACCCACAGCTAAAACCAGTGAAAAAGCCGCCACAATATTAGCCAGCATAATCACCATAGGCGAATAAGGCTTCTTAGCAGTATTAATCGTATGCAGGCGACGCTCAGCCCGATGACGCGGCAACCCGCCAGCAGTAATGTCATTAATGAGCTGATAAATATCGTCAAGAGCCGCGTAATTCGCTGACCACGACCGCACCACACGCATGACCGTATGGCTAAACCGCTCCTTACCCGCAGAAGACTCCCCCACCACACTCAGATTGACGGCACGGGTACGATCATCAACCTCATCAATATCTGAAACATAGTTAATAATGACCGACTGGTTAGTGATATCAATTTCAACATCATCCAACCCATAGGCCGCACACACTGCCACAATAGCCGAATCCACATCAACAGTATCGGCCCCATAATGAAACATAGTCTCAGCCAGCCGCAAAGAAAAATTAAGCACCTCACGGGCAGCCTCCTTCTCACGCACATACTCAGCCCGGTGAGCACCAGCAATATTGAAAGGACGCTGAGCCAGGCGGGCGACACCACGCATAGGCTTAGTTAGCGACTGATCCGTGCTCACAAAAGACTTCAAAGAAGAACGCACCCGCGAAGGACGTTTAGAAGCCGGACGGCGCGGGGCAGCCGGAATAGCCACAGTGTGCGGGCCAGAGGTAGAGGGGTAAGAGGCCTGTTGCAGGCCGGTTGGCTCATCGACCCTAGGGGGGTCAAAGGCGCTCGCACCCTGGCCTGATTTTCCCTGGCCCATTTCTCCCTGGCCCAGGTGGGCTAGGCGGTCACGGAGCTGTGGGTCCCGCACCTCGGCTAAGGAGACCACCGGCAAGGGCCCCCAACAACCCGGTGCCGTCGAAGAGGAGGGGGCGGCCTGCCCACTGGCGTCCGCGGCCTGCCCACCAGAGTCTGCGCCTGGCTCGCTGGCACCCGCACCCTGCCCACCGGCGTCCGTACCCTGGGCAGGGGCCTGGGTCGCTCCCTTACCCTGCCCGCTCGTTGGGTGCTCGCCCGGTGCCACACGCGGCAGGAGGGTGGTTTGCCCAAAAGCCCCTGCGCCAGTATCTTCCTCAGCAGGGGCCAGATCAAAAGCAGAGGCGGAAGGGTAAGCCTTCTGCTGCAAGGGGGTCTTGCTAGGGGTCAAAGGTGTTACTCCTTCCGCCTCTTACGGTGAAAGATGTTCAGGCACAACAACCGCTGTACCTAGTGTGAACCGGGGTCTGTTTAGTAGAAAGGCTGGCCGGTCTTACGCACCCAGAGCTGGCGCATAATCTTCTCAACAGCCTGGTTCCAGGCCTTGTACTTGACCGGTGAAAGCACCTGATCCCAGACACCCACATAGTCGATGACGTCCTTGGTGAAGGAGGTCTTGAAAAGGCCCAAACCGTAGTGGTGGTGGTCCTTGTTCTTGAGCTCGCTCTTAGGCGGGGTGCCGCAGAAGTCGTAGCTCTTAATCTCAAATTCCTTCATCAGGTCGGTCAGGGCAGTCCACTGAACCTGGTGAGAGTCACCGTACTGTTTACGGCGGGGCTTGGAGCCGCCGTCCTTATAGGTGCCCTTCTGGCCGTAGCGAATCACGTACGCGCCTACGGATGGCTCGCCGTCCTCGTAGGTGAAGTAGAGGCGGCCCTGGCCGGCCTCTTCGAAGGTGGCCCAGAAGTCGCGGTAGTAGTCGTAGGAGCGCAAGCGTACGTTGGCATTACCCTGGCCCACGGTGTCCATCAGAGCATACATCTTCTTCATGTTCTCTTCAGTCAGGGGCACCCGCTCCACTTCGCAGCCCTCGCGCAGGGAGCGGCGCACGGCGTTGCGTCCGCGCGATGAGAGGGACTTGAGCACATCGTCTTCGCTCTTGTCGGTATCAAGAATAGCGGTAGAGTCGTTGGGCTGAATGTTCCAGCTCTTCACTAGCCCGGTCTTGGCCATAAAAGCGTTGGTGGAGTCATCTGCGATGATGTCAGGCTCAATCTTGACCGCAAAAACACCCAGCTTTTCACGCTTGATGAAGTTCTTATTGGCCTCAAGAATTGCGGGGATTTCTTCAACAGAGTTCACCCCAGGGCCCTTAATCATGTACCAGATTTTACCCAGGGCAGGCACAGACTTTTCGAGTACCAGGTTGTAGCTGGCAAAGGGTGCTTCTTCACCGTTAATCTCGGTGGTGCCTTCATAGACCAGGTAGAGAGGCTTCCAGCCGTGCTTGGCCTTCACGGAGGCAAAGGACGCTGACTGCAGCAGGTTGCCGCCGCCGGGGCTGGCGATGACGTGCTCATCCCAGGATGCGATTTCGGCGTCGGTAGCGAAGCGGGCTGTGAACTGTCGCAAGGTCCCTCTTTTTCTTTTCAATGCGCGGTGGGGCGCGGGAAAGGTTTCAGCTTCCAAGTCTATCGATTGTGGGGCAAGGTGTGCATCCTTTAACAGCGTGAGATGGGCTGTCTTTTGCTGTGGTCTACATCGACAAAGAATTATATGTCGTAGAACCCCAAGTATATAGGGACTAAAAATCAGGGCCGATACAATGAGCCCCTAGTCCAGTATCTAGAGTCCATAACCTAATATCTGCCTGTTTCCCGACTCGTGCCCGGTAACTTTCAATTTCTGTCAAAATCCAGACATCGCCGGCTCCTACCCCACTTTGGGCATGGTCAATATAGGAGATTCCGCTCCCCGCCCCCTCCAAGAACTTGTTGATGAAATCTGCATTCCATTCAAAATTATGCAAAATATAGGGAGGCAGCGAGAGGGAAGAAAGTTTCAACCATCCTTGAAACTTCTCTGCAAGTGTTCGGCGCTGCCTTCCATCCGACAGTTGGGCTATGTGATTTCCCGTTTCGATAACGGCTGTTACCGGAAGAATAAAATGACAGCCAGCCTTCTTCTGCAGGGCTTTAAAATCTTCCGCTACTTCTTGCCTATCTTGGTCTTTGCCCGGAACCATCAGCAAGTTACAAAGAATGGACGTATCAATAAACACAGTCTGTTTCATGCTAAATCCCTAGCAAGTCATTAAGAGCTCTGTAGTCAGGTTGTGGTGTCTCAGTATCTCGAAACTCGTCTGCAGCTACAGCCTTCCCTAAGGTTTTGCTTGCAAGAACCTGCTCAAAATCAGGGAAATCTACCAAGGGTTTAAGGAGGGATTTTCCAGTATCCGGGTCCCGATAACAGACGACGATGCTCTCGTTGAGTCGGCCTTCTGCCGCATCTAAGAGAGCCGGGCTATGTGTAGTTACCAAAACCTTGAAATTTGGTCTTTTGCCGCTTTCTTCAACCATGTGAAGTAGCCGGGAAGCTTGGGAAGGATGAACTCCATTTTCCAATTCTTCAATAACGGTCAGCACCCCGCCCTGTACTACCTTATTCTTGTCCCCCAGCTTTTGGACAGTTCCGGCTTTGATATCAAGGCTTTCACTAGCAGGTAATAAAGTAGCGGCTATGGCCAAGAAGCGCAGCAACCCATCGCTCATCTCCCGAGCAGGAGTTTGAAACTCTTTTTCCTGAAGAGCTAGCATTACCTCATTCAGCTCGGTCCTCACAAAATTAATGCCTGTGATACC
The DNA here is from genome assembly GCF_053544215.1 of Rothia sp. 88186D007BW. NCBI lineage: Bacteria > Bacillati > Actinomycetota > Actinomycetes > Micrococcales > Micrococcaceae > Rothia > Rothia sp. 88186D007BW. Next base: position 89,273 of record NZ_JBPPTR010000009.1, on the reverse strand, counting down.
GTCATCCACAATTTCACCTACCAGCTTCTGGATATGGTCAAAAGTAGTAGGGTCTTGCTTACTCAAAGCTAGCAAGACGGCAGAGATATTTTCACCAGTACGCTCCATATAACGCGGGTGCTCTCGGACGTAATCTCGCATAAGGTAAGGTACCGGGTCGAGATGGAAGACGGAGAGAAGAGCCTCACGCACAGCTGCGGCGCCCTCAACTGCCGAACGAACACCCAGTTCGTCACTGTATTGGAAACGATCAATGAACTGTGTCAGAACTAGCCGGTTGTCCGCAAAAAGTGTTTTAGGATTGTAGCCTTGTTTTCCGTTATGGTAGTAAGCTTCAAGGCTACCTGTTCTCTCTTTTTGCCAAGAGTGGGCATTGAACAGCTGCCTTTTTTCTTCCCATACCCTTCCACTGGATGGAAGTGCGGGACCGGTTAACTCTTCACTAAGAATCCTGCACTCGCCCTCATGGCTTACACCAATGGTCAGGCTGTATCTATGGTCTGCCCCATCCATCTCAACTAGGCAGCCCAAGGTAAAAGATTCTTCTCCATGGGGGACTAGACCGACGCTACCACCGCGGATAGCCCCGCCCTCCCGTCTGCGCCCGTCAAGCGCATCATTGATAGACTCACCGCCAGCCAAACGGCTCAGGGCATCTAAAGCGTCCAAAGCATTAGACTTTCCAGTGCTGTTTCGCCCAATCAGGAGAGTTGTATCAGCTATAGGCAGAGTCTGCTCTTCAAAGCCCTTAAATGAGGTCAGATGAAGTTCTTTAAGTTCTGCGGTCGTTCCCATAGAGTTAGTTTACTAGCTGGTTTGAGAATCGCTCAATGAAAAGAAAAAGCCTACCACTTACACGGTGGCAGGCTTTTTCAGAGTAAAACCGAACTACTCGGCGTCGTGGTCAGTCTCGAGGATCTTGACCAGGGTGTCGAGTGCTTCTTCAGCGCCTTCGCCTTCTGCGCGCAGAACGACCTTGTCGCCGTGCTTAGCACCGAGTGACATCAGGGAGAGGATGGAAGCTGCGTCCATTGCCTCGTCTGCGGGCTCGCCTTCAGCGGCGATGGTGACCTCAACAGGGAGGTCGCCTGCTGCTTCAGCGAAAATCGCTGCGGGGCGGGCGTGCAGGCCAACACGGCTTGCGATGGTGGCAATACGTTCTGCCATGGGGTTCTCCTTAATAAAGGGGTGCGGATTTTTGTCCACTACTGAGTCTAAATCAGGGCGCGACGGTTTCGCTCGCGTTAATCACCTATTTTGGTGTGATTTATTCAGAAATAGATTCTTGGCTTAGAGGCCGAGCTCGTCAAGAATCGGCAGGTGCTTGCGGGCTGCTTCCTTAGCTTCTGCAGAGGAAATCTGGTCCAGAGCATCGTTAGCGATCTGTTGTGCCTTTTCAGGGGTCACTGACTTGAGCACGGCAGATACGGCGGCCATAGCACCGGCGTTCATGGAGAGGGTATCTACACCCAGGCCTACCAGCACCACAGCCAGGGCGGGGTCGGCTGCTGCTTCACCGCAGACAGAGACGTACTTTTTCACACCAGACTTCGATGATGCCCGCTTAGCACCTTCAACGGTCAGCTTAATCATCTTCAGCACGGCCGGCTGCCAGGGGTTGTTGAGGTGGGCCAGATCGCCGAGTAGGCGGTCTGCTGCCATGGTGTACTGGGTGAGGTCGTTGGTGCCGATGGAGACGAAGTCTACTTCACCAAGGATTGCCTCAGCGTTGACGGCTGCTGCGGGAGTTTCGACCATGACGCCACGGGTCTTAAGACCAATCTTGTCTACTGTGTTTTTGAAGCGGCGGGCTTCTGAAGTAGTTGAAATCATGGGGGCCATAACCCAGATGTCAGCATCGGTGCTCTCAGCCGCTTCCTTAATGGCCTTGAGCTGGCGTTCAAGCACGCCGGGCACAGCAGTGTCGGTACGGAAACCGCGCACACCCAGGGCGGGGTTTTCTTCTTCCTTGACGTTGAGGAAGGGCAGGGGCTTGTCTGCCCCTGCATCGAGAGTGCGTACAACGATGTGCTGGCCGGGGAAAGCGTCGAAGACGGCCTTGTAGCTAGCGGTCTGGGTTTCTACTGAGGGCTCAGCGTCGTGGCCTAGGAAACCAAATTCGGTGCGGAGCAGACCCACACCTTCAGCTTTGAGGCTGGCTGCTTTCTCTGCACTCTTGCCGTCACCAACGTTGGCGTAGAGGGGCACATGGGTGCCATCTGCCATGATGCCGGTGCCGTCAAAGTCAGGTAGTTCCTTGCGGTTGGCGTATTTTTCAGCCAGTTCGCGGTGTTCGTCGGTTACCTCTGTCTCGACGGTACCTTCGTTGGAGTCAACGTAGACTTTGGTGCCGTTTTCAATCTCGGTGACGCCCTTGGCGGCAACGATGGCAGGTAGGCCAAGCCCGCGAGCCAGAATTGCGGTGTGGGCCTGGGGGCCACCGTCGGAGGTAATCAGGGCGATGACCTGCTGGGGGTCTAGGGTGGCGGTGTCTGCCGGTGCCAGGTCGATAGCTGCCAGGATGAAGGGCTCAGCAGAGGTAGGAATACCGGGGGCCTGCTGGCCGGTGAGCTCGGCAACAATGCGAGCGCGGACGTCGTGGATGTCGGTGACGCGTTCGGCCATGTAGCCGCCTAGGGCTGCCATCTGGTCGGCGAAACCGGTTGCTGCTTCCCAGACTGCTAGTTCGGGGGCTTTGCCCTGCTTTTCGACGAGTTTGATGGCGCTCTTGAGGAGGGCGCGGTCGGTTGCCATCTGTGAGGTGGATTTGAGCACGGCTTTACCGTCGCGGCTAGCGTGTTCGGCGCGTTCCAGTAGACCTTTTTTGACGGCTTCTGCGGCGGCTTTGATGCGTTCGGCGGCCTGTTCGGGGGTTTCGTCAGCTGAGAGCTTCAGGGAAGAGGAGGGAGCTTTGATGGGCTCGGGCATCTGAAGGACTTTGCCGATAACGCGGCCGGCGTAGACGCCGACACCCTGGTAGGTAGTCATAGAGTTTTCCTTCTAAGGGGTTGAAGTGATTAGACGGTTGCCGTGGCCTTACGGCCTGCAAGTGACTTGAGAACAATATACATGAGTGAGCCCACTAGGGTACCTGCGATAACTGCCACAAGGAACATGAGAGGGTTCTCAACTAGGGCAAGGATCCAGATACCGCCGTGAGGTGCAGGGGAGGCTACGCTAGTGCCCATGGAGATGGCACCGGCCACGGCAGCACCAATCACTGAAGAGGGGACCACGCGCAGGGGGTCGGCGGTGGCGAAGGGGATGGCGCCTTCGGAGATGAAGGAGGCACCCAATAACCAGGCTGCCTTGCCGTTTTCGCGTTCGGGGGCGCTAAAGAGCTTGGGGCGAATAGCGGTGGTCAGGGCCATCGCTAGCGGGGGAACCATACCTGAGATGATGACGGCTGCCATGACCTGCTGGGAGGCCAGGGTTCCGGCTGAGAGGCCTGCGGTTGCGAAGAGGTAGGCTGCCTTGTTGACGGGCCCGCCAAGGTCAAAGCCCATCATGGCACCGAGGATGATGCCTAGAAGAATAGCTGAGGTACCGGTCATGGAGTTCAGCCAGTTCTCTAAGGAGCTGGTAACCCAGGCTAGGGGGCCGCCGAGCAGGAAGAACATGAGACCGCCGGCGAAGAGGGTGGCAACTAGCGGGGTGATGACCACGGGCATCATGGAGGCGAGCCAGCGGGGCAGCGTGAGCAGGGAGAGCCAGTAGGCGCACAGGCCAGCGAGCAGACCTGCGACGATACCGCCGAGGAAGCCGCCGCCAACCATGACGGCGACAGAACCGGCGATGAAGCCGGGGGCGATGCCGGGGCGCTGTGCTAGCCCGTAGGCGATATAGGCTGCCAAGATGGGGACCATGGCTGTTAGGCCAAAGGCCCCGATGGTGTGTAGGGCCGCTCCCAGGTAGAGGGAGAGCGGGGTGTCACCCAGGTTGGTCAGGGAGGCCCCTGAGAGGATAGCTTGGGTGTCTACGTCACCTAGGTTGGGCATGGTGATGGCTTCGAGCATGAAGCCGATAGCTAGGATAATGCCGCCTGCTGCTACGAAGGGAATCATGTAGGAGACGCCGGTCATGAGGGCCTTGTAGATGCGTGTACCCCAGGAGCCGCCTTCGTCCGCGCTTTCTGAGGTGTCAGCTGCACCGGCTGCTACGCGCTTGCCTTTGGGGTTTTGGGCTTCGGCGAGAGCTTCTTCAATCAGGGTCTTAGGCTCGTCGATACCTCGCTTGACCGAAGCCTCAACATAAGGTTTGCCGGCGAAGCGTTCGCGACCGCGTACGGGCAGAGCGACAGCGAAGACGACGGCGTCTGCTTCGTCAATCTCGGCTTGGGTGAGTTTTTCGCCCCCTGATGAGCCTTGAGGTTCGCCTTTGAACTCATAACCCAGTTCTTCGGCGGCGTATTTGAGGCCGTCGGCTGCCATATAGGTGTGGGCGATGCCGGTGGGGCAGTTAGTGACAGCCACAATTTTCTTACGCCGGGTAGGTGCTTCTGTTTCGGTAGCGTCTGTGGTGGCTACGGAGCCGGACGCGGCGGGTGCCTCAGCGGCCTTTTCACGCAGGCCCAGGACTTCTTCAACGAGTACGACTACTTCGTCAGCGGTTTTGGCTTCGCGTAGGGCGGTGGTGAACGTTTTCTTCATGAGGGAGCGGGCCATCTGAGAGAGAATCTTCAGGTGGGCTTCGCCGCCATCGGCAGGGGCTGCGATGAAGAAGATGAGATCGGCGGGGCCGTCCTTTGCCCCGAATTCAATGGCGGGGTTGGGGCGGGCCATGGCGAGGGTGGGTTCGGTGACTGCTTCACTGCGACAGTGGGGAATAGCGATACCGCCGGGAATACCAGTGTCGGTTTTTTCCTCGCGGGCACGCGCAGCAGCGTAGAGGGCCTCAAAGTCGGTGGCGCGGCCAGCACGGACGACGGCGCGAGCTAGATGCTCGATGACGTCGAAGCGGGTGCCGCCAAGGTTCTCATCGAGGCTGATGAGATCCGCAGTGATGAGAGCAGACATGTGCTCCTCCTCAGATTGTGTTTTAGGGGGTTGAGGGTGCGGTTCTGGTGGGGGTTTAGAGGGTCAGTTTGCGTAGGGTGACTGCTTGGGGGGTGGTTGATTCGAGGGTGGGCACCTGGGTGCCGGGTAGGGAGGCGGCAGCTGAGCCGTGGGCGACAGCCTGTACCAGGCATTCGGGGAGGGTTTTGCCCTGTTCGTGGGCGATGAGGAACCCTGCTAGGGAGCAGTCGCCTGCCCCTACGGTGGAGCGTACTTTGATGGGGGCATGGACGGCGTGCCAGGCACCTTCTGCGGTCACGAGTACGGCCCCTCCCCCGCCCAGGGTGGCCAGGACCATTTCCACGCCGCGGTCAACTAGTTCTTGTGCGGTAGTTGCGGTGAGTTCGGGGCTGGCTTCGAGTTCGTCCGCCATCTCAATTTTACCGACCAGCTCAGCGAGTTCTTCGGAGTTGGGTTTGATGAGGTTGGGCATGCCATCTAGACCTACGAGGGCGTCGCGTAGGGCTACCCCGGAGGTGTCTACGGCGATGCGGGGGGCTTTGTCGCCCAGGGATTCGCGGATGGAGCGGCCTACTACGGCGTAGTAGTCGGAGGGGACGCCGGCCGGTAGGGAGCCTGCTAGTACGAGCCAGGCTGCGCCGATGGTTTCTTTGATCATGAGGCGGGTGAGCTGCTGTTGGGCTACGTCGTTGAGGGGCTCGCCGGGGGCGTTGATTTTGGTGGTGGTGCCGTCGGGTTCGACCACAGTGATGTTGGAACGGATAGGTACGCCGATGGGCATGTTGACGAAGGGTACTTGGTCTTCTTTGAGGCTGGCTAGTACGGGGTCTTCGTTGTCGCCGGGTAGCACTGCCACGGTTTCGAAGCCGGAGATGTTGAGGGCGCGGGCGATGTTGACGCCTTTTCCGCCGGGGTCTGAGGCGGCGGCGATGGCACGTTGGACGGCGCCACGTTTGATGGCGTGGGAGAGTTCCACGGTGCGGTCCATGCTGGGGTTAGCGGTTAGGGTAACGATCATGCGATAAGCACCTCTACGTTAGATTCTTCAAGCGCTGCCGCGAGTTCACCTTCGGGCGCTTTATCGGTAATGAGAGTGTCGATGTCTTCTAGCCCGGCGAAGCGTACCAGGGCCTCTTGGCCGAATTTGGCTGAGTCGCAGAGGAGCACGACGCGGCGGGCTGATTTGACGATGGCGGTTTTGACGATTGCTTCGTTGGGGCCGGGGGTGGAGAGCCCGAATTCGGCGTCTAGGCCGTTGACGCCGATGAAGGCAATGTCGGGGCGGATGGTTTCGAAGTGGGCGGCGGCGCGGGTTCCGACTGCCGCCCAGGTCATTTTGCGGAGCTGGCCGCCGACCATGTCGAGTACCACCCCGTCAGCTTCAGCGAGTTTCACGGCGATGTGAAGGGCATGGGTGATGATGAGGCGGTCGGCGCCTGATTTGAGGGAGAAGTCTGTGGCGGCGATGCGGTCGGCTAGGATTTCGGTGGTGGTGCCTGCGTCCAGAACTACCGCCCCGGCGTCCGAATCGCTGAGTAGCTCATAGGCGCGCTGGGCGATTCTCTGTTTTTCGGGGGTGTTGAGGTTTTGGCGTAGGGCGATAGAGGACTCTACAGAGGTTGATTGCTCTACGGTTACGGCACCGCCGTGCACGCGGCGTAGCTTACCTTCAGCTTCGAGGGCTGCTAGGTCACGGCGGACAGTTTCCATTGTGACTTCGTAGCGTCTAGCGAGGTCTGCGCCGTTGACGCGGCGTGCAGAAGCTACGAGCTTCGCGATTTCGGCGCGTCGTTCTTCAGCGAACATGTCTTTATCACCTTATACAACTGGAAGGTGGGCCGGGTGACCCTATCTACTGTTGATTTTATGTGGGTTCCTGTGGGCACGCAATGTAAACCCCACCATTAGCACTGTTTTTCGGTGCTCTTGTTGGGTTTCCGGGGTGTCCTGAGTAGGGCCAGGGCAAAAACCCAACCGATGGCACAGCCTAGGGCGTTGGCGAGGACGTCCAGGGGTGAGCTGGTACGCCCAGGCATGAAATGCTGGGTGGTTTCGATAGCCAGGGTGCAGGCTAGCCCACCTAGAGGCACAAGCCAGGTGCGGGCCGGGCGCAGCAGCCAGGTAAAGAGTAGACCACCGGGCATAAACATGACCACGTTAGAGAGCCATTCCACCTGTGGGTAGCCGAACCAGCCAGGTAGCCAGCCGCGGGTGTGGCCTTCTGCAAGGATGCAGGCTAGGGTCTGCCCCGATTCTCCGGAGTCAACGTGGGTAGGCCAGAGCACAATGATGGCGACCGCTACCACGTACAGCCAGGTAAGAACCCAAAGGACGATGCGCCCCACTAGGGTTTACCTACCAGCAGGGGCTCCTTGGTTTCTACCCAGCGGCTCAGGCCCGGCAAATCTACTTCAAAAGGTTCAGCGTTGGCGATGGTGCCAAATTCTCGGCCGTGTGTAGCGGAGAGGGCGCGGCGAATCAGGGAGCCGTGGGCCACAACAATGACGCGCTGGCCGGGGTAGTCGCGGGCGATCTGGCGCAGTACTTTGATGCTGCGCAGGTAGACGGAGCGTTCGCTTTCAACCCCGCTGTAGTAGGCGTCCGGCTCTTTGCGGGCCGCCACTGGGATGTTCAGCCCTTCGGCTTCGCCGTAGCCGCGTTCTACTAGGTCCTCGTAGGTGCGGGCAGGGCTCAGGCCGAAGGCGGCACCAATAATTTCTGCAGTTTCATAGGCGCGAGAGAGCGGGGATGAGACCACCACGTCGAACTCGAAGCCTCGGGCTTTGAGGGAGGCCGCGGCCTCATGGGCCTGGGCGCGGCCGGTTGCGTTGAGGGGGATGTCGCTGGTGCCTTGCATGAGGTGGGCCTTGTTCCAGTCGGTCTGGCCGTGACGAATCAGCATGATGGAGGAGGCCCGGCGGACAGGGGCTAGGGGCACTACCTCACCGTTGTGGGGCACTAGCACTTTCTGACCGGTGCGGGCTGTTTGCAGGCGGGAAATGAGCATACCGTGCACCACGATAATCAGGTTCTGACCAGGGTGGTCAGCTTCAACCTGGTCGAGGGCAGCCTCAACACGGGCCAGGAAGGTATCGAGGGGTTCGATGTCTGCGGTTTCGTTCTCGATGGTTTCCCACAGGGCGGGGTTGTTAGGCACCCCTTCGAGGTCTTTGAAGGATCGCTCTGCTAGGCCCGGGTAGGAGCCAAGGACGGGCAGGCCCAGCTCGTCGGCGATGATGGCACCGGTTTCTTGGGCGCGGGAAAGAGGGGAGGTGACGACGCCGTGCCAGGTGAAGCCGAGGTGGGCATCCGCCTGTGCCCGGGCGTATTGGAGGACGTTGTGGGCAGCAGCAAGCGCCTGGGCGCGGCCAGTCTCGTTGAGGGGTATATCGCTGGAGCCTTGTAGGCGGTGTACGAGGTTCCAGTCGGTCTGTCCGTGTCGAATAAGTACGCTAGGCATAGGGTTCATTATCCCACGGGAATACGGGGGTTCTAGTCAGAGGTAAAATCGATCTCCTCCCCCGAAGGGCCCTGAATATTACTGACAACGCCATTGTTTGGGTTGAAAGTTCTGACGACGCACGCTCTCAACACCATCAACTTGCTCTGTTACTACACGATACTCCCCAGCTTGACCGTTGAGGCTTCTAACCTAGAAGGGCTTAAAGAGTCACCCTCTGACCTTCTAAAAGATCAACACGATCAGCAACCTCTTTATGCGTCAGCCCATGACGCTTCCCTACGTATCTCATGCCACCGCAGTCAGGGCTTTCAACATAAACATAAGAACTACCAGAATAGGACTTAGAACCAGAGGAGCCTACGGCACCCCAGGCGATGGTGCATTCTTTCTCGTAGTTGAAAACCCGGTTAAAAGGCGTAGAGAAGAACACCGTGGCCATACCGTAGAACGCAGGTAAGATAACAACCAATAGGAAAATCCACGCCCGAATAAGCTCACCACGAGTAACAGGCTTTTTAGCTTTCTTCTCAGCTCCGTTTTCTAATGGCTTCTCGCTATTCACTTACATTACTCCTTACACTCTCATCCACTGAGCCCGGCGTCCTCTTCTTAATATGTCGCGGGCACCCCGGTATGAGAGCATAGAACCATGTTTGAACTTCACTCAGCCCCCACCCCTTTTGCCCCTGCTTGTGCCGTCTTTGACTGTGACGGCGTCCTACTCGACTCCGAAACCCTCTGGGGCGAAATCCAGGCCGACATGTTCAAACGCTACCAGGTGCCTCTCACCCCCGATCTCGAGGCCTCCCTGGTCGGTATCTCCGCCGGGGATCTGGCCGACAGGCTAGCAGCCCTCACCCCATTGGCGTCCGAATTCGACGGCTCCCCCGAGGCCTTCCGTGACAGCGTCTACACCACCATCACCACCACCGAATACGATGTCGTCAGCCGCGGCGTCACCCGTATTGACGGTGCCCTCGAAACTATCAAACTGCTCTCAGCCAAGATTCCCGTGGCGGTGGCGTCCAACTCCGGCGGTAAACTACTCACCCAGAAACTTACCGGCTTCGGCTACGCCCCCTACCTGGACACCTGGGTCTCCTTCCACGACGTCGAAAACGGCAAGCCCGCCCCAGATATCTACCGTGAAGCCGTCCGCCGCCTGGGGTTTGCACCAGAGCAGGCCCTCACCGTGGAAGACTCCATCACCGGCATGCGAGCAGCCACCAGTGCGGGCACCAACTGCCTCATATACCAGGCAGAGCCGGACGCCGCCACCCCCACTCCCCTACTGACGGCAGGTATCGGGCGGTTCAGTTCCTTCACCGACCCAGCCTTCCTCGCCCAGCTTGAGGCCTGGGTGGGGCACCTGCCCGACCGCGACCAGAGAAAACCCTAAGCAGAGCGGCAGGCGCTTAAAGCCAGTGAGCGGGGCAGGCAAAGATGCCCACCCCGCTCACCCCGCAGCCTCTCGAACCGCTCTTTATCGGCGCATGACCTTACGGGCCAGCATGTTACCGACCAGCTGGATGAGCTGCACCAGAATAATAATGACGGCGACAACAGACCAGGTGATGACCTCGTTGAAGCGCTGGTAGCCGTCCACCAGGGCGACCTTACCCAGGCCGCCGCCACCAATGTAACCGGCCATAGCTGACATATCGACCACACCAATCACCAAGAAGGTGTACCCCAAGATCAAGGGGCCAAGTGCCTCAGGAATCATGACGGTGAAGAGAATACGCATCTTAGAAGCGCCCATGGCGCGAGCTGCTTCAATCACACCAGGGTCGATAGAGACCATGTTCTGCTCCACGATACGGGCAATGGCGAAAGTTGCACCAAAGACCATGGCGAAGATAGCAGCATTGACACCTAGGCGGGTGCCAACCACCATCTGAGTTAGCGGCCCTAGAGCTGCCAGCAAGATAATGAAGGGGATGGGCCGTACCACGTTGACCACGACGTTGAGCAGAATGTTAACGAAGCGGTTCGCCAGAATGTTGCCCTGGCGGGTGGTGTACAGCAAGAGGCCAAAGACCAGACCGAGGGCACCGGCTAGCAGCATGGTCAATGAGACCATGTAGAGGGTGTCGCCCAGGGCGGGGATGAGCTTATCGCTGACGAAGGTTGAATCCACGGTTAGCGTACCTCCTGCACGCGAGTAACAGTCTTAAGCTCAGCAACTACAGCATCAAGGCTGGTGACATCACCCAAAAGTTCAAGGGTGAGATTACCGTAGCTCTTGCCCTGTAAGGTTTCTAGGCCACCTTGCACAATGTTGAAGGAGACGTTGCGGGAGCCCAGGTAAGAGAGCACCTTGCCGATGCCTTTATTACCTTCGGCGATTTCGATGTTAATCAGGTAACCCTTGTGGCGGGCCTTGAGTTCGGCTGCTTCGTCCCCTACGGGAAGGGACTTGACGGTGGTACCTACGAAGCGGCGGGCAACCTCGGTTTGTGGGTTGGAGAAGACGTCATAGACCTTGCCTGTTTCGACTACGCGGCCGTTTTCCATGACGGCTACCCGGTCGGCGATGGTTGAGACGACATCCATCTCGTGGGTAATGACGATGACGGTAATGCCCAGCTCGGCGTTGACCTTTTTGAGCAGGTCCAGCACTTCGGCGGTGGTTTCGGGGTCGAGGGCACTGGTGGACTCGTCCGCCAGTAGCAGGGAGGGTGAGGTGGCCAGTGCACGGGCGATACCTACGCGCTGCTTCTGCCCGCCTGAGAGCTGGTCGGGGTAGTTTTTGGCCTTATCTGCCAGCCCTACGAAGTCTAGGAGTTCGGTGACGCGGGCGGCACGCTTGGCCTTGTCCCAGCCTGCAACGATGAGGGGAAATTCGACGTTACCGGCAACGGTGCGGGAGTTCATGAGATTGAACTGCTGGAAGATCATGCCGATGTTGGTGCGTACCTGGCGTAGCTGGGATTCACGTTTGCCAGCGATTTCGAAACCGTCGACGGTGAGTGAACCCTCAGTGATGGATTCTAGGCCGTTGATCAGGCGTACCAGGGTTGATTTGCCGGCACCGGAGTAGCCGATGATAGCAAAGATGTCACCCTTGTTGATGCTGAGGTCTACACCGTTGACGGCGGTGACGGTTTTTTTGCCGACTTTGAACTCTTTGGTCACGTTGTTCAGCACGACCATGGGCTGGGGCCCGGTCGGCTGTAGTGGCTGTTCGGTCATGTCTTCTTCTTCGGTTGGGGGCTTGCTATGGCGGCGGGCTGGCACCGGTGGGTGCCTGCGCTGGTAGCGCGCGGACGCACCTGCTGAGGGTGGGCGCAAAAGCGGCAGCCTGTGCGGGGCTAGAGCTGGCACCGGACGGGGCCGAAGTGTCTAGCCTACCGCAGGTTGGCTGCCGCTGTTGAGGTGCGTGAGCTGGCTCAAAGGTGAACTTTTGCCGAGCTTCTTTAGCCCTTGCGCTTCTGCTCTTCGAGGGTTGCCAGGGTGGAGCGCAGTTCGGGGAGGTCGGTGGTGACTTCAACGGCGGTGCCCTGGGTGTCTTCTTGGACCACTGCCTGCACGGCTTCGGTGTGGTAGAGTTCTACGATTTTCTTGTAGGTCTCGTTGTCGGCGTTATCAGCGGTGGAGACGAAGAGGTTGACGTAGGGGCGGGCTGACTCGTTGGCGGGGTCGTCCTGGGCCAGGGCGGCCTTGGGGTTCAAGCCAGCATCTTTGAGGAAGTCGTTGTTGATGACTGAGCCGTCAACAGATTCGAGGGCGAGCACGGTCTGGGCTGCGTCTACAGGGGTGACGGTGACCTTGGATGCTGCGGTGTCGATATCGTCAACGGTGGGGGTGGTGGTCTCTGAGGTGAAGGAGACCAGGCCGTTAGCTTCAAGCAGTAGCAGGGCGCGGGATTCGTTGACGGTGTCGTTGGGGACTGCGATTTCAGCACCCTGGGGTAGGGCTGAGATGGAGTCGTGCTTGTTGGAGAACAAGGCCATGGGGTAGATGACGGTGGGGCCTACGATTTGTAGGTTGTCGTTTGCTTCTACGTTGTAGTTGGAGAGGTAGGCGATGTGCTGGAACCAGTTGAGGTCGATTTCGCCGGAGCTCAGGGCAGGGTTGGGCTGGGTGTAGTCGGAGAATTCAACGATTTCGATGTTGATTCCTTCTGCCTTTGCTACTTCAACGAGTTTTTCGTTGGCAGGGTCGGCGCCTACTACGCCAATTTTGACGACGTCGTCGCTGGAGGAAGAGCCGCAGGCTGCAAGACCGAGTGCGAGGGGTACGAGAGCCAAGGTGGCAACAAATTTCTTCACGGCTATGAATCTTTCTGTTGGGGTAGATGATATGTGCGGCCACAGCTCAGCGGCACCGCATCGAGCTCTTGGTGTGCTGATGTGGTTTCTGGCGCCGTGGGTGGCGTCATGTTCTATTAGACCATTGCGGAGCCCCTACACCCTTTTTCTGACCCGTATGACATGTGTGTGACTGCAACAAAAAGTTACGTCTTCATAAAGCGTCATAAATAAGGACGTTTGGGGCAGGGGCTCCTCTGGGTTACTTCATGTGCTTAGCTTCGAGCTTTTCGCGTACTTTACGGCGTAAGTTTTTGCCCAGCATGGAGCGAGGTAGCTCTTCAACTTCGTAGAAGTTCTTCGGCACCTTATAGCGGGTGAGGCGCCCGTAGCAGTGTTCTTTGAGCACTTCTGGGTCGATGGTGTGGCCTTCAGCGGGGATCACAGCTGCGGTGACTATTTCGCTACCGGTGCCATCTGGTAGGCCAACGACTGCGCAGTCTGCTACTGATTCGTGCTGTGTGAGTACGTTTTCCACTTCGGTGGGTGAGACGTTGAAGCCGCTGGTAATAATGACTTCTTTGATGCGGTCAACGATTTCGATGAAGTAGTCGTGGTCTAGGCGCACGATGTCGCCGGTGCGTAGCCAGCCGCCAGGTAGCAGGGTCTTCTTGGTCTCTTCGGCGCGTTTCCAGTAGCCGCTCATCACCTGGGGGCCGCGCACCAGCAGTTCGCCTTCGGCGCCGTCGGGGATGTTGCGGAGGGTTTTGGGGTCGACCACGCGGATGTCGGTTGAGGGGAAGGGCACGCCGATTGACCCGGCCCGGCGGGTTGAATTGAGGGGGTTGCAGGAGACCAGGGGGGAGCATTCTGAGAGGCCGTAGCCTTCAACCAGCATGCCTCCGGTGGCGTTTTCCCATTCGGCGACGAGTTCGGTGGGCAGGTGCATGGCCCCTGATACTGCGTAGCGGATTCCTCTGAGGGAGATGTTGCGCTTTTTGGCTTCTTCGAGCATGCGGCGGTAGACCGGGGGCACGGCGGGCAAGATGGTGGGGGTGGTGCGTTTCATGGCCCGGAAGATGAGGTCCATATCTACGGTGGGGAAGAGCACCAGACGGGCTTTGCAGACGGTTGCGATGGTTTGGCCTAGGGTCATGCCGTAGGCGTGGAAGAGGGGTAGGACGGCGTAGATTACTTCGTTATCGCCGGGTTGGATCCATTCTTCACCCATGCGCCCGTTAGATTCGAGGTTGCGGTGGGTGAGCATGACGCCCTTGGGTAGGCCGGTGGTGCCTGAGGTGTATTGCAGAAGGGCCAGGTCGTGGGCGGTGGGGTGGGGGTGATCAGCGGCAAGTGGGGCGCTTTTGACGAGTTGACGCCAGGGGGTGGTGTGGTGGGCTGTGCCTTCGAGTTTTTCGCGGGATGTTTTGAGGCGGCCGATGGGAAGTTTAAGGGCGGCGCGCAGGGTGATGGGCATCTCTTCGATCATGTTGACCGCGTAGATGTGTTCAGGCCGGATGTCAACGGGCAGGGAGGTGATGTTATCTGCAACCTTGTCCCAGACGATGGCAGCTTTAGCGCCGTGGTCTTCAAACATGTGGCACAGTTCGGTAAAGGTGTAGAGGGGGTTGTGTTCCACAACTACAGCACCTAGACGCAAAATGGCGTAGAAGGCCACGATGTGCTGGGGGCAGTTAGGTAGGACGATGGCTACCCGGTCGCCGTGCTGAATACCGGCTTGGCGTAGGCCTTCAGCTACCCGCAAAATCTGCTCGCCCATTTCGGCGTAGGTGGTGGTGGCGCCAAAGAATTCGAGAGCTATCTTATAGGGGACTGCGCGCACAGCTTCATCCATGAGGTGACTTAGCGATGTCTCAGGTAGCTCAACGTCTTTGTTGCTTTCGGGTAGGTAGTTCTTGGTCCAGGGTCGGTGGGATAGGGGAAAGTCGGGGTCGAGGTGGGGTGAGTTTTCGGCTGACTGCATACACATGATTGTGCCATAGAGGGGTTAGAGCTGACATACTTAGGGGTATGGCTCGACGTGGAAAAGATGATATTAGCCCTGAGGAGTTCCGGGAGCTCATGCGGGAGATTAATAAGCGCATGATTATTGCTGGTCTCATTGTGATTGGGGTTGGTGTGGCGATTATTGGGCTGATGGCCTTAGCGTATGGGCCTCAGCTCTAGACCCTGGCGCTTTACCTACCCTCTGGTTTTATCAGCTTCGCTCTAAGAAAGGGGCACTTCAGTGACTGAATCAGGTAAAAACCGCCGTGATTTTGATGAATGGGAGGCGGTCTTTGAGGACTCTGATCCCACCCGAGTTTTAGACTCGCCTGCCTTCGGGCAGGCTCCTGAAGATAGCCCGACTTCTTCTTTTGAGGACGCCGGGGTATCGGCTACTCGTTATCAGCGCGCCTCCCAGCCTCCTCAGGCGGCCCAACCATCCGCTCCTTTTGCAGCCGGGTGGGGTTCTAGGGCGGCTTCTTCTCCCCATGATCTACGACGGGTTCAGTTCATCCCGGCTTTCTGTGGTGCCCTGGTCGCTTATGCCCTGATTCGGGGTGGTCTTGTTCTGGGTAACACTGTGATGGGGCTTCTAGGAGTCTCTACCTACCCTGGCCTGACCGAGGCCGTGATGGAGGCCTCTGCTCCCTCTACCCGCGCCCAGGCCCTGCCTTGGCTGATTACTGTGGCGCTTCTTCTTGCCCTGGCTTTTGGCTGTGCAGGCTATACAGCCTCACGTATGACGGCCCTGGCCCCCAGTAAGCAGGCGGTGGGGGTCTTTGCGGTGAGCATCTTAGGCACTTTACTGGCCACCTTGCTGACCTGGGTAACGGCACATTTTACACATCCCATCTCGCCCTCCTATGCCCTCCAGCCCTTGCTGACCCCCGATGCAGCTACCGGTGTGCTCACGGCCCTGGCCGCCTGCGTCCTTGCCATGCTCGGCGCCCTCTTGGGGGCGGGGCTGGGTACCCGTTACCATCGGGCTCTTACCGGTGTGCACGCACACCACCAGTAGGGTAGAAAGAGCAGGTCACAGCCACCACACTTGGGCACAGAGAGCACATTTTGGCTGTAAAATATTTCAAGAAGAATACTCAGTCGGGTCACCGCACCACGCAGCGCAACCGACGAGCAGCCGCCACCTGCCGGTGGAGGTCGCCCCAGCACACCAGGTAAGTAGGGAATATGAGCGTAGTACGTGTAGGCATTGTCGATGACCACGAGGTCGTCCGCGAGGGTATGCGGGCAGTTGCAGCCGGCGCCAGTGAAATCGAACTGGTTGCCGCAGCCCCCACCGCAGCTGATCTTCTCGTTGCTCTAGGCCGTAGCCTATCTGACCCCTCGTCCGCTGATTTGGGTAAGCTCAAACGCGACTGCGATGTTGTGCTCCTTGATCTCTCCTTGCAAGATAAGTCCCGCCCCTCAGAAAACGTCGATATTCTGCAGCGTGCCGGTATTAAGGTGCTCATCTTCAGCATCGGTGAGAACCCCGGCCTTATTCGTGAGGCCCTGAAGGCTGGTGCCCTGGGTCTGGTACGCAAATCAGAGCCCCTAGAGCACGCCCTGGCAGAAGCCAAGAACATTGCTGAAGGTAAGGCCGTGGTCACTAAAGAGCTGGCGGCAGCTATTGACGGTGACCACGAGTTCTCCCGCGCTAACCTCTCACCGCGTGAACAAGAAACCCTGCGTCTTTACGCCTCAGGTTTCGCCCAGGTGCAGGTAGCCCGCCGCATGGGTATCAAGCAGTCAGCGGTTAAAACCAATATTGACCGTATCCGCGAAAAGTACGCCCGTGTAGGCCGCCCTGCGCCCACCAAAATTGACCTGCGTATTCGTGCCATCGAAGACGGCCTTGTTGATTCTATGGAAGATACCTCCACCGCAGACCGTAACCTCTAAGACGTAAAGATTTAAGGACGCACCCTGTCTACCACCACCGGCGGCGCTTCCCGGGATCTAGCCCACGCGCTACAACCGTCGCGGGCGGACCGCCTCCGTTCTTTCTCTTTCAAGTCGCTCTCACTCACCACCGGGCAGCAGCGGCTCATGGGGCCGAGCTCCTTCGGCCTCTACTGCACCTTGGAAATCATCTACTCCCTGGTTGCTGTGGGGCTGCTCTGCCAGTCTCTTGCTAATGTCTCTGAGACCCGTGGGGGCGACTCCTACTGGTTTCTAGCGATTTTTCCTTTGCTGACTATCCACGCAGCTCTACTGACCTTCAACGGCATCCGTAAGGAAGTCTCAGCTAAGGTCGTTAGTCTCATGCTGTTTATTGGCTACGGGTCTTATGTTCTGTGGCCTTTTAGTGCAGGGGCTGAGCATTCAGCTATCCCCTGGTCTTGGCTCTTTGGTATCTATGCCATGCTGGTGCCGGTCTTTGAAGAAAGCCCCCGTGCAAGTATTCTTCACTGTCTAGTCTCTCCTGCGCTTCTTGTGGCCAGTTCAATGGCAGCTCATCTGCTCACAGGTGCCCCTCTCAATGGCGTAGACCTTACCATTCGGGTAGCTTATCTCCTTTTCTGCTGTGCCCTGCTGGCTGGGCTGGCCCGCTTTGCCCTCAACGCTGTACGAGAATCAGATAAGACCTACTACGAGACTCTTTCTGCTCAGCTACTACTCAACCGTTCCCGCGACTATTCCAAAGAGCTTCAGGACTTCGACAAGCTGGTGCACGATAATGTCATGGCCGCCCTACTCGATGCCAGCCGTAACCCCGGTGAACTCCCCCAGCGCACCCGCCTCTTGGCCCGCCGTGCTATCGCTGTACTCGAAGAAGAGGCCCTTAAATCTCAGCCCCAGCGCCCTATCACTTTCCAGGCTCTCACCGAGCAGATAGCAGAGGGTGTAGAGCCCTGGAACCAGCGTCTACGTTTTGTCTCTGACTCCGTTGAAAAGCACCCCCTAGCCAGCCCTGACTCTACCCTCCCCTATACTGCGGCTCGGGCCTTTACCCATGCTGTGACCGAGGCGGTTTCTAACTCTGCCCGTCACTCGGGGACTCGCACCACTCAAATCTCGATTCGTACAGAGATGCGCCGCCCTTTCAACTCCACCCGCTCCGATGAGGTACGCCCCTATATTCTTTGTACGATTTCAGATAGGGGTCAGGGGTTTTCTGTCAGTGATATTGATTTCCGTCGCCTGGGTGTGCGTGTATCTATGATCCGTTCCATGGAGGAGGCCGGCGGTAGGGTCACCATCAGCTCGGCTCCGGAAAAGGGCACGAGGGTGGTTGTCCAATGGCCTCATGAGGAACCCAATGCTGGCTAAGTACTACCGTTCCCGTATTCTCACCCTGGTCTTGAGCACTGTTACCCTGCTGATTTTGGGGTCTTTTTTCTTCTGGTACAACCACTACACCATTACCCGTGCCCCGCACTGGGCCATCATTTTAAGCCCCTATGCCCTAGCTGCCTTACCGGTTTTCCTGCCTACTAAACGCTTGGCCCTGCCTGATGTTATGTTGCCTATCATCTTGGTCTTGGCCCTGAACTCGGTCGATACCACCTTGGGCTCTATGAGCCATTCGGTAACTTTCGCTAATCTCTTCTGGCCTCTCATGGCCTATACCCTACTTGCGGTGGGCTTGGTCTTGCGCCGCCATACTTTTTTTGGCTGGCTCTTCTTTATTGGGTTTGTAGTCTTGGTGCTTAGCTGGCACACCAACTATTTTGCTTCCCGCTTGGCCCTTTCTACCGAGTTCGCTATTCCTTCTTTGCTGATGGTGGTCAGTATGGTTGTGCCTCAGCAAATTGAGCAGGCGGTGTCAAAGACCCGGCAGGCCCGCGGTATGCGTATTATCGCCGATGCAGGGCGTGCTGAAGAGACTGATATGGGTGCTATCGCTACCCAGCGTGTGCAAGAAGTGCGCACACTGACCGAAGATATGTTGCACCGTATCGCCTATAACGGTTCACCTGTCACCCGCGCTGAGATGGACGAGTTCCGCTTCACTGAGGCCCAATTGCGCGATACGATTCGCGGCCGCTATATCGTGAATAAGGAGATCCTGGATGCTGCCTGGTTGGCTCGTCAGCGCGGTGTGAAGGTCGATATTTTGGACGAGCGCGGTTCAGCTTTGCCCTCTCGGGTAGCTGCGGCGCTCACCCAGTGCGCGGTGGATCTTTTTGATAACGCCTCAGGCGGTACTATCACGGTGCGGGCTTTCCCCTCTGATGATGATACGGCTGTGATGCTGGTGCATGACGGTAATTCTGAGGGTGAAGACCCTAGTGCTATTGAGATTTCTCAGACCGGTGTGATTGAGCGTTTCTAGGCGTTTCTAGGGCTGCCCTTCCCTGGTTTGGGGAGGTTTTGTGGGCGGTGTGAGGGAAGCGTTCCCCCTTGCTGCCCACGCTTTAAGCTCTAGTGTCGCCCTATATGAGGACATACAGGGCCAGCTCACCTCAGCTAGAATTTATAGTAACTTGAGTGCTCTAGCACTAAGTCGGGGGACTTAGTGTTCTGGCGACGTTGGGGGACTGACCCAGATATTTTATAGAAAGCACCTCAAGGGCATAAGGTAACCTACGAGACCTGAACCTACCATGGGCCTAAGGCCCATAGCTTCGGATTTCTTGGGGGAGATAATTCGGATTATACTCCGGGTTTCGTACCTTAACGTTGTGAGGCTCCCACCTATCAGGTGGGAGCCTCACTATGTTAACGCTGCTTCTGCGCTTCTTCTCTCTGCTTACATATCAAGAAGCAGGGCAGGTTCTTCCAGAATTGAAGCCACATCAGCCAAGAATTTAGCTGAAAGATCACCATCAAGCACACGGTGATCGAAAGAACCACCTAGGGTAGTAACCCAGCGGGGAATAACTTCCCCATCGACTACCCAGGGCTTCTGCTTAATAGTGCCAAAGGCGATAATGGCAGCCTCGCCGGGGTTAATGATGGGAGTTCCCGTATCAATACCCAGTGAACCGATATTGGTGATGGTCATGGTGCCCTGCTGCATTTCAGCAGGCTGAGTCTTGCCCTCACGAGCCCTGAGGGTCAGGTCGTTAAGAGCAAGGGCCAGCTCTCGCAGGTTCATGGTGTGGGCGTCCTTGATGTTAGGTACCATCAGCCCACGCGGGGTAGCTGCGGCAATACCCAGGTTCATGAAGTGCTTAATTTGAATCTCAGAATCAGTCCAGGTGGCATTGACCTGCGGGGTGCGGGCTGTAGCCCAAATGACGGCCTTAGCCAGAATCAGCAGCGGAGTCACCTTAACCCCCTCAAACTGAGGAGATTTTTTAAGACGCTTAACAAATTCCATGGTGCGGGTAGCGTCCACGTCAACAAAAATTGAGACGTGCGGGGCCTTGAATGCTGACTCAACCATGGCCTTAGCGGTCGCCTTACGCACACCCTTCACCTTGATCCGCTCGATGCGGTCACCACCAACACCTGCTGGAATCCAGAAGCTGGTCGGGTCAGCAGTATCGGTGACGGTGGCCTGCTCAGAGAGGCTCAAGTGAGCTGCATAGTTGAGGAGGTCGCGTTTAGTGACCTGCCCCTGCTCACCGGTGGGGGTGACCTGGGCCAGGTCAATGCCCATATCCTGGGCGGCCTTCCGCACAGGAGGCTTAGCTAGGGGCTGGCGGCGCGGCACCTCACTAGTGCCAGTCTCAGCAGGAAGGTCCTGGTTACCCAGGCGGCGGAGCACACCGCCCATACCATTTTCGCTCAGCAACTTACCTGCGCGGGCTGGCAGGCCGCTCAGTATCTGACGGCGGCTATCGGCAGAGAAAAGAGCAGAAGCCAGAGGGGCATCAGCAGAGGAGTCATGAGAGGCAGCCAAAGGCTGGGTGGGCGTATCAACAGGCGCAGCAGGCGACGGGGTGGCGCTAGTAGCTGCCGAGGCCGCCATCTTCTTACGGGCACGGCGTTTGACGGGGTCAGCCTTAGGGCCAGAACCCACCAGGGCGCTACCCCCGCCCTCTTCCTCAGTGAGAGGCTTATTCGGGGCTGGCTGGGAGGCAGCGTCCGGACGTCCGCCCGCCGCTGTCTCATCTGCCCCCTGGGGAGCGCTTGCAGCACCCTCACCAGCGATTGAAATAATGGGGGTGCCAACCTCAACCGTCTCACCCTCAGCCACCAGCAGCTCTTCCACGGTGCCCTCATAGGGTGAGGGCAGTTCAACGACCGACTTAGCTGTCTCAATTTCAACAAGCACATCGTTGATACCGACAGTATCGCCGGGGGCTACTTTCCAGCTCAGGATTTCTGCCTCAGTGAGGCCTTCGCCCACATCGGGCAGGTTAAACATCTGTGACATGGTATGCCTTTCAGGCCCTAGTAGGCCAAGGAGCGATCGACGGCTTCGAGCAGGCGGTCAATACCGGGCACATGCTCTTCTTCAACACGAGAAACAGGGTAAGGAATATGGTAGCTACCCACACGAATCACCGGAGCCTCCAGGTGGTAGAAGCAACGCTCCGTAATAGCAGCAGCAACATCTGAGCCGATACCACCAAAAGCAGAAGCCTCATGAGCCACCACAAGACGCCCAGTTTTCTGAACCGAAGCCTCAATAGTGGGAACATCCAGAGGTGAAAGCGAGCGTAGATCAATGACCTCGATAGAGTGGCCGTCCTCTCGTGCCGCCTCGGCAGCAGCTAGAGCCACCGGAACCAGCGGGCCGTAGGTGGCAATTGTCAGATCCTCACCCTCACGCACCACCTGGGCGCTAAAGGGGTCAAAGTTGGTATCTGAAAAATCAACCTCACCCTTCATCCAGTAGCGGCGCTTAGGCTCAAAATAAATCACCGGGTCCGGGTGGGCAATGGCCTTACGCAGCATCCAGTAGGCATCGTGAGGCGATGAAGGAGTGACCACGCGCAGACCCGGGGTGTGGGTAAAGAGCGCCTCAGGGGACTCAGAGTGATGCTCAATCGAACCAATCATGCCACCGTAAGGAATACGCACAGTGACAGGCACCTGGTACTGGCCGTGGGTGCGTCCATGCATTTTAGAAAGCTGGGAGGTGATCTGGTTAAAGCCGGGGAAAACGAAACCATCGAACTGGATTTCAGGTACGGGCCGGTAGCCGCGCAGGGCCATGCCGATAGAGGTGCCGATAATGCCAGCCTCACCCAAGGGGGTGTCCATGACGCGGGTAGGGCCAAAGATTTCTTGCAGGCCATCGGTCACGCGGTAGACACCGCCAAGTTTGCCGATGTCCTCACCCAGGGCCAGCACCTTGCGGTTGGTGGTCATCTCATCGTGCAAGGCCCGGGTAATGGCCTTAGCTAGGGTCAGGGTTTCGGTTGTCTGCTGGGGGTTCTGCTCTGCCATAGGTTAGTCCTCGAAGCCGTCGTTGTAGGCGCGGTAGAAGGAGCGGTCGTCCTCAACCTGCTGGTGGGGGGCCACGTAGGCGCGGTCCAGGTAAGTCTCAAAATCTTCAGCTTCACTGGCCAGAACGTAAGAGCGCACGCCCTTGACCTGCTCCTGGGTGAAGGTAGCGATCTCCTGGAAGAAAGCATCGTCTGCCTGGCCGGTAGAGCGCAAGTGCGCTTCCAGGCGCGCCATGGGGTCTAGGGGCTCATAAGTGGCCTGGTGATCTTCGGGGCGGTACTTGGTGGGGTCATCCGCTGTGGTGTGGGGACCCATACGGTAGGTTTCGGCCTCAATGAGCACCGGCCCCTCCCCTGCCCTAATTTTTTCCATGGCGTAGCGGGTGACAGCGTAGACAGCTAGTACGTCGTTGCCGTCCACGCGCAGGCCCTCAAAGCCGTAGCCTGCGGCGCGGGTTGAGATAGGCACACGAGATTGCACGCTAAAGGGCACAGAAATAGCCCACCGGTTGTTTTGCACAAAGAAAAGGACGGGCGCGTTATAGCTGGCGGCAAAGACCATGGACTCATGCACATCGCCTTCTGTGCTGGAACCATCACCAAAGTAGACGGCAACAGCAGGTTTCTCGGTATCACCTGCCGGGTCGGTGCCCTGCCCCTGGCCGGTCTGGGCCTGGCCGGTTTCTGCCTGAATCTCAGCGTCAAGGTTCAGGCCCATAGCGTAGCCGGTGGCGTGCAGCACCTGGGCTGCCAGCACCAGGGTGTAGGGGTGCACGTTATGTTTTTTAGCATCCCACCCTAAGGTGGCGGTGCCCCGGAAGAGAGGGGTAATTTCTTCGGGGGTGATGCCGCGCTCTAGCAGAACCCCGTGCTCCCGGTAAGAGGGGAAAATGTAGTCATTGGCGGCAAGGGCACGGGCGGACGCCACCTGGGCCGCCTCCTGGCCGGTGGAGGGAACCCACAGGGCCAGCTGCCCCTGGCGCTGCAGGGAGGTCATTTCCTCACAGAAGCGGCGGGTCAGGGCCATGGTGCGGTACATGTCTTTGAGATCGTCGCCGGTCAGCTCGTCGGCATAGGTGGAGAAGCTGGTGTGAGGGGTAACTTCACCTGCTTCGTTCAGGAGCTGGATACGCTCTGGCGTTCCCCAGCGGTTGGTGGGGGTGTGCGTCTGTGACATGGAGTCTCCGGTCTTGCTCTGTTACTACCTTTGCTTAACCCTACGCCTGCTGCAGGCAGGAAGAGTCTATTTTTAGGCTTTTGAGGGAATAATTGCACCTACCTTTAGGGGTGGGCGGGCAGGTTTCCCCGCCCGCCTGCGTCCTGCCCTCTTAGCGGGGCTCGGTGGTGCGTTCTTCGAACTCTTCAGCAATTTTAAGCAGGCGGGCGTTAGCTTGGTCCTCACCGATGCTCACCCGCACCCCTTCCCCAGCAAAAGCACGCACAGCCAGGGCATTGGCCTCAGCCAGGGCGGCGAAAGCAGTGGAGTGCTCCCCCAGGGGCAGCCAGACGAAGTTGGCGCGGGTTTCTGGCACCCAGTAGCCCAGGTTCTTCAGCCCGGTAACCATCTTTTCACGCTCAGCAACCAGGTGCTCTACGCGTTCCATGACCTCATCCGTGTGCTCGATAGATGCAATAGCGGCCCGCTCTGCCAGGGCGCTCACCGCAAAGGGGGTGGCACCTACGCGCAGGTGGGCGGTGACCTCAGGGTGGGTGATGGAATAGCCCACGCGCAGACCCGCTAGTCCCTGGGCCTTAGAGAAGGTACGCAAAATAGCGACGTTGGGGTAGTCGGGGTATACGTCCAGACCATTGACGGGAGGCTCCTGCCCCTCAGGGATCTCAGAGGCCGCACAGAACTCAAAGTAAGCCTCGTCGATAACCGCCAGCACATCGCTGGGCACCTTAACCAGGAAGTTACGCACCTGGCTTTCAGTGACGGCCGGGCCGGTGGGGTTATTGGGGGTGCAGATCAGAATGACGCGGGTCTGGTCAGTTACCGCTGCTGCCATAGCATCAAGGTCGTGGGCACCATTAGGCAGGTTAGGCACCTGAACACTCTTAGCACCGGCTAGGCCCACACAAATCGGGTAAGCCTCAAAAGAGCGCCAGGCATATATCACTTCGTCTTGGACGCCATCGGCGTGGGTCCCTGCGAAAGTAGCCAGAATCTGGGTTAAAGCGCCCAGGCTACCTGCACCGGTGACAATATCATCAGGGTTAACCCCCAGGTGCTCCCCCAAGGAGGTGCGCAAGGCGGTGGAGAGCGGGTCGGGGTAGCGGTGCACAGTATCGAACTCAGCTAAGAGACCAGCCACTGAGGCTACTGGTCCGAAGGGGTTCTCATTGGATGAGAGCTTGTACTGGGTCAGGCCCTCTACCTGCGCCGGGGGCTTGCCTGCGGCGTACTGAGGGAGCTGGGTAAAGACCGGGCGGGGGTTCAGCCCGGAACGCTGTGAACTTGTCATGCCACCCATTCTAGTGGTGAGAGCCATAAAACCTAGGGTTGGGGCGCCCTTCTTTCAGCCAGTGATACACCCAGTCAGTGGTTGCAGGCCTGTATATCTGGTAAAGTTTTCTTTCGTTCGCCCCCTCAATCAGGGGTGAGAACAGGCCTCCATAGCTCAGGGGTAGAGCATTTCCCTCGTAAAGAAAAGGTCGTCGGTTCAAATCCGACTGGGGGCTCCATAACTAAAATCTCGCATCAAGCGCCGGTTCAGGTGAAGTCGATGCGAGATTTTTTATGCCCCCCCTTCAGCCTGGGGTAGCTGGTGGGCTAGTCCTCCCCCATGTGGTTATCAGCCCCATAACCAATCAGGTAAGCCCAAATCCAGGCGGTCACTGCCGCCAAAAAAGGCACCACCAGCAGGTGAGTATCGTTAGCAAAAAGCCAACGGTAGAAGCCCCAGAGCGCACCTGAAGGAATAAGAAGCAGGGCAAAGAGCAGCAAGAACCCGGCAGAAAAGCCGCCGCCGGGTGTCCTGCGTGTTTGGAAACCAAAGTAATTCTTCACACCACCTATCCTACCGCCGGCCCCGGTCAGCTATCGCAGCAGCCCGTAGTGAGGGGCTACTTTAGCTCTTGGGTACCTACTAGATCTTGCTGCCTACTAGCTCGTGGCACCTACTAGCTTTTGGTGCCCATGGGCCCTGCCGTATCAACGGCCCCGGGCTCTTTCTTCCACCCTGCCCCGAAGTGGCGGTCTTTGAAATGCATAACCGGCACTTCAACCACCAGGTAGATAGCCACACCGGCAGCTACCCCCAGGGGGGCCAGCAGGGCAACCTGTGCTGGGTTGGGTAGCCCGTGCAGGTGGGGTTCTAGGGCTTTGAAGAGCACATCGTGCACCAGGTAGATGCTGTAGCTTGAGAGGCCAATGAGCTGTAGGGGGCGCCAGGCCAAGAAACGGTGCACCGCAGCCCCTAGAGGCTGACGCGAGGCAACTAAGCCCCAGAGCATGATGGCAGAAGCAGCCCAGGCCTGGAGGGAATAGCGCACCGTATCGCGGAAGGTATCATCACGAATCACCAAGGTCAGTAGGTAAACCCCCAGGGCGGCGCAGAACACCCAGTTGCGCCCTAGAAGCGGAATGGTGCGTCCGCCCCAGGCCAGGGCACCTGGCCGGTAGTGGCGGCCAGTTATCTTGCGACCCAACACTATCTCGTCCCTAGCATAGCGGTGATACCAGAGGGCGGTGAGCATACCGATAGCGATAGCCTCCATGCGGGTATCGGTACCAAAATAGATACGGTCGGCACTTGCCCCTGCATCATGGAGCACCCAGCGCGAGAGCGAAGAATAGAGCGCCACAGCCACCCCGAGCACAGTCAGGGCCCGCCGGTAGGCTCCCCAGCGCACCAGCACCAGCCAAATCAGGGCAAAGACCAGGTAGAACTGTTCTTCAATCGACAGAGACCACATCACATGCGTACCCGGTAGCACCGTAATCTGCGAGTCTAGGTAGCGCAGGTTAAAGAAGAAGAAAATCTGCCCTAGAAAGTCCAGGGTGTCGACGGCCCCACCCATCGCCCGATATATCAGCGTAGGGATCACAATCGCAAGAATCAGGGGCGGGGCAATCTTGAGCAAGCGGCGAATATAGAAGCCCGCTACATCAAAGCCACCAGTCTTATCGCGTTCTCGCAAGAGCAGGTAGGTGATGATGAAACCAGAGATTGCAAAGAAAATCGTGACACCTGACCCACCTGGCACGAAGGTCAGCCCGGCGTGGGAGAAAACCACCAGAAGTACCGCAAAAGCGCGCATTGCGTCAATGTGGGCGTAGCGGTTCATAGCCTAGAAGTCCCCTTCTCATTTCGGTGCGATGTCTAGCGGTGCCCTGAGAAAGCGCGAAGGGGCACCCCACTACCTTACCGGCTCAGGCCACAGGCGGGCAGGCGCTTTTTAGGGGATAGCTAGACCCTAGAGCTGATGGCACCTGGTGAGGGCACTGAGGTAAGCGATTCTTCCCGGGCGGCATCTAGGTGGGCTTGGGCGTCCTTAAGGTGTTGCTCTACTGCTTCGATTCGGCGGGCGATGGTGGCGGTTGAGACGGTGCTCTCACCGGTGCAGTGCAACATGGCCAGGGCTTCAGCGCAAAGGGCTAGGGAATTGCCGGCCTTGGAGAGGGCCCGGTGCAGGTCGGAGTAGATGCCGGTGGGTGAGGCAGGAATATCATTTGATGCGCTGGGGGCCAGGCGCTGTGCCTCGGTTGCGATGGTGCGGACGCGCGGTAGCAGGTCTGCCAGGTCATTAGCAAGGGGTACGAGCTGGTCGAAGGTAGGCCCGGCAGGGATGCGTTCAAGGATCTGGTGGAAACGGTTGAGGCCTCGCACAAAGCGGTCGTGGGCGCGGCGCCAGAGGCCTTTGCCGAGTTCGGCGTCATCCCTGCGATGGTGTAGGAAGTCTTTGATACCCACGGGTGCTCCTTTTACGAGGACTACATGCTTAGGTTACTCTAATATCTACCCTGGGGTAGGAGGATGGAACGGCATCTTACCTCGGACTTCCCTCATCGCCAGGCTCTTGAGGGGTGAGCGGTTAAGCAGGTTCGCTCTCTAAGGAGAGCAAGGGCACAAGCACTAGTATTTTGCTTTAAAGCCACAGCTGTGTAACATTGTAGAAGTGCTTGAGCACAGTTTGGATGGTTGTCCGAGCGGCCGAAGGAGCTGGTCTTGAAAACCAGTAGGCGGCAACCCCGTCTCGTGGGTTCAAATCCCACACCATCCGCCACGAAAACCCGCTTCCGCAAGGGAGCGGGTTTTTTCATGCCCTCGCTGAAGCTACCCACTATGGGGCTACCGGGCTAAAGCCAAAAAGACAGAGACAAGAGACCAAGATACAAAAAGTGGGGCAGGCCTTAACGCCTACCCCACCTCTAGCTATTAAATAAGCTCCCGTTAGTAGCCACTGGTGGCCGTTGCACCAATAAATACGACAATAAAGACAAGATAAATAAGGAAGAAAAGTACGGCGATAATACCCAGGCCCAGACCAATCCAGCCGGTCACCTTACCAGCAGTAGCCTCAACACCGTATGATTCCGCCTTACGGGCCTGGGAAAGAGCCAGGGGGCCGAAGATTAGCCCAAGACCTGAGACGACGATGCCCAGGATGCCAAACAGCAGAGCATTCTGCGAGTGTTTCTGCCCTTCAGGGCTAACAGGGGCCCACTGGCCGTAAGGCTGCTGGGTATAGGTTTCAGTTGAGGAAGGCTGCTGTTGAGCAGGAGCGCTGTAGGAGCCGTGTGTCTGCTCGGAGTTCTGAGAAGCGTTTGGGGTGTTTGGGGTGTAAGACTCTGACATACCTATTTCCTGATGGTGAGGTTTTGGGGTGATACCACTCTAGTTTACCAGTCCACATTTTTAAGCCCCTAGAGTTCGCCTTACTAAACTAACTCCTAAGGTTTTGACCCCGGCTACTTTTATGGCTAGTATGGGTAGAGCTGTGTTGCTAGGCCACGTTGACGAGCCTCTGCACAGACTATGGAGACGTGCCAGAGCGGCCGAATGGACTTCACTGCTAATGAAGGGTCGGGGTTAAACTCGACCGGGGGTTCAAATCCCCCCGTCTCCGCTCACGAAACCCCGGTTGACCTGGTCAACCGGGGTTTTTCTATTCCCCAAATGTCGCAAAATGAGTCAGACGCGCCTCACCCTCAACCAACTGGTCCCAATCTCCTACCACCTGAAAAACGGTGAGGGACGAGGGGGCATAACCGTAGGAGGCATCCATAAGTGCCTCATAATCTGAATCGGGGCGAGCCAACTGTAGGGCGGCGTCCTGCACACCGGGCAGATGAGCAATCAACATCAGGGACTGCACCCCTGAAGGGGTGCGGTTAATAGCGGTCAGTAGAGCCGAAGCAGGCGCATTATAGAGACGCTCATCAAGGCTAGCGGTAGGAGCTTTCTCCCCCAAAGCATCGGACACCCAGGTTGTGGTCTGCCGCGTCCGCAGGGCCGCTGAGCTCACCAGCATCTCAGGCACCAAACCCTCCTGCTTCAGCCACTGCCCTGCCCGCCTGGCCTGCTCACTGCCGCGGCGGGTCAAGGGCCGGTTGAAATCATCAAGGCCCCAATCAGCCTCAGCATGACGCATGATGATGAGGGTGCGGGCATCGTGACGAGGCAAGGCGAAATCGGTCATAGAACCATCCTACTCGGCTCTAGCTGACCCCCAGAAAACTCTTGAGCAGGTAAATGGTCTCTTCCGGCTTCTCAGAATGCACCCAATGCCCAGCCCCCTTAATCACCACCCGGCGAACCCGGGGAAAGAGCTCCTTCATAGGTTCTAGATCAGCATCTGTAATGTAGGGCGATTCGCCACCGGCTATCCACAGGACCGGCTTCTCAAAGGAACCCTCAGCCCCTGGCCAGCCCATAATCTCAGGCAAATGACGGCGCAGCATGGTCAGGTTAGGTTCCCAGGAATTTCCAGCATTGGACATGGTCAAATTCTGCAAAAGAAAAGCCCGAGTACCGGCCACCGGCACGTTAACAGCCAAATCAGCCTCCGCCTGGGAGCGGGTAGTGTACGTATCAATCGGCAGATTCAGCATAGAATCCATGAGAATCTCAAAACTCCCCTTAGACTCACCGGGAGCAATATCAATGACCACCAGCTTGCTCACCAGGTGCGGGTGCCGCAGAGCCAAGAGCATAGCGATCTTCCCGCCCATCGAGTGCCCCATGAGCACCACAGGCTCACCGGCCCCGAACTCTTCAACAGCTTCAGCCGCCAAATCAGCCATCTGCCGGTAGTCGAAGCTCTCTGTCCAGAAGCTAGCCCCGTGATTCGGCAAATCAACAAGCAGGGTTTGCACGCCCTCCCCCAGGCCTTTAGCGATACGGGTAAAGTTCTTACCCCGCCCCAACAAACCATGCAAAAAGACAGTTTTAAGGGGGCCAGAACCAACGAGCGATGTTTTCAGAGTGGGAACAGTCATGCTATCTACTCTACTACCGCTCACTTACCTGACCCCCAGCAGGTGAGCGGGGGCGTCCTCACACAAAAAAAGGGGCACCGCTTACCAGGCTGGAGAGCTGGTTGCGGTGCCCGCCCCCGGTGCAGGGGCTACGTTGAGGGGGCTGGGTTTAGATGGAGTATTCCGGTGCTGCCCAGACAACAACCTCGGGGTGCTCATAGAAACGGTAGCCCTGACCGCGCACAGTACGCACGGTGTTTGATAGGCGCCCTAGCTTAGAACGCAGACGGCGAATATGCACATCAATAGTGCGCTCGTTGGGGATTTCTTCGGCATCGTGCCAGAGGCTGGTCAGAAGTTCCTCACGGGCTACGGTACGCTGACCATTTTCGACCAGGTAGTTAAGAAGCTCAAACTCTTTGTAGGTGAGGTTCAGCAATTCGCCGTCCAAGTAGACCTCACGACGGGAAAGATCAATCAAGACACCCACAGAGTGAGTGGGCTTGTCGTCCTCGCTACCGTGATGAGCGGACGCAGGGACCACCTCCGGCTGGTAGTGCACGGCAGTAGGGTCACCCAGTGCGTTACGGACGACCTCAAGGTCGCTACCTTGCGCATCAGCAGGAGCCAGAGCCACTGCCGCATAGGATTCAGCGCCAGGAACCTGATCTTGCACATAAGCACGGGTGTCTTGCACGATACGCACCAAAGAAGTTCCCTGCTGGGCAGCGGCTTCTTCACTCAGGCCCACATAAATAACGAAACCGCGAGCCTCGTTCTCCTGGGCAGCTACGCGTGGAGGCTCATGCTTATAGGTCATAGGGCGAAGGTTAGCGGGTTGCTGCTTTGCGATACCACGTTGATGACCAGCTGCGCCCTGTTGGCGCTGAGCGGCAGAACGGTTGCGCTGCGAGATGTGAACATACCCCGGTGCACCTGACATTTTGCCTACCTTCTCCCTGTAATGAGTTGAGCAATGAGTGTGTGGTTCCACTAGAGAGCAAACCCTGTGTAGAAGGCCTACTGTCCGCTTTTAATCGTTGTCTGAATGTGTACTTAAAGCAAGTAACAATCGCTTATTTTTTACGTTAATTTGAGTCTAGCCCCTCAATAGGGGCCAGTAAACATGAAAAACCTTACATTCAACAGCATACTTTTTCACCCTAAGAGTCTAAATAAAGCAATATCAGCCCCGATTTTCTGCATATTTTTACCTGATAAAGCAAGTAAATAACTAGAACGTCTAAAAATTATTTGTCAATACCCTCTAGTGAAAAAATCTCACCATGCAATATTTTTCCCGTCAAAGACCACCCCAAACACACTCGTCCGCCCCACAAGAAAGGGAGGCAGCTTACCCACAGGAAAGCCACCCCCTGCACAGCACAACAAGGCGCTACTCAGCCACCCCGTAAAGGCGATCCCCAGCATCACCCAAACCAGGCACAATATAGGCCTTATCATTCAAACGCTCATCCTGAGCCGCCAAGAAAAGATCAACATCCTCAAAGCCCTCAAGACCCTTCTCAAGAGCCTCGATACCCTCAGGGGCACCCAACAGGCACAGGCAGGTCACCTGCTCAGCCCCGCGAGCGCGCAGGAACTTAATCGCCTCAATCAGAGTGCCACCGGTAGCCAGCATAGGGTCAAGCACAAACACCTGACGGCCCGTCAGGTCTGCAGGCAGACGCTCCGCATAAGTGACGATATCCAGGGTTTCTTCATTGCGGGCCATACCCAAGAAACCTACTTCTGCGGTAGGAATCAGGCGGGTCATACCTTCTAGCATGCCCAGCCCAGCGCGCAGAATCGGCACAATCAGGGGGCGGGGGCTCGCAAGGTGCGACCCCATAGTAGTTGCAACAGGGGTCTTGACCTCGCGTGGCTCTACACGAATATCACGGGTAGCTTCGTAGGCTAATAGCGTCACCAGCTCATCAACAAGTTGGCGGAAAATCGGGGACGGAGTGGTCTCATCGCGAAGAACAGTGATTTTGTGGTCTACCAGGGGGTGGTCTAGAACTTTAATACGCATACTTAAAAACTACCACCGGCCCGCAGACCCAAGCCCCACCGGCCCACAGCTACCCCAGCCCTCGACCAGTCACCAACACCACCGCAACGAGCAGAGCAGCAGACCCCCAACCGTATGCGAGCGCTCGCAGACACACCACCAGCACCTAGCCACCGCCCCGCCCTTAACGCTAGGCTTAACCCACACCAGCAGACCAACAGCGAAAGGAGCGCCCCCATGACCACAACCGCTCACCAAACCACAGCCACCACCCAGGACTTCCAGAACGCGCTAGAAACCGTCCTCGACCGCCTAGAGGGAGTAAACGCTATCCTGGCTACCCAGTAGCGCACCCACCCGCCCCCCCTATGCGATATGTGGCCCTATCTGAAGCCCTAGCAGTACACGCCCGCCTAGCACCGGGCCAGCACCTCAAACCCGGTGGGGAGCACCTGCTAGAAAGCGCCCTAGCCCGCCCTGCCACCAGCTACGCAGGGCACGAACTTTACCCCGGTATCTTCAACAAAGCCGCAGCCCTCCTAGAGGCGCTGGTACAGAATCACCCTTTTACGGACGGCAACAAGCGCACCGCCTACACCTGCACCGTCCTGTTCATGTATCTGAATGACTGGGATATTCTCCCCCTAGAGGTGCTTGAAGATAACGAGCAAGCACAGTTTGTTGTTCAGGTAGCAGAGCACTCACTGACCTTTGAGCAGATAGCCCAGCAGCTCGAACAGTGGGCGACACCCCACAGCTCACAGCCCTAGTCCAGCCTGTGCCCGCCCCCCCCCACTCGTCCGTGCTGACCCTGTTAATCTGGGAACTATGAGCACCACCAGCCAGCAGGCCCCACCGGCCACCCGCGCCCCGTAGCCGTCCACTGACCCCGTAGGCCCAGCAGTATCAGGCACCGCCACCGGCCAACCGCCCCGCCATTTATCCGCGTCCGCCCCAATCTCGAGCACCCGGCCCGCGCTCGCTGACACCCGCCCAGCCCTCGACCAGCACCTCGAAGCCCGGCCCGCAGCAGGGGCACCCGAAGCCCGCCTTAGTGCCGACTTGCTCAACATTTTTTGTCAGATTTTTGTCAAGCAACCTTTTTCGGGCACGAAAAAACCCGCCCCACCTAGCTTTCACTAGGGGAAACGGGTTTTTCTTACTGGCGGTGACGGAGGGATTTGAACCCTCGGTACGGGGTTACCGTACACAACATTTCGAGTGTTGCACCTTCGGCCGCTCGGACACGTCACCAAACTCTGGAAATCTTACCCTAGATACCCTAACCGCTCAACCTCGTCAGGTGCGTAGAAGGAACTGTGCCTTGAATATAGCCGTCGATGGTGAGCATCGCTAGTCTGGCTCCTTCATCAGAGGTGCGCTCGGCCCCGTGGCGGGTTTTATCCATAGAGAGCATAAAAACAGCACCAAAAATAATGACGGAGACACCCTCAATTGAATAATCAGTTCGCACCGTATAGCGGCTACTTAGATTACTGATGAGTTTACGAATAAAACGCATAATATCGGCGCGAATTAGATCGGTAGTAGGTGACCTCTGCTCCCCTGACCGCCAGAGCTCAGAGATCCAGAGCCGGGCGAATCCGGGGTGCTCACCCAGGTAGATATTGGCGACGCGCAGGGCACTTTGTAGAGCTTCGCGGGGGTCCTCGTGTTGGCTTGCCTGCGTCATTTCCGCTAGCAGGAGCTTGGCCCCGTATTGGAGGAGCTGGTCTATCATGGTCTTCTTTGACCCGAAGTTATAGTAAACCGTGCCTTTTGAAACTCCGGCGCGCTCTGCGATGTCTTCCACGGTGGTGGCGGTGGGGCCATCTGCGCTCATGATGTCCATGGCTGCTTGGAAGAGTTTGAGCTGGGTTTTGTTGGTGCGTCCGGGGCGGCGCGAGTTGGCTTCAACTACCGGTGCCTGGTGGGCGTAGACGACCGCTTCTATCTCTTGTTTGGTCACATCTACCCCTTACCTTATTTGAAAAAATACTATTCCTTTTTCAAAGATACAGGATGAGAGGGCGGAGACGCGGCTTTCTGTAGGGCGTTTCAGGGCATCTTCCCACCCCTTAGCGTTGTTTTCTAAAGAAAGTAGTCAGAAGCTCTGCACATTCACCCTCAAGCACCCCGGAATACACCTCCACCCAATGATTGACCTTACGATCACGCAAAACATCATAGACACTACCGGCCGCACCAGTTTTCTCCTCCCAGGCCCCCATCACCACTCTAGGCAGACGGGCCAGCAGAATCGCACCAGCACACATCAAACAGGGTTCTAGGGTAACAACCAGGGTGCAGCCCTCCAACCGCCAGCTCCCCAGATGCTCAGCGGCCTGGCGGATAGCGATAACCTCCGCATGGGCGGTGGGGTCAGCGTCCGCCTCCCGCCGGTTATAGCCGCACCCAATCACCTGACCAGCAGCATCCACCACAAGCGCACCAATAGGAACATCACCACTTGCCAAAGCCAATTTTGCCTGGTCAATAGCCTGACGCATCAAGGCCTCATGGTTCAGATTACGAGGACGGTCAGGCAAAGGTGAGCGGGGCATGGTTCCTTCAGCGTATGTTTAGTGAGTAAGGGCCAGGGCATAAGGCAGGACGCTCGTCGCACCGGCTGCGCGCAGAATACGGGCAAGAACGGTCGTAGACCAGCGAGAATCAATTCTATCGGTAACAACCAGCACCGGCCCCGGGTTAGAGGCCAGGTAGTCAGCAGCCGCCGGGGGCAGACTGTAGGCCCCCAGTACCCCTGCACAACGAAAGACACTGTTACCACCAAAGTGGGCGGGGGCGTCCTTTACCTCAAAGTCACCTAAATCGACCAGGCGCCCGGCTGAGGCGATACCGCGGGCCAGCGATGAGACCAGCTGCGGACGCACCGGCGACGGCAAACCAATCACAGCAGTAGGGCGCTGCTCCCAATCCCATTCGGCCAGCACCTGTAAGCTGGCCCGGCCCAGGTCGGCTGGCACCGGCCCGTCCACAGGCTGCCCATCGGGGCCGGGGACAAAAATCTCACGCAGACGGTTGCCCCAGCCCAGGTCAGTTAGGCGGGCCAGCGCCCGGCCGGTGCTAGCTCGTTCAGCTTCGGCAATTTTGCCGCGCAGGGGCTTGCCAGTTACCTCGTGGGTGGCTTGGGGTGCTAGCTGGTTAAGGCCGGTAGGCCACATGCCGCGCGGTTCGATGGGCACACCCACTCGGGTGAGGGCAGATTCTGCTTGCTCTATCAGGGCAGGGTTGAAGCCGGTAGGGTACCAGGGGCCGGCGCACACGTCGCAGATGCCGCAGGGGCCGGCGGTATGGTCATCTAGTTCGCGGGCGAGGAAGACCATGCGGCAGATGTCGGTGTGCTGGTAAGCCAGCATGGCAGCCTGTTCCTGTTCACGGGCCTGGCGCACCCGGGCGTAGCGCGGTGCATCGTAGGCCCAGGGGGCACCGGTTGCTACCCAGCCGCGGGCACCGCGTTCTACCGCACCCTCGACAGCTAGAACTTTAAGGAGTAGGTCAAGAGATGAGCGTTTAACATCGACCCGGGCCTCAAGGGCAGGCAGGCTCAGCTCTTGCCCCGTGGCGGTTGCTTGGCTAAGGGCAGCTAGGACGGCGCTGGTGTTCTCTTCGGTGGGCATGGAGGCGGTGGCAAAGTAATCCCAGATTTCTGCATCTTCACTACCGGGAAGCAAAAGCACGTCAGCTTTAACGGCGCCGCGCCCGGCTCGGCCTACCTGCTGGTAGTAAGCCACAGCACTCGATGGGGCACCCAGGTGCACCACAAACCCCAGGTCGGGCTTATCAAAGCCCATCCCTAGGGCGCTGGTAGCAATCAGGGCCTTGACCCGGTTTTCTTTAAGAGCGCTCTCGGCTTCTCGGCGTTCATCGGGGTCAGTTTTACCGGTGTAGGCCAGTACCTCATAGCCTGCTGCGCGTAGGGCGGTGGCTGTATCTTCAGCCGCCGAAACGGTCAAGGTATAAACAATGCCAGAGCCTGGCAGGTCGCCTAGGTGGGTGGACAGCCAGCCCAGGCGGTCGCTGGCCGTTGGTAGAGCCAGAACACCCAGGCGTAATGAATCTCGTGAGAGCGGCCCGCGCAGAATAAAAACATCATCAGCTAGGCCCTGCCCCTCTGCTGCTTGTCTGTGAGTGCCAAGCTGTTCGGCGACGTCCTGCACTACCCGCTCGTTAGCGGTTGCGGTAGTAGCTAGCACGGGGACGCCGGTGGGTAGGGCTGCGATGAGGTCACGAATACGGCGGTAGTCGGGGCGGAAGTCGTGGCCCCAATCCGAGATACAGTGGGCCTCGTCAATCACCAGCAGCCCGCAGGTAGCCACCAGTTCAGGGAGCCATTCAGCCCGGAAAGAAGGGTTATTGAGCCGCTCAGGGCCCACCAGCAAAACATCGAGTTCACCGGCTGCTAGCTGGGTGCGCACAGCATCCCACTCAGTCACGTTCGAGGAGTTAACCATCGCTGCCCGCACCCCGGCACGGGTAGCAGCCTGCACCTGGTCGCGCATGAGAGCCAGTAGGGGCGAGACAATCAGGGCAGGGCCGCTACCCCGCTGGCGCAGGAGCAGGGCGGAGAGGAAGTAGACCGCTGATTTGCCCCAGCCGGTGCGCTGGATAACTAGGGCCCGGCGGCGTTCTTGCACCAGAGCTTCAATAGCTTCGAACTGGCCAGGGTGAAAGGTGGCAGCGGTGCTACCAGTAAGCCGCCCCAGCAGCTCGGTGGCCTCTGTCCGCAGGTTTGTAGCTGGGCGGAGGCCACCGGCAACCGGGTGAGTTCGGTGGGGTGAGGGCACTTCCGTTAGCCCTGGGTCGTACCCAGGTAGGCCTGCTGCTGCTTCCACTGCTGGTAGATCTTGGTCTCACGCATGTAGGCAGAGACGGGGCTCTTCCAGACAAAGATGAGGAAAACGATGGCCAGGGCACCGGCGATAAGGCCGGTCAGATTGCTCCAGTGGAAGTAGAAGAAGAGAGAAAGCAGGCCCAGGAGCAAACCAAGTATCTGGAAGCTGGCAACAATGGTGAGGACGATACGGGCCCAGTTGCGCCCCTTGTTCATCATGATGGTGAAGAAGACCAGCAGAGCAGACCAGATAAGCCCCCAGACCAGGCTCACAATGATTCCAGCAGCCATGATACTGGGCTCCGTGTTGATGTTCATCTCCGCTTCCATAGCTGCGCGCTCTTCAGGGGAAACCATATTGCCAAAGACGGAAAGAATCCCATTCGTTGATGCCTGCTGAATCTCCTGGTAGAAAATAGCAGTAAGAATAGAGCCCAAAAGACCCAGACCAATCATGATGTACATGATGAGGCTAGCGGTCTTCAGGGCCTGAGGGCGCTCAGGGGCGTCCATATGTTCAGGTAGTCCCTGCCCGTAGGCCTGGGCGTAACCCGCATACGCTCCCTGCTGGCTGTAGTAGCCAGGCTGGGTTGCCGAGTAGGCCGGAGGCTGAGCCTGGTTGGGGTAAGCCGGGGGCTGCTGGGGCTGATAGTTGCCGGTGGGGGTGTCGTTACCGGGGTGCTGGCTCACGGTGAGTCCTCCTGGTCAGTAGTTACCTAATGCTTGCTTTAAGCCTACCGGCCGGTGGCCCTGCTCACCAGAGTTTACGCGCTCAGGAAGATGCCACGCGCCCGATCTTTCCTAACAGCTGAGGCCGGGAAGACGCGTCCGCGCATAGAGATATAGACGCCAGGTTGAAGCAAATTGAGAGCAGCCACCGCCGCACCCAGGTTAAAAATGGCATCAGACTGACGCATAGAAGCAGGCTGCATAGCCCCGGTCAGCACCACAACCTTCTCCCCCAGGCGAGCCTGAGCCTCAAGGTAACGGGCTGTCTCGGGCATAGTGTCAGTGCCGCCAGTGGCCAGAACGGTAACAGTTTCTACATTCTTGATAGGCATAGCTTCCTTACACGTCAAATTTAACACTTCAGTGTAACTAGAAATATGCCACACCACTTTTTTAGAATAAAACGTGAGCGTTTAGCTCACCCAAAACACCCCTACCACTAGGAGCAAAACATGAAGCTCTCACCCAAAGTAGCAGCAACCCTCTCAGCAGCTGCACTAGCCCTCTCTATGGCGTCCGTACCTGCCACAGCCGCCGAAAGCACCGACACTGGCAAGGGCACCATCATCAACACTTACCCCGAGGCCCCCGCCCTCAACGCCACTCTGCCCATCGTGGAGACCTACCACAAGAACGATTCCATCAAGGCCAATATCCTCAACGCTCGCCCCGTCTGCAACGCTTGGGAAGACTACCGCACCGTGGTCTACAAGGTCACCGACAACTTCACCCCCGTCGGCACCATCTCAACCACCAACAAGACCTCAGCCCCGGTCAGCCTAACCCAAAACCTCTCCAAGACCCAGACCGTCACCATGACCGTCAACGGCTCCCAAACCCAAACAACCTCAGTTAATCTAGGCGGCACCCAGAACCTGGACAAGGGCAGCATCAACGCAGGCATCGCCTACTCCATTGCCAAGACCGTAGGCGGGGACGCCTCCTACTCCCTGTCTTGGAGCGTCGGCCAGACCATCGGCCCCTACGAAGTACCCGCAGGCTACACCGGCGAAGCCACCTACGGCTTCCGCACCATCGCCATGACCGGAACCCAGCAGTACTGCATGCTCAACGGTACCTGGTCCAACCCCGTTGCCTGGCGCGCCAATGTTCCTATCAAAAACCAGGTCACCGTCAAGCTCTACAACAACCCCGCTGACTCCTACTAAACCGACCTGTCTTTGAGAGAAAGTACAACCATGCAGACTGCTATCACCCGTCGCACCGCCCTCATCTCCCTAGCTCTGGGCACCGCCTCCCTGGCCTTTGCCTCAACCGCAGCCCGGGCCGCCACACCCGCCTACGACCTCGAGCCCGTCCTCACCGTCTCTTCCTGGAAGGCTGAAGGTTACGCTGGTCTGGTTGCTCTACGCCTCAAGAACGTGGGTGCTGAGCGCTACTACGGCGACTTCCCCGTCGTCTCCTTCCGCATCGACGTGAAAACGGCCTCGGGCCCCACCGGCGTTGACCGCCTCATCACTCCCGGCTGGTTTAACGGTGCTTACACCCGCGACCTGGGCTTTGACGCTGCAACCTCAACCCGTAGCTTCCTGGTCACCCTGGCTAACCCCATCAAGGCCGGTGAAACCCAGCTTGTCGCTAACCTCAACTTCGGTGACGGCCTCACCTCAGAGGGCCGCCTCTACAATTACGTCACCGTCACCCAGGTAGGTCGCATCGCCGGTGACACCTCAACCGGTAACGACCAGAACCG
This sequence comes from Rothia sp. 88186D007BW, assembly GCF_053544215.1. NCBI lineage: Bacteria > Bacillati > Actinomycetota > Actinomycetes > Micrococcales > Micrococcaceae > Rothia > Rothia sp. 88186D007BW. The sequence goes on along the minus strand of NZ_JBPPTR010000009.1, from coordinate 50,511 downwards.
TGACTCCCGCAAAATTACCCTGACCGACACCGGCCGCAAGGCAAGCGGCATTTTCTAAGCCATCTAGCCCCAAAGTCACCGTTCTCGGTTCGTTGCGCCCCGGCGTCCTTACCCATGGGGTAGAAGGACGCCGGGGCGCAGCCTTTCGCCAGGGAAGGACTAGGTCGTAGCATAGGGAAGGTAACCGACCTTCTGTGAAAGGCTAATCATGCCCGAAAACTCTGCGCTTACCCTGAGCTTCCCCATCGTAGGAGCCCAATGGCTAGCTACCAATATCGCCGCCCCCAACCTGGTTATTCTAGATGCCTCTGTGGGCGACTTTGCCGGGGCTAGCACCGGCATACCGGGCGCCCGCCGTTTTGATATTGACGGCCAATTCAGCGCCCCCGAGGGTGTGCATACCATGCTCAGTGCCGAAGACTTTGAAGCCAAGGTGCGCGCCCTAGGTATCAGTAAGGACGCCGCCATCGTAGTCTATGACCGCCAGGGCATGTTCTCTGCAGCCCGCGGCTGGTTCATGTTTGTGGCCATGGGGCACGATAACGTCGCTGTACTCGACGGGGGCTTACCTGCCTGGGAGTCAGCCGGTTTCAACCAGCTCCCCCTCAACGAGGGCCCCTTCACCCCCGGCTCTTTTGCGGCAGAAGACCGTGGCCTCTTTGTGGACGCCCTGACTACCAAGGCTTTTGCTGAGCGGCAGGACGCCGCCGTCATTGATGCCCGTAGCGCCGAGCGTTTTGCCGGCACCGCCCCCGAGCCCCGCCCGGGCCTGCGGGCAGGGCATATCCCCGGTTCAGTCAATCTGCCCTTTACGTCCCTACTCGATGAGCAAGGACGTTTCCGCGCCCCTGAAGAGATCAAGGCCGCTGTTGACCAGGTGGCAGGAGATGCCGAAACCCTGATTTTCTCGTGCGGCTCCGGTGTAACCGCCTGCATTACTGCCCTGGCCGCCTACGTTTCGGGTTATACCGAGCTGGCTGTCTATGACGGTTCCTGAGCCGAATGGGGTGCAGAGGACCCGGCCGGTCTACGTCCGGTTGAGAAATAGAGAGGCTGCTCCCCCAGCGCTAGGGTTATAGGCCAGGGTTCTTGGTAGGCCCTAGGCCCTGGGGGATAACCAGGGGCAAGCCCTGGTGCACCAGCACCTCAGCCTCCACCTGATAGACAGTATCTATAATCTGTGGGGTCAGCACCTCTAAGGGGCTGCCCTGGGCCAGCATCCGGCCCTTGTGTAGCACGATTAGCTCATCGCACATCCGGGCAGCAAGATTAATATCGTGCAGCACGACCACACCGAGGCTCTGCTCTGCCTGAGCTTTTGCGCGTACCTGCTCCAAGATAAAAATCTGGTGGTGCACATCAAGGGCGGAGGTCGGCTCGTCCAAAAGCATGAGGGCAGGAGAGCCCACCATCATCTGGGCGATAGCTACAAGCTGACGCTGCCCACCAGATAGCTCTGAGAGATACTTTTGGGCAAACCCAGCTAGCCCCAGCTCGTTCATCACGGTTGCCGTATGGTCGATGGGGTCTGCCAGCCCTTCTCGTCGCGCGGCGATGAGGACAGTCTCAAAGGCCCGTAGCGCAGCTGTATGAGGTAGGCCCTGCGGAACATACCCGATACCCCGGTCGTTTTCGTCCTTAAGATAGATAACCCCATCTTGCTTCTTGTGAATTCCGGCCAGCGTTTTGACCAGGGTTGTCTTCCCAGAAGCATTAGGGCCCAAGACACCAACAAGTTTGCCTCCAGTGAGTGGAGCTAGCGTCAGGCTATCTAAAATACGGTGTTTGCCGTAGCCAGCACATAGGCCCTCAACTATGAGCTCCATAGCGAGCGCCTCCTGGTCATAACAATAGTGATGAAGAAGGGCACCCCGATGAGGGCGGTCACGATGCCGATGGGGATAGTTACTCCCGGTTTAACCAGTAGGCTCACGGTGTGGGCGCACGACATCAAGGCCACTCCCGATGCCATTGAGGCGGGAATGAAATACCGTTGGTCCTCCCCTACCAGCATGCGAGCAATGTGGGGGCCTACCAGGCCGATAAATCCAATGATTCCGGCGAAAGCAACTGTGGTTGCTGCTAGTAGGGAGACAATGATGAGCACCCCCACCCGCAGGCGGGAGGTATTGACGCCCATAGCTGCGGCACGGTCCTCGCCCATACGTAAGGCTGTGAGTTTCCAGGAAAGGGAAAGCAGGAGAGGTAGGCAGAGGGCGAGTACCGCTGCCATGATGGCGTTGGCTGCCCAGTTAGCTCTCGTCATTGACCCTAGTGACCAGAAAACGATTTGTGAGAGTGCTTCGGTGCTGGCCTGGTATTGGATAAGTGCCAGCATGGCCTGGAAGAAGAAGACTAGACCGATGCCTAGGAGCACCATTATTTCGGCTTGTGCCCCGCGCAGAATCGCAGCTACAACAATGACGGTGGTAGCAAGGAAGGCGGAGAGCCAGGCGATAAGAGCCAGGTTAAGTTGGGGGTGAGTGAGGATCTGCCAGTTAAGGACGATTGCTGCGGCTCCGCCGAAGGCGGCCCCTGCAGAGACTCCTAGAGTAAAAGGCTCTGCAAGGGGGTTATTGAGAATAGTCTGCATCTGAGCCCCAGCTAGCGACAGGGACGCACCGATGAGGACGGCCATGACTGCCATGGGTAGGCGCAATTCCCACACAACGGTATATGTTTGCGGCGAGAGGTCAGCGGGGTGAAAGAGACCCCTGATGACTTCTCCTGCTGAGAGGGGGATTGCCCCGACCATATTGCTGGTGATGAAGGCAATTAGGGCTATGCCCCATAGACCGGCGATAAGAGCAAGTCGTTTGGTAACGAGTCTTCGGTGGGCTGTAGCTAGCTGGGTGACAGCAGATTTATTGTTCATGGGGTGCTATTGAGGTGCTGAAGAAGGTTCCTTCACCGGTGACAGGGGAGTATTTTTCTTGGGCTTGCATCCACTGGGTGTTCACGTCGATGTCTGCGTATGCTTCAGGGTGCATCCAAGATGCAATTTGCAGGAGGGCGAGGTAGTTGAAGGGGGAGTTATAGAACTGGTGCCATAGGCCGTGCACGTTGCCTGTTTTTACTGCGGTGAGGGTGTCGAAGCCGGCTTGTTCTTGGTAGAGCTTGTTGATGCTCTCTTGTGCCTCTGTTTCGCTGATGCGGTACCCTAGGGCTGCGTAGCCGACGGGGTTGCCTTCTTTGTTGCGTTTCTCAGACCAGTCACCGCCGGTAGCGATGATGATGTTAGGGTTCTGTTCGATAACTTTTTCTGGGGTGAGGGCCCCTGATTCGCCGTCGATAACAGCATCACCGATGTTGGTTCCTGCGGCGACGTTAACTAGTTGGGAGATGTTGGAGTCGTTCCATGATTGGCAGCAGTCGCTTAAGGCAGCGGCGCGCCATACGAAGGTGGTGGGCTTGTCGGAGTCCGCTATTTGAGCGCTGCGGCTTTTGACTAGGTCAACGGTTTCTTGCCACTCTTTGTTGAAGTCTTGGGCTTCTTTCTCATGGTCGAAGACTTCACCGAAGATGTCCATGGAGCGGGTGGTGTTTTCTAGGGGTTTGGCGCGGAAGTCTGTGACCGCGAAGGTGAGGTTGGACTCTTCCATTTTCTCAATGAGACCGGTTTTTTCGCTGGCCTGGTATTGGTCAAGGGAGAGCAGAATGATGTCTGGTTGGAGGCTGATGAGGTTTTCCACAGCGACGTCGCCCTTGGTGAACCCGCCGATTTCGGGGAGGTCTTTGACCTCGGGGTTAACTTTTTCAAGTTCGGTCATGTAATCGGGCACGTTGGATTTGAGGTCGCTACCGATGGCTACGACTTTGTCGAGTGGTTGCTCTTTGTTGAGGATGCCGGTGGCGAAGACAGAGCGGCCTTCTCCTAGGATGATTCGTTCTGGTTGCTTGTCGAGGGCGACGGTGCGGCCGGTGATATCGGTGAAGCTGACGGCAGCGGTGGTGTCGTCTGCGTTCTTGCTGGGTGTTGAGGGGGCAGCACATGAGGCGAAGGTGCTACCAAGAAGCATGAGGCAGGTGGTTGCGGCGATTCGCCGTAGGGTTCCTGTGCGAGGGCTCATTGGGGGTGCTTTCTGAGTAGTTGAATGAGGAGCACCACCACCATAGCTTAATTAGGTTAGCCTTACCAAATAATTTAATAAGGTCTATCTTAGGTCTTCCTGTGTGTGGGGAAACCTGAAACTAATGCACAGAAACCCCGGCGATATGCAAGAGCAGGGATCGTTCCGGGTTATACCGAGCTGGCTGTCTATGACGGCTCCTGGGCCGAATGGGGTACAGAGGCCCCGGCCGGTCTGCACCCGGTTGAACGGTAACGCTACTTACCGAAGTTTTCGGTCCAGTAGTCATTGGTGCCGGTGATGTTGCCATCCTCATCGTAGAGGTAGAAACCCTTGCGGTCGGCAACACCGCTGAAGCCAGCGTCGAGAGCTTCCTTGAGCTTGGCACCGAACTCGCGCACGGTAGCGTCCTCACTCGCTGAAGCGATATGGGAGGCGACGTTGAAGCCCACAGTGTCGTAGGCGGCGAAGGGCCCGGATTTGGTACCGGTGGCGATAGTCCATGCCTTATCGATTTCCTCGGGGGTGCCTACACCATTGACGTAGAGCTTTGCACCGGCATCGAGCCAGGGAATGAGCAGGGAGTTCAGCAGGTAGCCGGGCTGTTCCTTGCGGACATAGACGGGAACCATGCCGGTTTCTTCGGCGTAGCGGATGGCGTCCTTGATGTTCTCTTCATCGGTCTTGGCGGTGCCCATAATCTCTGCGGTGTTGCGGATCCAGACGCGGTTGGCGTAGTGGATAGCCAGGAAGCGGTCGGTGTGGCCACTGGCGTCTGCAAAGTCAGAGGGTAGTAGGGACGAGGTGTTGGTGGCAAGCAGGGTGCGCTCATCAGCAAGTTCACCGACCTTAGCCCAGGTTTCGCGCTTGAGGTCGAGGTTTTCAGGCACAGCCTCGATGACGATATCAACGTCGCCGACCGCTTCTTTGAGGTCACTGGTGGGGACGATGCGGGCGATGGCTTCGTCGAACTTTTCGGGGGTGTAGTCGGGAAGATCCTGTTCGTAGCCCTGACGGATCCAGGTCCAGCGGTCGGTTAGTTTTTCGAGGGCTTCGGGGAAGGGATCGTAGGCAAATACCTTCTTGCCGTGCCAGGCTGCCTGCATGATGATTTGTGAGCCCAGGACGCCGGTGCCCAGAACAGCTACGGTCTTGAATTCGCGTGACATGGTCATCTTCTCCTTCGAAGTTACATTTCATTGATGTAATAAACATTACACCCACTTATCCCGAAAGGGAAACTTTACAAGGAAAATATTAAGAAGCGTGTCGGGCACCATCGAACACAGACTATGACGGCTCCTGGGCCCAATGGAGTGCAGAGGACCCGGCGGGTCGGGTTGCGTCCGGTTAAGAAATAGAGAGGCTACTAGACCGCTCAAAGTGGGGGTTACAGGCGGCGGGTTCTTGGGAGCGCTTTGGGGCAGCACCTGCCCCTAGACAAGAACGAGCGTGCGTCTTATCGCTGAGCGTGCAGTTGGCAGGTGCACTCTCAGCGATAAGACGCACGCTCGATAATAAGAGAGAAGCGGACGGGGCGCCCACCTCTGCCGCCTAGATGCAGAAAACCCCGCCCCGGCATCGCCGGAACGGGGTGCATCTGATGAAGATGTGCGCCCTGTGGGGCTCGAACCCACGACCCACGGATTAAAAGTCCGATGCTCTACCAACTGAGCTAAAGGCGCATCCACTGAGTAAACTCAGCGTCTCCCACTATACACTCTCCCAGCCCAAACCTGCAAAAACCCGAGCCGTGGCGGGCGTCCGCGCCGCTACCGTGCTGTAATAACTGTGTGAGCGATCTTCTGCACAACCCCCTGGCCAGCTACATCGCAGCCCTGCTGCTCTTCCTTGGCCTCACCACAGCCCTCCTGATTGCGCACAAGATCCGACTACGCTGGCAACCCTACATCGCTACCGTGCGGGCCTGCCTGCAACTTGCCGTGATTGCTCTTCTGCTACAAGGCATCCTGGCGGCCCCTTGGGCCCTGGTGCTCTTTATCGCCCTCATGCTTACCACCGCAACCGCCACCTCAGGTAAGCACAGTAGGCAGCTCCATCATGGGCTAGTAGCCACCACCCTGGCCATCATCACTGGGCCGCTGATCTCTGTTGCTCTCATCTTCCTCCTGGGGCTAGTGCCCTACTCCACCCAAAATCTGGTGGCTGTTGCCGGTATCGTCATCGGCGGCACCATGGCTATCACCACCCTCACAGCCCGCAATTTCACCGCCCTTGCCACCGCCCGGCAAGGCGAAATTGAAGGCTGGCTAGCCTTAGGGGCCACAGCCCCAGTAGCCTTTCGTGACATCACCAAAGCCGCAATCACAGAAGCCCTCACCCCCGGCCTTGACCAGACTCGTGCCACCGGTCTGGTCACCCTGCCTGGAACCTTCGTTGGGGCTCTCATGGGTGGGGCCTCACCCCTACTCGCAGCCCAGCTCCAAGTCGCCGTACTGGCAGGCCAAACCCTTGCCGGCACCATCTCAGCTCTCATACTCACCAGCATCGTCACCCGCACCCGGGTTTTACCCCTGACCACATAGTCTTCCCCTTTCTCCCCTAGCAGATCTACACTGGTAGGCATGCCCTCTGAGACCCGCTTTCACCGCCCCGTCCGCCTCTCCACCGAAAAGTTTGAACGCTACCAGGGGGCAGGTAGCCCAGAAGACCTAGCTACTGCCGCCCAGGCGTCCGCCCGTGCCCTGCTCTCGCGCGGACGCGCCAACGAAGACCCCTCAGTCACTAAACGCCTAGTTCACTACACCGATGAGTTCGGTATCGAAGCAGTAGCAGAGCTCTGGTCGAGGGCCGCAGCGGTCACCATCGCTGGGGCTCTTTGGCGTATCTACGCCCTGCGCGGGGTGATTCGCGCTAACTCTCAGCTCATGAGCCACTACTATGAGCGTGGCATGCACTCTAGCTACCTGGCCCAGGCCCTAGCCGGGGTGCCCTCCCCACCCACAGCCAACGAAATTTGTGCCACCGTTGATGCCATCCTTGCTGGGGCCTACACCGGCGATTTTGATGTTGCCCTCAACCGCTTTGCGGCTTTCTGCCGGGTGCTGGCACTAGGTCAGGACGACGTCGCCCTAGAACTGCGGCACGGCCAGACCGTCTCACCACGCGGCGGGCCCCCTCATGAAGCCACCAGCACCTACTCCCCCTCCGCCGAGGTGCGCGATGAGGCGGCGGTGCGGGCCGCCCGCCTGCGGTCAGCAGCCCGCAAACTAACCGGTACCGCCCGGGAACTCGAAGAAGCAGCCCTCAACTGGCGGGCAGGAACCCTGGACTAGCAGCCGCGCACCCACCTGCCCGACAAGCAAAATTCTTGGGGTCAACGATGGGGGTTGACACCACTGACGAAGAAGAGAATGATGGATACCAAGATGTCAGGCTGCTAATAGGTAGCCCCGGGCTCCAAATCTTTAGCCGCTTCGAGCGGCCTTCCGCCGAGAGGCGCTCCCAGCCTGACATCGCTAAACTTCATACCGCTAGACGCCGGGCGCCGCCTCCCTTTCCACGAGGCAGGTAGCCCGGCTTCTGCGTCCACCCCGGAAGAGGCCAGGGGCGTCAGCTCGTTAACCTTGGCACGGTACCATAACATCAGCACCTGACCGATCGACCACACACAGGAGAGCTGGCCCATGCTCCAACGCATGTTCCCCCACGAAAACACCTCACTGACCGCCCTCGCTGCACTCTCAGAACAGGTCACAGGGGCAGCCGCCCTACTCTCAGAAATGGTCGGTGCCCCAGAAGAACGCTACCCCGAACTCCTCGAACGCGCCCTCACCCACGAAGCAACAAGCCTCGACATGCTACACACCACCATGACCGCGGTGCGCAGCTCCTTCTCAACCCCCATCCCCCGCGAAGACATCTACACCCTAGCCGTCTCGCTCAACAACGTGGTAGAAAAACTCACCTCAGCAGCTAACATCCTGCACCTCTACCACATTGTACGGTTCTCACCCAAGGCAGCCACCGTGCTCGACATCATCCAACGCCAAGCCCTGCTCACCACCGAAACCATCCCCAAACTCAGCACCCTCCGCGACCTCGACGACTACTGGATCACCCTGATACGCATCACCAAACAAGCGGTGCGCATGGCCGAAGAATACGACGCAGACATTCAAGACCGCTACAAGCAAACCCGCTACCTACAAACCACCCGGTTCGTGCACAAGCTCATAGAAGCCTCAGAAGCAATGCGCACCGTCGCCACCGAAATTGGCCGCATCATCGTGCAGGAATCCTAGTGACCCTCACCCTCTTTACCCTCAGCTGCCTAGCCCTGATTGCCTTCACCTTCGTCACCGGCTTTCACGACGCCCCCAACGCCACCGCAATACCCGTTAAAACCCGGGCCCTCACCCCCAAAATAGCCCTCCGCACCAGCGCCCTCTTCAACACCATCGGGATGGCGACAACCGGTATCATGCTCGGGTCAGTCACCACCCACTGGCTGACCGTACCCCCAAACCAGACCGGCCTAGGGCTCATCTTTACCGCCCTCATCACAGCTATCAGCTGGAGCATTATCACCTGGTGGTTCCGCATCCCCTCATCGTCCACCCACGCCCTCATCGGGGGCCTAGCAGGGGCAGCATGGGCAGCTCAAACCACCGGCCTTGGAACCTTCAACCCCTTCTCAGAGCCCCTCGCCACCTTCATCGTCGTGCCCCTTATCCTGGCACCTATCCTCCTCTTCCTTGTAGCCTGGGCAGCTGTCTTCCCCTTCTACGGCCTATTTCGGCGTTCCTACCCTGCCACCGTCAACCGCTTCTCCCGTAGCGTGCTCTCCCTAGCTAACTCCCTTATCTCCCTGGTTCACGGCATCCAGACCGGGCAGCGGGTCGTCGTCATCTACGCTGTTCTACTCCTCGCAGCCGGGCTAGAAGCAGGCCCTGCCACCTACATAGTCTCAGCTGTCTTCCTTGCCCTCGTGCTAGGTCTTGGCACCCTCCGAGGAAGTTCCCGTATCGGCTATACCTTCGCCCACCAGATGGTCAAAGTTGACCCTTTCCGCGGGGCAGTAGCACAAAGCTCAACAGCCCTGGCCATGGTGCTGCTCCAATTCTTCTTAAATACCCCCGTCTCCTCCTCTCACCTCGCAGCCTCAGCCGTGCTCGGCTCAGGGGTCAACCAGCGCTTCGCTGCGGTACGCTACAAAATCGTGCTGCGCATTATCTTGACCTGGCTGATTACCATGCCCATCTGCTTCGTACTCTCAGCAACCCTCTTCCTGGCGCTCTCACCCCTGCTATAGCGCTCCCACCACCAGCAATGTGCGACTAGACTGTACAGGAGGAACCCTCGTACCCCTCCCAGCTACTCACCCCACATGAGCGGCGCCTCGGGCGCACTCCCCGTAGCGCACAACGCTTTGTGAAAGGAAACCGCTAATCATGCCTCGCATTCTCGTGCTCGCAGACCTAGGGAAATCTGCGTACCACACCGGCGACGAAGCCACGGGTATCGCCACCGCCGACGAGCTCACCCGCCGCGGCTACGAAGTCTTCATCGCAACCCGCACCATCGAGCACTCCCAAGCCCCCATAGGCACAGCCACCGGGTACATCAAGACTCTCAACGTCCCGGCCCCTCCCGCCGAACGCGAAATCTTCCTAGATCAGGTCAAACAGCACCTGGTCGGCTACCCCGCCAGTGAAGAGATCACCACTTTCGTCCGTCAGGTAGCAGACATGGACGGCATCGTCTTGGCAGGCGGCGGCACCATGAACTCATCAAGCGGGCACCTTCTCTACGAACGCGCCGCCTACGCCCTAGTAGCAAAAACCCACGGGATTCCCCTCATAATCTCTAGCCAGTCAGTAGGGCCGGTGCTCACCGACGCCGACACAAAAATCCTGCACGATATGCTCAGCTGCGCCCAGCTCATCGGCATGCGGGAACGCTCCTCACACGCCTGGGCCTTTAAACGGGCTATCACATCCCACCTCGTGGTGGACGATGCCACTTTCTACCAGCCCCAAGGCCACTCCCTACTCGGGCAACCCACCACCAACCTACCTGAGCGCTACATTTGCGCCACCTTCTCAGGCCTCAACGCAGGGCAAGCCCGGGTCATCGGGCAGCTCCTAGATGACATGCACCGCAACTACGGCCTACACACCGTCTTCCTACCCCACCTGGGAGGCTCCCTCACAGACCAGGGCGATGCGGCTACCCACGCCGAGATTGCCTCACACATGTTCTCTAACCCCACCCAGCTACCGGTCCTCCACGCGGACATGGCCACCCAGGTGCACAGCAAAGCCTTCATCGGCTTCTCCACCCACTACCACCCCGGCGTTTTTTCTCTCTCCGCCGGTGTGCCCTTCATAGCCCTGCTACCTGATGCTCACAGCAACATGTGCATACGCGGCATGATGGAACAGTACGGGGCTGAAAACTACGCCATCCCCCTAGCTCTTCTCAACTCTGAGGCCCCAGCAGCAGCCCTGCACGAGGTTATTCAGCTACGCAACGAACTCTCTGAAAGCCTACGAGCACGAACCAATCAGCTACGCGAATTCTCCGTCAGCTGGTGGGACGCCGTCGCCCACCTGCTCCTCCACCGGGCAGGGAAGCCCGCCCCAGCCGTCCGCGAACTGGGAAGCACCCCCACCATCTTTACTGGCGAATGGAACATTACCAACCTGCTCGTCCGCGACGATATTGCCGAGATCTCTCTTGCCGCCGCCCAGGCCAGCGCAGAAAGTGACCGCGCCCTCTCATGGGACTACCAGCGGCTACTCCAACGTGACCAGGCCCAAAGCCGGGCCGACGAGCTAGAACGCCGCAACGCCGAACTAGCTGATTCTTTGATTGAGGCTGAAGAAAACGCGACCTTACGCGGTTGGGTGCGCCGCAAGATGCGCGGCGAATAACCCCTATGAGGCCACCTGCCTGCGGTGCCCAGCTTTAGGCTCCGGGTGCTGAGAGCAGTCTCAACAAAAGCCGCCCGACCCCGTCCTTTCCAGCAGCGAAAGGAGTACGGGGCCGGGCGGCACACACATTCCCATGGTGTTCCCTCCCCCGCAGAGATACGGGGTGAGGGAAGTTGTTGCGCCCGCCTAGGCGGGCAGCTAGCGGTTTAGCCGAAGCGACCTGAGACGTAGTCTTCGGTCGCCTTCTGGCTGGGGTTGTTGAAGATTTCCTGGGTGGGGGCGTACTCAATGAGCTTGCCGGGCTTGCCAGTGCCTGCAATGTTGAAGAAGGCGGTCTTGTCTGAGACGCGGGCTGCCTGCTGCATATTGTGGGTCACGATAACTACGGTGAAGTTTTCTTTGAGCTCGTTGATGAGGTCTTCAACAGCCAGGGTTGAGATGGGGTCAAGGGCGGAGCAGGGCTCGTCCATGAGGATTACATCGGGCTTGACCGCAATAGAGCGGGCGATGCACAGGCGCTGCTGCTGACCACCGGAGAGGCCGGAGCCCGGCTTGTCCAGGCGGTCCTTGACCTCGTTCCAGAGGTTAGCGCCACGCAGGGATGACTCAACCAGCTCATCTGCCTCGGTTCGGGAGATTTTACGGTTGTTGAGCTTGACGCCAGCCAGCACGTTCTCACGAATTGACATGGTGGGAAAGGGGTTGGGGCGCTGGAAGACCATACCGATCTGTGAGCGGACGACTACAGGGTCAACACCCTTACCGTAGAGGTTTTCACCATCGAGCAGGACCTTACCTTCAACGCGGGCGCCAGGGATTACCTCGTGCATGCGGTTAAGGGTGCGCAGGAAGGTTGACTTACCACAACCGGAGGGGCCGATGAAGGCGGTGACGGTGCGAGGTTCGATTTCCATGGAGATGTCTTCTACTGCGAGGAAGTCGCCGTAGTACACGTTCAGGTTTTCAACGTCGATGCGCTTTGACATGGAGTTTCCTTTTTCTAAAAGTCTTGGTGGCCGGTAGGTGCGCTAGCTGGTGCGCTGTAGGGTTTTATCGGCCGGTCTTGGGAGCGAAGATCTTTGCGACGGTTCGGGCGATAAGGTTGAGCACCATCACGATAATAATGAGGATCAACGCAGCAGCCCAGGCGCGAGTCTCTGAGACGGAGGCGGCAGTGGGGCTGGTGGGCGTCATAATCTGGTAGTAGATGTAGGTGGGCAGGGTGGCCATCCAGCCGTTGAAGGCACTCCAGTTGATGGAGGTGACAAAACCTGCGGTGACCAGAATAGGTGCAGTCTCACCGATGACGCGGGCAATAGCCAGGGTGACACCTGAGGCGATACCCGAGATAGCGGTGGGGATAACAACCTTCATGATGGTGCGCCATTTACGCACACCCAGGGCGTAGGAGGCTTCGCGCAGCTCGTTAGGTACGATACGCAGCATCTCTTCGGCGTTACGCACCACGGTAGGAATCATGAGGACCGACAGGGCGACGGCTGCCACCAGGCCCATACGGGTCATAGGGTTTCCTGATACTAGGGCGAAGAAGGAGGCTGCGAAGAGACCAGCCACAATGGAGGGGATACCTGTCATGACGTCTACGAAGAAGGTGATGGCCTTAGAGAGCCACTTGCCCTGACCGTATTCCACCAGGTAGATGGCGGTGAGCAGGCCGATAGGAACCGAGATGACGGTGGCCAGCAGGGTAATTTCTAGGGTACCGATGATGGCGTGGTAGATACCGCCAAGGATGGGGCCTTCACCTGCGGCTGCGGCATTATCGTGCACACCGGTGACACCCTTCATGGAGGTGCCCAGGAAGTTACCTGATAGGCCGGGAATACCCTTGGCTAGTACCGTGTAGAGCACTGAGACCAGGGGGATGAGGGCCACCAGGAAGGTGCCGTAGACCAGGTAGCGGGCGAAGGCGTCCTGACCCTTGCGTTTACCTTCAAAGGAGGCAACGGCTAGGGGGCCTGCGATAACGAAGATGAGGCCTGTAAAGAGGGCGAAGGTGGCGATGGAGAAGCCAGTGAGTGCGCTCATAGCAGCACCAAGAATCAGGGCTCCTGCGCCAACGGCTAGGGGTAGCCATTTGGGGGCCTGGCGGGTGGCGAAGCGGGATGAGGTGGTAGCTACAGACATTAGTTAGCTCCTGAGAAGTCCTTGTAGCGGGCCACGATCATGCGGGCCATGATGTTGACGATGAGGGTAATCACGAAGAGTACCAGACCAGCTGCGATAAGTTCAGACATGCGCAGGCCGTAGGCTTCGGGGAAGTTGAGGGCGATTTCTGAGGCGAACGTCTGGTTACCGGACTGGATGAGAGAGGCAGTGAGCGGGCCGGAGGCCAGTACCAAGGTCACTGCCATAGTTTCACCCAGGGCACGGCCTAGAGCCAGCATGACTGCTGAGATGATGCCGGTGCGGGCGAAGGGGAAGACGGTCATACGAATCATCTCCCAGCGGGTGGCACCCAGGCCCAGGGCTGCTTCTTCCTGCAAGACGGGGGTCTGGATGAAGATTTCGCGGCACATGGAGGTAATGATGGGCAGAATCATGATGCCCAGGACGATACCTGCGGTCAAGATGGTCTTACCGGTCTGTGAGGCGGGGCCTTCAAAGATGGGGATGAAGCCGAGGTAGGTGGCCAGCCATTCATAGAAGGGCACAATCTTGGGTGCCAGTACTGAGGCGCCCCAGGCACCGAAGATGACGGAGGGGATAGCGGCCAGCAGGTCGATGACGTAGCCGATGCCCTTAGCCAGGTTGCGGGGGGCGTAGTGGGAGATGAAGAGAGCTACACCAATGCCGATGGGCGTTGCCAAGAGTAGGGCGATGGTGGAGGCAATCAGGGTGCCGATGGTCAGCGGAATAATGTACTGGATGAAGCTACCGCTGGGAAGATCTGCTGAATCTGTGGTAAAGACCGGCATGGCCTGGGCGACCAGGAAGATTGCGACAGCTGCCAGGACAATGAGAATGAGGACGCCAGCACCCAGGGAGACACCGGAGAAGATTTTGTCTGCTGCCGGGTTACCAACCTGAGGGAGGTCTTTGTTTTTCGCGCGGACGCTGCTGGTGCCCGACTGCGGTTCTACTGTGGTTGACATGGGAATGTGAAACCTTTGTCGTTTTGACGCGTATCAAGGTGCGACCGGGTGGGTAACCTGGCCGCACCTTGATGAGCGAGGTGTTACTTGGTAACGGTGATGGATTCGATAGCCTTCTGAGCGTCAGCGGTCAGGGCGCTGGTCAGGGGGGCTGAGTGGGCTGCTTCAGCGGCGTCTTTCTGACCCTGTTCTGAAACTACGTAGTTTTCGTAGGCCTTGACCAGGGTGACGTCATCTTCTGATGAGTAGCCGGAGCAGACGATGTGGTAGGAGACCAGGACGACGGGGTAGGCGTCGGCTTCAGTGGGGGTACGGTTAATCTTGATGGCCATATCGTGCTCGTTCATATTGCCTACGCGTTCTGAGAGTTCGACGGTCTTAGCTGAGGCCTCGGGGGAGAGTTCAACGTAGGAGTCGCCAACCTTGACGTTGACCTTGCCCAGGTTGCCGGTGGCTGAGGCGTCTGCGTAGGTGATGGCACCTTCGGTTGATGAGGTGGTGGAGACAACACCTGAGGTGCCCTTGTTGGATTCACCGGCGTACTGGGCGGGCCAGTTGCCATCTGCTTCTACGTCCCAGGCGCCGTTGGATGCGGCAGCCAGGTAGTCGGTGAAGTTCTGGGTGGTACCTGAGTCATCGGAGCGGTGTACTACGGTGATTTTGGTGTCGGGCAGTTCTACGCCGGGGTTCTGCGCGGCGATAGCTGCATCGTTCCAGTTAGTGATTTCGCCCTTGAAGACCTTGGCGATGGTTTCGCCATCTAGGTTCAGTGATGAGATGCCGGGCAGGTTGAATGCTACAGCTACAGGTGAGATGTAGACGGGGATGTTGATTGCGCCACTGTCGCCACAGACTGCCTTGGACTTTTCCCATTCCTCGACCTTGAGGGGGCGGTCTGAGCCAGCGAACTTGGTGCCGCCTGCTAGGAGGGCTTCACGGCCTGCACCGGAGCCATCGGGTGAGTACTGTACGGTGCCGCCCAGGTTAGCGAAGCCGGTTTCCCAAGCAGTGATAGCAGCCTGCTGCGATGAGGCGCCGATGCCAGTGAGGGCGGTGGAGGGCAGGGAAGCCATGTTGTTGCCTGCACCTGAGGAGTTGGCGGTGCCGGTTGCGTTATCTGATCCGCAAGCGGTGAATGCGAGTGCGCCTACAGCTGCAAGTGCGCCCCAACGAGCGAGTGACTTAGCCTTCACAGGTTATTTCCTTTGAGTTTGTGTGCCCTCCCCTGTCTCGTGTGAGACAGCGAGTAGGCGAGGAATGGTGTCTAACGTCTTTGACTTTAGGGGGGTTAGGTAGCAGGTGGGCTAGCAGTGGGTAAACGGCGGGTGAACAGGGGGCACACACTTAGGGGTGAGAACGCCGGTGGGCGGCCCCAGTGGCGGGGCTAGAATGGTGGGTATGGGTTTTGGTCAGCAGGTTAAGAGCATAGAGAAATATGCCCAGGAGCGTAGCCGTAAGGGCTGGCGCCGTATGAAGGATGGGTTTTTTCAGTCTCTTCAGATTGTGGTTTCGGGTATTGGTGCTTATCTTTTTGCGGAGAAGGTGCTGGGGCATACTGAACCGATTTTTGCGGCGACCGCTGCAATTGTGTCTCTAGGGTACATTACGGGGGCGACCCACGCCCGCCGTATCCTTGAGGTTTCTTTCGGTGTGACCTTGGGGATTTTGATGGGCGATACCATGATGCTGATTTTGGGCCGGGGTATTTGGCAGGCGGGGCTGGTGATGTTCTTGTCTATTATGCTGGCTCGTTTTTTGGATAACGGTATTCTTTTTACAATTCAGATGGGCCTGCAGTCTTGCCTGGTGGTGTTATTGCCGCCAAATGTTGATGGAGCTTTTGCCCGTAGTCTCGATGGCATTGTGGGTGGTTTGTGCGCTTTCTTGCTCATGTTTTTCTTCCCGAAGGACCCGCGTCGTACCCCGCGTGAAAATGCTAAAAATTTGATGGGGGCTTTTGCTGCGGTCTTTCATGCTGCCGGTCAGGCCATGGAGCATTATGACGATAAAGAGGCCTGGCAGGCTCTGGACGATGCCCGCCACCTGCAGCCGCTCTATAACGTCTGTGAGAAAGACATTATTACCTCGAAGGGTATGGCCCAGCTAGCGTGGACGGGGCGGGCCCACATGAAGGAGTTGGACCGTTACTCCCAGACCTTAACCAAGATTGACTACGCTATCCGCAACACCCGGGTGCTCAACCGCCGCTTGGCCTCCACTCTTCACAATGTGCAGATTTCCCCGGCAGCTATTACTTCTATCGCCGAGGCGCTGAAAAATATTGGGGATACTGTACAGGTGCTAGGTGAGGGCATGTCGGCTGCTGATGCGGACGTCCGCGCCGAGCAGAAGGTCAAGGCACGCCGGGATTTGGCGCACCTGGCCGGACGTCTTGAGCCGCACATGATGGGTGTGCGAACCTTGGAGGCTGAAGCCCTAGTACTCATGCTCCGCCCCCTGGTGGTGGACCTTTTGGAGGCGTCTGGCCTGACCCACCAGCAGGCAGTGGACATGTTGGTTCCCTTGGGTGATTCGATGACCGAGCACGCCCCTGCCACCACCGCCCTACCCATACATACTGGCCTTAAGGCCAGTGGGCAGCATGAGACGCACCGGCAGCAGGCTGAGCAGAAGCACCGGGACGATACCCGTCAGCTCACCACGGTACTCCGTGCCAAGGATCGCGCCCCGTTGCGGGAGCTTCGCCAGTCCTCTGTGAGGGACCCGCGCAGTATGCCCGCAGTTCCGGCAGCGTCAGTGGACCCTCACAATGAGAGTGCCGCCTGGGTGAAAAAACAGCAGGCTCTTAACACTGCCCAGCTGGAGATCATCGAGAAGAAACTCAACGAGGATAAGACTAGCTAGCCCTGGCCCGGGAAGAGTAGGGCTAGGGCCTCCCCTAGCGAAGCTACTTCACGCACTGACACCCCGGCAGGCACCTCACCCACACCAGCCGGGGAGGCCGGCACAATCACATGGGTAAAGCCCAGGCGCCCCACCTCAGCAATACGCCGGCGGATACCAGGCACAGCGCGCACCTCACCGGCTAGACCAACCTCACCAAAGACCGCCAGTTTACGAGGTAAGGGCTTGTCTTGGGCGGCGGAGGCCAGGGCGATGACGCAGGCCAGGTCAGCAGACGGTTCAGAAATTTTAGCCCCGCCAACGGTTGAGATGTAGCAGTCCAGTTTGCCCACGTTAAAGCCTGCGCGCTTCTGTAAAACAGCTAGTAGCATGGCGATACGAGAGCTATCTAGCCCGCTGGTGGTCCGGCGAGGCTGTGGGGTGGTGCTGGTATCAAGAAGAGTTTGCACCTCTGCCAGCAGGGGGCGGCGCCCCTCCATGGTGACAGTGACGCAGGTGCCCGACACCGGGTGAGGTGTGCGGGAGACAAAAAGCCCAGAGGGGTCAGTGACCGGGGCGATGCCGTCCTCATGCATATCGAAACAGCCCACCTCATCGGTAGGGCCAAAGCGGTTCTTGATAGCCCGCAGCATACGGATAGGGGTGTGCTTATCACCTTCAAACTGGCAGACCACATCAACCAGGTGTTCCAGCAGACGGGGGCCTGCGATAGTGCCTTCCTTGGTCACGTGCCCCACCAGTAGCGTGCACATGTTGCGACGCTTAGCGGCGGCAATAATTGAGGCTGCAACTTCTCTCACCTGGGTGACGCCACCGGCGCTACCCTCAACCTCAGAAGAGGCTAGGGTTTGTACGGAGTCCACAATCAGCAAATCGGGGTTAACCTGCTCAATGTGAGCCAGGGCGGTGCCCAGATCGGTTTCGCTGGTGAGGTAGAGAGTCTCGGCAAGAGCCCCAATACGGTCAGCGCGGAGCTTCACCTGGGCCGCTGACTCTTCACCGGTCACATACAGGACGTTATGGGCTGCACCCGTAGACTCACCACGGGCAAAGGTGGCAGCCACATCAAGAAGTAGAGTGGACTTACCGACACCGGGTTCACCGGCCATCAAAATGACCGCACCAGGCACCAGGCCACCCCCCAAGACACGATCAAATTCTGGGTTGCAGGTGCTCATATATTGCGCCACCGTGGAATCAACCCGACCAATGGGCTGGGCAGGGGTTTGCACACTCGATGCCACGGTAGTTTTAGCGGCAACCGGGCCAACTGCTTCTTCTACAGTGCCCCAGGACTGGCATTCACCGCACCGGCCCACCCATTTAGCGGTGGTCCAGCCGCATTCGGTACAGCGGTAGGCGTTAGCGGAGCGCGAGCGGGGTGTTTTACGGGTAGCCATACCAACAGCATAAGGCCGGTGGCTGACACTTTAAGCACCGCACCCTACTTGCCTCTAGCTGAAGGCTACATAAATCGGCCTAGGAGCGAACTTTCAGCCATACGCGAGAGGGACTCTCGAATCACCCGAGCACGCTGCTCACCAATACCTTCAACAGCCCGCAAATCATCAAGGCTAGCTGCCATCAGCGACTGCAAACCGTCGAAACGATCAACCAGACGGTCAGCAACCGCACCCGGCATAGATTTAATCCCGGCAAGAAGACGGTGCCCGTGCGGGTGCAAGGGGGCATCTAACTCTTCCCCCAGGCCAACGGTGCGGGCAATAGTTAGAGGGTCAACAATTTCCTTATCATCGAGCTGAGTCAACGCATCAACAGCAGCTTGAAGTTCTTCAGGCATGGTATCTATTGGTAGGTAATCGCGCAGCACCAGCCAGGTAGCAGGCAGATTACGGGTGGTGAGTTCTTCAAGCTGAAGAGCAACCAGACGGCCCACGCTCCCTAACTCCACCACATAGTGGCCTGCCTCGACGGTGATCCTACGGACCATCTCCATGCGCTGTAAGGTGCTCGCCACATCACGCAAGGTTACACCAGCTTCAAGTTCGAGATAAGAAAGCTGGTGAAGTACCTGCTCTAGGCGCTCAGTGTAGCTGTCAAGGGTGCGGATAGCCTGGTTAGCGCGGCTCATCAAAGACTGGGTATCTTCAACCGTGTAGCGAATCCCCTCGGTATAGACAGAAATTAGGGACATAGAGGCGCTGACCGCGATCACGGGGAAGCCGGTTTGTTGGGCAACACGCTCTGCGGTGCGGTGGCGGGTGCCTGATTCGTTGGTTTCAATCGACGGGTCAGGTAGGAGCTGAACCCCGGCAGCTAGCAGGGTGGAGGCGTCCTTATCGCAGACGATAGCGCCGTCCATCTTAGCGAGCTCCCGCACCCTAGTGGCCGAGAATTCGGTATTGATAACAAATCCACCCGATGATATCTGCCCTACAGTCTTATCGCTACCCAACACAATCAGCGCACCTGTACGGCCGCGCAGGATGCGCTCTAAGCCCTCACGCAGTTCAGTACCAGGAGCAATCTGGGCGATTGTCTTCAGCAGGGATTCACTATAAACCGTTAGCACACCACCAATTTTAGTGCACCAAAGCCCCAGGACGGCACCGCCCCGGCACGTATATACTGCGGGCCGGGGCGTGTCAAAACGGTCTGGGAGGTTAGAGCTTCCTAGCCGGTAACAACAATACGGACGGGCTTTGAAGGCACACCGTTGACGGTTGCAGTTGCCCAGTAGTGGCCGGGCTTAATAGTAGCTGCACTGTTGCAGCCTAGGGCATTCAGTGAACGGTTCCAGGTCAGGGCAGTAGTGTTGGTAGCTCCGGCTGCAACCTCAGCATCAGCAACGGGGTTGGCGTTGCACTGGGCGTAGTTGTAAACCTGAGCGGGACCGGAAGTAATGTTGACGTCTACGTTGTTAGCGCCACCGGTCACGATGCAGGGGTTACCTGAGGTGTTGGTGTAGGTGACCGCAAGGGCAGGGTTCTGGCCTGCTGCGTAGCTGGTGCGGTCAGCAGTCAGGTTCACCTGGAGGTCTGCGGCAGTGCAGGCAGTTACAAGAGCCTGCTCTGTGGCAGATGCGGACGGAGTGGGTTCAGCTGATTCAGTAGGTTCAGCAGAAACGGTAGCTAGGGTGCTCTCGCTGGGGGTGGGCTCAGCGCTAGGTTCTGCTGATTCGCTGGCGCTTGCAGACTCACTGGGCTGAGCGCTTTCTGAGGGGGCTGCTGATTCAGTGGCACGCTGACTAAAGTCGCTGAAAGCTTCAACGCTAGCGGAGGTACTTGCGGTGGCGGTGGCGGTATCAGTGTTATTACCGCGACCTGCTAACCAGCTGATGAGGCCGATAATGAGAAGCAGGGCAAGGACCAGAACGAGCAGGGCAACAATACGGCGGCGGCGGTAAACCTCGGGCGAGACTTCTTCCACCTGTGAATCAACGTTTTCAGACATACATCTAGAGTACCTTTTTTCTATGCCATCTGCGGAACTTTCTCACCCTATTCGCCCTCATGAAGAGACCTGTTTTAGAGTGTTGGGGTGTCTTTTACTTTGCCGCTGAGCCAGCTCGTTCCGCAAGAGCTCGAGAACCTGCACACCAGAATTAACGGGTGGTACTTAGAGAACCGCCGAGATCTGCCCTGGCGCACCGGGAACAACATCCCCTGGGAGGTGATGATCAGCGAGTTTATGCTCCAGCAGACCCCGGTCAAGCGGGTTCTGCCAGTCTGGGAAACCTGGCTAGAACGCTGGCCCTCACCCG
Source organism: Rothia sp. 88186D007BW (assembly GCF_053544215.1). NCBI lineage: Bacteria > Bacillati > Actinomycetota > Actinomycetes > Micrococcales > Micrococcaceae > Rothia > Rothia sp. 88186D007BW. The sequence continues at coordinate 29,837 of NZ_JBPPTR010000009.1, read as the reverse complement.
CTGATTTAGCGGCTGAAGAACCGGGTGAGGCTGTGCGCGCCTGGGGCCGACTGGGCTACCCCCGCCGGGCTCTTCGACTTCATGCAGCAGCGCAAGCTATCGTAGAGCGCCACGATGGGCAGGTGCCTGGTAGCTACGAGGACCTGCTGGCTTTACCCGGTGTGGGCTCATATACCGCAGCAGCTATATCTGTGTTTGCCTTCGGAGCTAGAGCCACAGTCATTGACACAAATATCCGCCGGGTGCACGCCCGCCTCATCTCAGGTAAAGCCCTGCCTTCCAAGGCCCTCACAGCAGCCGAGACCCGCCTGGCTGAAGAGCTCATGCCTGCTGACCTGGCGGCGTCCTGCCTCTGGAATGTCTCGGTCATGGAGCTAGGTGCCCTCATCTGCACAGCGAGAACTCCCCGCTGTGAGAGCTGCCCGGTCATGGAATCTTGCGCCTGGGTTGCAGCAGGACGCCCCGACGCTGACTACGTGCCCAAGGGCCAGGCCTGGGCCGGTACAGACCGGCAGCTACGAGGAGCCATGATGGGTGTGCTCCGGGCCGCCCAAGAGCCGGTACCAGTGGAGCTTCTAACCAGTGCAGGGCGGGCAGATATCATCTTCCCCGAAGGGCTGGTTCCTGCCGTGGCTAAGCTACAGGCACTCACTCCCCCACAGGAGCAGATAGAACGCTGCCTCTCAGGGCTCCTAGCGGACGGCCTAGCCCAGCCTGTAGACGGCAACCGTATCAGCCTCTAACTGTCTTTTAGGGCCGCTCAATTTCTAGAATCATTCGGGTATTGCCCAGCGTATTGGGCTTAACCCGGGCAAGATCAAGGAACTCCGCCACGCCCTCATCATGGGACCGTAGAAGCTCCATAAAAGTCTCCGAATCAATCTGGTCCTGATTCTCCATCACCCTAAAGCCCTGCCGCTTAAAGAAATCCACTTCAAAGGTCAGGCAGAATACGCTGGCCACCCCAAGCCGCCGGGCACGCTCCACCAGGGCAGTCACCAGGGTGTGCCCCACTCCCTGCCCCCGCGCTGCTGGGGCGGACGCCAGCGTCCTAATTTCTGCGATATTCTGCCACATAACGTGCAGGGCCCCACAACCGAGCACCTGCCCGGCGGCGTCCTCAACGATAAGGAATTCCTGGATAGCTTCGTAATAGGCTACAGCCTCTTTATCAAGCAAAACCCCTTCAAGGGCGAGAGGGCGCACCAGCCCCTGGATAGCGGGCACATCGTGCACGGTGGCGGGGCGGACGGTCAATTCAGTCATGCTTCAAGGCTACTGCCCGGCTCGCCCAGGGCCAAAGCCAGATAAGAGACACCGGCGCTTACACCATAGAACTTAAAATAAATCAGCCCCCGAACACCAATATCGGTGCGGGAGCTGATTTATATCATTACACACACATACACACAAGAGTCTTCTTGTCCTAAAGCAACCCACCAAATTTGGTGTTTTGTCGCTTCAGAGGCTCTGTCGAACCGTATGACTTAAGTATGGCAAGCCAGCCTTAGGCGCAAGCCTTAAAGAGCTGGGTACAAGCTGAAAACTTGGTCAAGCTTTGGTTACATCTTCGCCAACTCATCACAGCAGCATCACAAACAGTAGATTATGACTCCTCAGCCGCACAGACTCCATCACAGAATGCGTAGACCATCCTTTCACGCTCATCGAATAGCTCCTTAGTCTCCCGCAAGTTCACACTCTCCATATATTCACAAGATGTGAACAAAATATATTTGTGAACAAAAAGCCGCCTGGGGCGTCCTTGTCAGGGCACCCCAGGCGGCATAACTTCAAAGAAGCAGCTTAGCGCTTGTCAGCTTCTTCGGCCTCAACACGCTGTTCAGCATTCTCGTTGGCGACCTCAGCTTCGGGGATAGCGGGAAGTTCCTTCTCGTCCTTACCGAAAGCCTTATCGAACGATTCAGCATCCAGCTCGCCCAAGGGGGCAGAGGAGAAAGTGAACTTAGCCAGGTCTCCCTCGCCCTCAACGTCCACAGTGATCTTCTCACCGGACTTAATCTCACCGAAGAGGATCTTCTCAGAGAGCGGGTCCTCCAGGTTGCGCTGCATCTCCCGGCGCAGCGGGCGGGCACCCATAGAGGGGTCATAGCCCTTAGCTGCCATGAGAGCCTTGGCCTTATCGGTCAGCTCAATCGACATATCCTGCTCGGCCAGGCGCTTAGCCAGGCGGGCAACAAAGAGGTCAACAATCTGCAAAATCTCAGACTCAGAAAGCTGGGGGAAGACGATGATGTCATCCACACGGTTTAGGAACTCGGGGCGGAAGTGCTCCTTCAAAGACTCCATCACCCGGCCCTGCATACGCTCGTAAGAACCCTGCTCATCGCCCACCTGCTGGAAGCCCACAGGTACACGGCGAGCCATTTCGCGCGAGCCCAGGTTGGTGGTCATGATAATGACGGTGTTCTTGAAGTCCACCACGCGGCCCTGGGAGTCGGTCAAGCGTCCATCTTCCAGAATCTGCAGCAGAGAGTTGAAGAGATCAGCGTGAGCCTTTTCAACCTCGTCAAAGAGCACCACAGAGAAAGGTTTACGGCGTACCTTCTCAGTCAGCTGGCCACCCTCCTCGTAGCCCACATAGCCGGGAGGGGCACCGAAGAGACGAGAAACGGTGTGCTTCTCCTGGTACTCCGACATATCCAGAGTGATAAGGGCGTCCTCATCACCAAAGAGGAACTCAGCCAAGGCCTTAGCCAGCTCAGTCTTACCCACACCAGTGGGGCCAGCAAAGATGAAAGAACCACCGGGGCGCTTGGGGTCCTTAAGACCGGCACGGGTACGGCGAATTGAACGAGAGAGAGCCTTAATAGCGTTCTCCTGGCCAATGACGCGCTTGTGTAACTCCTCCTCCATCTTGAGCAGACGGCCAGATTCTTCCTCAGTAATCTTGTAGACCGGAACACCGGTAGAGAAGGCCAGGACGTCAGCAATAACCTCAGGGGTTACCTCACCAAAAGCGTCACCGGCATTCCGCCACTGCTTCTCAGCCTCGTCCTTCTCAGCAACCAGCTTCTGCTCCTTATCGCGCAGGTTAGCTGCCTTCTCGAACTCGTTAGCTGCAATGGCTTCTTCCTTCTCGCCCTTGAGCTTAGCGATGCGCTCTTCAAGCACCTTGATTTCAGGCGGGGCGGTCATACGCTTAATACGCAGGCGGGCACCTGCCTCGTCAACCAGGTCAACAGCCTTATCGGGCAGGAAGCGATCAGAGATGTAACGGTGGGCCAGGTTAACGGCGGTTTCCAAGGCCTCATCTGAGATGGTCACACGGTGGTGAGCCTCGTACTTATCGCGCAGACCCTTGAGGATTTCAACAGCCAATTCAGGGCTCGGCTCATCCACCTGGATAGGTTGGAATCGACGCTCCAGGGCCGGGTCCTTTTCAATGTTCTTGCGGTACTCATCGAGAGTAGTCGCACCAATGGTCTGCAGTTCGCCGCGGGCCAGCATGGGCTTGAGAATGGAGGCCGCGTCGATAGCGCCCTCAGCGGCACCAGCACCCACCAGGGTGTGAATCTCATCGATGAAAAGGATGATGTCACCGCGGTTGCGGATTTCCTTCAGCACCTTCTTCATGCGCTCTTCAAAGTCACCGCGGTAGCGTGAACCTGCCACCATGGAACCCAAGTCCAGGGTGTAGAGGTGCTTGTCCTTGAGGGTTTCAGGTACGTCCCCGTACACAATCGCCTGAGCCAAACCTTCAGCCACAGCGGTCTTACCCACACCGGGCTCGCCAATCAGCACAGGGTTGTTCTTGGTACGGCGAGAGAGCACCTGCATAACGCGTTCCATCTCCTTATGGCGACCAATCACAGGGTCAAGCTTGCCCTCACGCGCCGCAGCGGTGAGGTTACGGCCGAACTGGTCAAGAATGGCAGAGCCAGCAGGGGTGCCCTCACGGGAGTTACCCGCACCAACACCGGCGGTTTCCTTGCCGCCTTCACCGTTGTTATTACCGGGGTAGCCGGAGATCAAATCCATGACGGTCTGGCGTACCTTAGCAGGCTCAGCGCCCAGCTTGGTCAAAATCTGGTTTCCCACGCCCTCATTCGTCCGCACCATACCCAGCAGAATGTGCTCAGTGCCAATGTAGCCGTGGTTCAGCTGAATAGCCTCACGCATGGACAGTTCAAGAACCTTCTTAGCGCGCGGGGTAAAAGGAATATGACCGCTGGAGGCCTGAGGGCCAGAACCGATAATGTCCTGCACCTGCTCACGCACGCCGGTGAGATTAACACCGAGGGACTCAAGAGCGCGCGCTGCGATACCTTCGCCCTCATGAATCAGACCGAGCAAAACGTGTTCGGTGCCGATGTAGTTGTGGTTCAGCATGCGTGCTTCTTCTTGGGCAAGCACGATGACGCGTCGGGCGCGGTCGGTAAACCGTTCAAACATTGAACACTCCTTGGAAACTTACTATTACCCAAAAGATTACGCGCGTTTCTAAGCCTGCGTGGCCCTGTTCGCCACGGAATGAATGGTGTTCGCAGCAAGGGAAACCCCCAGCCCAAGAGTAGCTATTTCTTCTCTTCATGCACCGTATCTGCCACCTATAAACAATGAGGGCGGAACCCGCTCAGCGAGTTCCGCCCTCATAAGAGACAAGAAACGTATTTATTTGCTTTCTTTGCTCATAGCCTTGTAGTAGGCGTCCTGAATGTGCTGCTGGATACGACCGCGGCTAGAAACCTCATGACCGTTTTCCTGCGCCCACTTACGGATTGCAGCAATTTCGGGGTTGCGCTTAACGGTAGTGCGTGAACCAGCAGGACGGCCGGAAGTACGCTGGGCACCCTGAGCGCGACGAGCCTTAGAAACAAAAGGACGAAGAGCGTCACGTAAACGAGCAGCATTAGCGCTTGAAAGATCAATTTCAAACTGGCCGCCATCTAGACCGAAACGCACGGTTTCTTCTGCGGGGCCGCCGTCGATGTCGTCTTCAAGAATAATCTTGACCTTCTGAGCCATTATTTTTCTCCTTGGAATGAGGGTGTTTAGGGAATATGCACTCAAACGTGTTTCGAGCAGGGAAAGACATATAAGAGGATAATCCGCCTCTACCCTTTTCTGTGGGGCACGTAATCGAGTGAGTCACCCTGGATGACTAAAATAAATAGTACATATTATTTTCGCAAAAGGGAAATAAATCACTCTTTAGAGGACAAGAAGAGTTTTATTTAGTTTCTGACGAACCAAAAGGGTCACGGGTTCCTTCCGAGTTTTTCACAGAACAATACCAGGCTTCAGCGTCCTTCTCAGTTTCCTGCCGTGCAGCGCGTTCCGCACGGTCAGCACGGTTCATCCAACGCAAAATAAAATAAAGTACCAAGCCCGCGCCAATTGAGGGAACCAAACCAATCAGAAATTCCATCTCACCTTTACCTTTCCAGAGTTTATGCTTTCTCCAATCTACCCCAGATAACCCACATAAGAGCCCCTATATAGCCCACATTAAATTGCAGAGAAAAGCCCGCCTGGCACACTGCCAGGCGGGCTAGATAAGGTAAGGACGTCTTACTCAGCTTCAGGCTTCATCAGCGGGAAGAGAATAGTTTCGCGAATACCTACACCAGTAAAGAGCATGATCAGACGGTCAATACCCAGGCCCAGGCCACCCATGGGAGGCGCACCATATTCGAGGGCACGTAGGAAGTCCTCATCTAGCTGCATTGCTTCATCATCACCACCGGCAGCCAGCTTAGACTGCTCAGTCAGGCGCTCACGCTGAATAACGGGGTCAATCAGCTCAGAGAAGGCAGTGCCTCGCTCCATACCGCCGATAATGAGATCCCAAGCCTCAATGAGGTTAGCTTCAGAGCGGTGCTGGCGGGCCAGAGGCTGCGCAGAAGGCGGGTAGTTGTAGACAAAAGTGGGGTTAATGAGGGTGGGCTCAACAATTTCCCCAAAGAGCTCCACGACCAGCTTCTCAGCGTCCCACTTGGGGTCAAAAGCAACCTCGTGCTGCTGCGCAATAGCGCGTAATTCTTCTACGGTGGTGGCAGGGGTAATCTCAACACCCACCGCCTCAGAAAGACCAGGGTAAACACCCAGCCACTTCCACTCACCACTCAGGTCAATGGTGCCAGCCTCAGTTTCAATCTGATGCACACCCACAGCGTCAGCGCAGGCCATAATGATTTCCTGCATACGCTTAGCCATAACAAACTGGTCAGCATAGGCCTCGTAGCATTCCAGGGTGGTGAATTCGGGGCTGTGCGTAGAATCTACGCCCTCGTTGCGGAAAACACGGCCAATCTCATAGACGCGTTCCAGGCCGCCCACCTCGGCACGCTTGAGGAAAAGCTCAGTAGCGATACGCAAGGTCATGGGCTGGTCAAAAGCGTTCAGGTGGGTTTCAAAGGGGCGGGCTGCCGCGCCACCGTGAATGAGCTGCAAGATGGGGGTTTCTAGCTCAATGTAACCGTGATTGTTCAGCACGTTGCGTACCGTCTGGGTAATCTTGGCGCGCTTAATGACCAGATCGCGGGCCTCATCGCGCACCATCAAATCAAGGTAGCGCTGGCGCACGCGGGTCTCTTCGTTCAGGTCAGAGTGCAGGTTGGGCATGGGGCGCAGAGCCTTAGAAACCATCTGCCACTGTTCCACCATGATGGAAAGCTCCCCACGGCGAGAAGAAATAACCTCGCCCTTAACAAAGACGTGGTCGCCCAAATCAACCAGGGCCTTCCAGTCGGCCAGGGCCTCTTCACCTGCACCGGCCAAAGAAATCATGGCCTGGATACGGGTACCGTTGCCCTGCTGGAGGGAGGCAAAGCAGAGCTTACCGGTGTTACGGACGAACACCACGCGGCCAGCTACACCAACGATATCGCCGGTGGTCTGGTCTGCTTCGAGCTGACCGTCATACTTTTCACGGATTTCGGTGATGGTGTGAGTGACGGGGACGCCTACCGGGTAGGCTTCACGCCCAGATTCAAGGAGCTTGGTTCGCTTCTCTAAGCGAATCTGCATCTGCTCGGAGACGCCGTGGTCAGAGGCGGGGGTTGCAGCGGGGGTCTTGCCCTGTTCAGTCAATGATGTGCCTATTCTTAGGTCGGGTGTAGAGGTCTTAGTTGATTTCCATGTTATCGATGAGGCGGTTAGAACCAACGTAGGCTGCAGCGAGCGCTAGCACACGTGCTTGGTCACTTTGGGGGGCTTCGAAGGTCTCGGCATCGACAATTTCTAGGTAGTCCAGGCGTACCCCGTCGGTGGTGTCGATGGTGGTGCGGGCCTGGGCGATATCTTCGGCGCTTAGGCTGCCGGTAATGTATTTTTCGCGCAGGGTTGCTAGGGTTCGGGAGAGCACTAGGCCTGCTTCACGTTCTTCGGCTTTCAGGTGCTGGTTGCGGGATGAGAGGGCTAGCCCGTCGTCTGCGCGTACGGTGGGGACGGGTTTGATGATTACATCGTGGTTGAAGTCTTTGACCATGCGCTGGATTAAAGCTACCTGTTGGGCGTCCTTTTTCCCGAAGTAGGCTTTGAGGGTGTGCTCCCCTACCAGGGGTTTGAGGATGTTGAAGAACTTGTTGATGACGGTGAGCACCCCGTCGAAGTGGCCGGGGCGGGTTTTACCTTCAAAGAGGTTCCCTAGTTTGCCTGAGATGACGGTGATTTTGGGGTTGCCGTCGGGGTACATTTCTTCGAGGGTGGGGGCGAAGATGATGTCTGCGCCTGCTTCGGTCGCTAGGGCGGTGTCTGCTTCAAGGGTGCGCGGGTAGTTATCGTAGTCTTCGTTGGGGCCAAATTGTAGGGGGTTGACGAAGATGGAGAGCACTACTACATCGTTTTGTTCGCGGGCACGGCGAATTAAAGCGGCGTGCCCTTCGTGGAGGGCTCCCATGCTGGCAACATAGCCTACGGTGAGGGGTTTGGCTGTGGTGGAGGTTTCGCCGGTGGCTCGACGGCGACTGGCGGCGGTGAGGGCCAGGAGCATTTCGTTGCCGAGCTCGGTGATGGTGTGTGCGATAGGGGTTTGACTCGTCACGGTGGTGAGGGGTCCTTTCGTGTTTTGCGCCCTCCCAGTTTACCCGGCCAGGGCTTGAAGCACAGCATGGTAGCTCTCATCGGTGAGGGCTCCGCGGCTGTGGGCGCGCTGGGCGGTGGCGCGGGCTAGTGCCAGGTAGGCGGTTTTGATGTCGTCCGCGTTTTCTTCTAGTGCGTAGCTGGCTAGGGTTTGGGCGTGGGCGGCTACGGTGTGGGCGTCTGCGCGGGCGATGGGGCCGGTTAGGGCGCTGTCGGCGTTGGCTAGGGCGTTATCGAGGGAGGCTCTGAGGAGGGGTTCAAGGTAGCGGGCTGGGTTTTCAATGCCGATGGAGGTCAGGATTTGCAGAGCCTGGCCGGTGGTGGTGATCAGGTGGCTAGAGGCGTGTGAGAGGGCTGCGTGGTACAGGGGCCTGTCGCCTTCGGCTATGAGGACGGGCTCTGCCCCCATTTCAACGACTAGGGCTTGGGCTATGGGGGTGAAGGGAGCTGGGCCGGTGACGCCAAAGCTAGTGTTTGTCAGGCGGGTCAGGTCTAGGGAGAGGCCGGTGAAGGTCATGGCCGGGTGGATGGCCAGGCCGATAGCTCCTTGGGCGGTGGCTGGGGCTAGGATTGTGGTTCCGTGGAGCCCGGAGGTGTGAATCAGGATTTGGCCCGGCCGCCAGCGGTCAGTTTGGGCGATGCCTTTGACCAGGTCGGCTAGGGCATCATCGGGCACGGCTAGGAGTACCACCTCGCTGGTGGTAATAATCTCGGGAATGGTCGAGATGGGGACGCCCGGCAGTAGGGCTTCGGCGCGGGTGCGGGAGGCTTCTGAGACGGCGTGGACGCCGGTAATCAGGTGGCCGGCGGCGCGCAGGGCTGCACCGAGTACGGCCCCTACCTTACCGGCTGAGATGACACCGATGCCCAGGCGGGCGGGCTTGAGGTGATGGGTGCTCTGCATGGGGCCCTTTCTGTCTGCGTCCTGCCTGCTAGTTTACCGGTCCCTCTAAAGCCCTATTCTTTCTCTCTTCACCCTAGAGATTATCTCGGGGTAAAGAGAGAAAGAATGGGGTGAAGCAGGTGCTCGGTTCTAAACAGACGCTCCTGGATTTGCCCCAGCGTCCGCAGATTCCGTTGCCAGTACAACTCCCATCTGGGCCAGGCGGACGGTCAGAGCGCGGGCGACCTCGGCGTCCGCATTATGCACGGAGGTGGACAGGGTTCCCCCAGCAATCCGCAAGGAGAGGTGGGCCAGCCCAGCCCGCTTCTGCAAGGGACCCTGGGACAGCTCAAAGCTCTGCACCTTACGGTGGGGCACAAAAGACAGGCGGCGCACCCAGCGGCCGGCGCGAACCAGCAAAAGCAAGGGAGTTACCGCAAAACCGTTACGGCGGTAGGTCCACCAATCAAAGAAACGAGCACTCCGGGGAGAAACAGTAAACCCGCAATCAGCGCCCGACCCGTTCAAACCCGCATGGAGCTGATCAGGTGAAACACCACCGTCCTGCTGGGCAGGAAGAACCAGGGGCAGCACCCGAAAAACATCATCAAGAGTGCCTACCGGCAGCAGCTCCCCAGCGAACTCACCCTGCTCAGCGCCCTTACCCAACAAGGTCACCTCAACCCGGTACCAGCCGGCCATACGCCACAGTAGCGGCTGCACCACCTCAATACGCTGAATACGCCCCTCAGGTAGGGTCTGGGTGGTGGTATCGGTAAAACCAAACCGGGTTTTCAAACCGTCCGGGCTGGTAGACAGTGAAAAGTTGAAACCAGTATTAAAACGCTTCCAGGCACTAGAGACGAGAGCCAAAATAATCGCCACATTCGACGCAAAGAGAGCCCCCAGGGATAGGCCTTCACCCCACAGGAGGCTAAAACCGCCAACAGCCAGCAAAAAGAGCAAACCTACGATCCGGCCTGCACTCAGCACCATCGACCCGAGAAGCCTGCCCACCGGAACCTTAACAACCAGCTGCTCACCGGCGTCCTTAACTCCCAGAAAATTCTCGCTCAAGTGATTGCCCAAGCGCCCAGCCATATCACGGTGGGCAGGCTGCTCAACCGGGGCGGACGCCGCAGCCGAAGAATCTGCCTTCTCAGCTTTAAGGGTACGCACCTGGCCCAGGAGCTGCTCGCGTAGGGCGCGGGCATCGGCGTACTTGAGGAACTGCACCCGCAGGGCAGAAGAATCGCCGTCTGCCACGTCGAATTTAAGCTCTGCCAGGCCCAGCAGGCGAGCCATCAGGGGGCGGTTGACGTCGATAGACTGCACGCGGTCCAGCCGGGCCTTGCGCTCGGTTTTGAAGAGCATGCCGCTCTTGATATAGACGTTGTGGTTATCGACCGCAAACCGGTAAAAGAACCAGGTTGAGAGGAAGGGCAGCAGCAAGAGCAGGAAGAAGACGGCCAGCACTCCCAGGAACCAGAAGCCCCCGAAGATGCTCGTCCAGGAGAGGAAGATGGTGTCTGGCGGGCCGCTCTGCCCGAGTTCGCGCAGGTCAAGGGGCTCTTCCCCGGTGAAGAGGTCGTCGACCAGGTTGTTAGCAATGGTATAGACGAACACGACGATAATCAGCCAGGCCCTCACCAGGGGTGAGAGCGGGTGGGCACGACGCCAGGTGAGGGCGGCTTCTTCGTGGGCGGTGATATCGGTGGAAACCGCCGGGGATTCTGAGGTGGGTACCTGTTCGCTCATTTAGAGGCCTGCCATTCTGGCGTCCGACAGGTCGGTGAGAACCTCGCGCAGCTGGTCAGCATCGCTCTTGGCCAGGCCCGGAATGGTGATGCTGTTGGCCGCGGTTTTTACCTCGACGCTGGCCAGTGAGAGCGCATTTTCGAGCGGCCCAGAGGACACATCGACGTACTGGATTCGCCCGTAGGGCACAGCGGTGAGCGAACGGAAGAGCAGGCCGGAGCGCTTGAGCAGGTGGTCAGCGCGTTCACTGTAGCCGATAGCCTGCACCCGACGCTTGACCAGTATTAGCACCCACAGTCGCCAGATGAGTACCAGGGCAGGTAGGCCCCAGTAGGCCCAGGGTGCCCAGTTCCAGCTCTCCACCACAAGCGTCATGATAAGCGGTAGGGACGCCACTCCCAGCAGAATAAGGGACCAGATGAGAGAGGTGATGAGCTTAACCCGAACGTACTTGGGTGAGACCCGCTTCCAGCTGACCTCGGGCAAATCTATGGTCTGCTTGCCCAGGCCATCAAGGTCGAGCGGGGGCAGGGTAGGTGTAAATTGCGGCTCGTTCATGGTGCTCTCTCGTTACGTATACATGTCAGGGTGTGGTCTACACCATTATGGCACGAAGGTGAGAAAGCTAAACCTGACGCTACCTTAGGACGAGGCGTCCGGCTTAGTACGGGCCAGGGGGTCGGTCTGCGGGCTGACCCCGCCGACCCCACCACCGGCGTCCTCATCCCCCGGAGGCACCTTGCACCAGTTCTCGGCGACGATACCGGCAACCAGCATCACCAGGCCGCCAGCGAGGGCAAGCAGGCTCTCGATGAGGGGTTGGGCGGTAGCACGGGCGGACGCCAGCCCCACCTGGTAGACCACAATCGCTACCTGCCAGCCACCGACCAGGGCGCCGGTGAGGGCCAGGGCCTGGGCGAAGACAGCAACCCGGGCGGCCATGAGGGGGTTCATGGAACCGGCGTTCTTACGGGTCTCAACCCGGCTATACCGGTAGACCTGCCGGGCAAAGTAGAGGGCCAGACCTGCCAGGATGAGGGCAGCAACCAGGGTGAGAGCGGGCAGGGACAGCTCGGGGCCGCCTGACTGAACGCTCAGGAGGTTGAGGACCGCCCCGCTTGCAACACCTACACCCGCTAAGAGGGCAAGAGCCCGGCTTCGCAGTTTCACGCGCAGACCACCGGTGCGGGGTGGAACTCGCGGATGCCACCGGCGTCCGCTGCGTCATCTGCCAGCTGGCGTACCGATGAGCCGAGGAGCAGGGCTGAGGGGTCCATGCGGGCCCAGGGCTCCAGCACAAAGGCGCGTTCAGCGGCGCGCGGGTGGGGCAGGGTGAGGTCGGGGTCGTCCATCTCAAGTGAGGCGATATCGATGATGTCGATATCCAGGGTACGCGGGCCCCAGCGGACGTCGCGGGTGCGGTGGTGCTTCTGCTCAATCTGCTGGGTGTATTCCAGTAGCAGGAAGGGGCGAAGGCTGGTCTCAATCTCAACCACCATGTTGGCGTAGTCGGGCTGGCCGGCAGGGCCGCCCACGGGAGCTGTGATAGCGATGGGGGAAATCTTGGTCACCGCGATTTTTTCGTGGGAGCAGATATCAACAATCGCCTTAATCAAGGTCTCTTTGCTGTCCCCCAGATTAGAGCCCAGGGCAAGAATTGCTTTAACCGTCATGTTTCTCCCTAAAAATCGTCACCGACACATCGGCGAAAGTTACCTCGATAGGGGCCTGAGGCTTATGCACGGTCAGCTCAACCGCCAGCAGGGGGAACTTCTCAAGCACAGCGGTAGCGATACGCTCAGCCAGGGTTTCAATGAGGTCCAGGGATTCACCAGTGACGATTTCGCGGATGACCTCAGCTACTTCGGCGTAGTTGACGGTGTGCGCCACATCGTCGGTGGCAGCGGCCCGGGTAAAGTCGGTGAACATGGTGATATCGACGAAGAAGGGCTGGCCGGTCTGCTTTTCAGAGTCGAGCACCCCGTGGTAGCCCACGCTACCCACACCTGTGAGCGTTATGCGGTCAGCGCGCGAGTAGTCTCGCGTATCTGCCGATGAGCTGTGATCGTGCATGGTCACCTTTCACCGAGTCTGGTCACCGGTGGCAGTTCAGAGTTGAAGCGCCGGTGCTTTGTAGCCATTATCCACGCAGCGGGGGCAACCGTTAGTGACCGTTATGTGTGCCCTTCGACATGCCTAAAGATAGTCTCACCCGGGTATTTGCTGGGAAGGATAGTACTTAAGCGGGTCTAAAGCACCACCTCTAAAGCGCTTAAAGTCACAAAGACATTTTCATTTATGACGCTTCTGTTTCATGGCTACCTGCGCCACCTAGTTTGAGAGAGCGGACGCTCGCCGCCAGGCTGCGCGCACGGCCAGGGCATCGGCGGTCGCCTGCACATTATGGACGCGCACGGCCCAGGCTCCTGCCTCAGCTGCCATCACCGAAAGGGCTGCGCTGGCAACATCCCGTTCAGTAGCCGGGCGCTCAGTAACCTGCTCTGCCGGCAGGCCGGAGGCTGCGGCGTCCTGCTCCTGTAAAAGCCGGGCGATAAAGCGTTTGCGGGAACCAGCCACCAGCACCCGGTGCCCCTCGTCGGCCAGGGTCTGCAGGCCCGCCAGAATCTGCCAGTTTTGTTCCCCCTGCTTAGCAAAGCCGGGGCCGGGGTCAAGAATAATCTGCTCGGGTGCCACTCCCCCGGCAAGCAGTCGCTCGCGCAGGGTAAAGAGCTCGCTAAAGACCTCACCGGCAACATCGGTGTAGACGGCCTGGGAGTCCATGGTGATGGAGGTACCGCGCGAGTGCATGAGAATGTAGGGCACGCCCAGCTCAGCAACAGTCTCAATCATGTCTTCGCGCAGGCTCATGCCGGCAACGTCGTTGATGATGTGGGCTCCAGCTGCCACGGCGGCGCGGGCGGTTTCGGGGTTGAGGGTATCAACCGACATGACGATATTTTCAGTAGCTAAAGCTTCTATGACGGGCAGGACGCGGCGCTGTTCCTCAGCCAGGTCAACGCGGGTAGCCCCGGGGCGGGTTGATTCGCCGCCCACATCAATAATGTCTGCCCCCTGGGCAACCAGGGTCTTGGCGTGTGCAACTGCCGTGGCGGCGTCCGCGTGCAAGCCACCGTCGAAGAAGGAGTCGGGGGTGACGTTGAGAATCCCCATGATCAGGGTGCGGTCAGTGGGCAGGTTGGCGAAGGAACCGTGGGCGTGAGGAAGGGTCATGCACCCAGGCTAGCACCCGCTTACCTGCTCGCCTGAGCTAAGGGGACCTGATTTCTAAAAAAGGACCGCATATTATGCGGTCCTTTTTTAGAAATCAGGTCCCCTTGGGAGAAATCAGGAGGCGTTGATCAGGCTCATCGCCTCGGCACGGGTAGCGGGATCGCGCAGGGCCCCGCGGACGGCGCTCGTCACCGTCTTGGTTCCCGGCTTCCGCACCCCGCGCATGGACATGCACATGTGCTCAGCCTGCATCACCACAATCGCACCGGTAGGCTGCAAATGCTCTTCGAGAGCCTCAATCACCTGGGTAGTCAGACGCTCCTGCACCTGGGGGCGCTTAGCGTAGACATCCACCAGGCGAGCCAGCTTCGATAGGCCCGTCACCTTGCCATCACCGCCAGGGATATAACCGATGTGGGCGTGCCCGAAGAAGGGCACCAGGTGGTGCTCGCAGGTCGAGTAGAAAGGAATGTCCTTGACCAGAACCAGCTCGGAGTGGTCAATGTCGAAAGTGGTACCCAGAATATCGCCGGCGCTCTGGTGCAGACCGGCAAACATCTCATCGTAGGCGCGGGCTACACGGGCCGGAGTATCGAGCAGGCCGTCACGATCGGGGTCCTCGCCGATAGCCAGCAGAATCTCACGGACGGCTGCCTCGATACGGGGCTGGTCAACTGCCATTATCGAGGCCCTCCCAGGGGGTCAACATCGGGGTTACCTGCGGGGCCTGCAGCACCGGGGTGAGGGTTACCGGGATCCATCGGGTCCACGGTAGGCTGCTGCACGATAGCCTCATCAGACTCTGCTGCTTCATCTGCCCGCTCAGAACCAGCCTTAACAACCTTAACCGGGGGCAGGGTGGAAGGTTCGCGGTTGGACTTAGAGTACCAGTGGCCACGTTCAGGACGCTTGCGCACACCGGCAAAGATCTCAGCCAACTCGTTCTCCAGCAGGGTTTCTTTCTCCAGCAGGGCCAAAGACAGGGCATCAAGCACATCGCGGTTATCGCGCAGAATCTCATAGGCCTCATCGTGAGCCTGCTCTAGCAGGGCGGCAACTTCCTGATCAACCAGGTAGGCCATCTCATCAGAGAAGTTGTTACCGCCACCGGCAGCACCACCCAAGAAGGGGTCAGATTCCTTAGCCGCCAGGCGAACAGAACCGACCTTAGCGCTCATACCGTACTCGGTGACCATCTTGCGGGCAGTATCGGTGGCCTTCTGAATATCGTTAGAGGCACCGGTGGAAGGGTCGTGGAAGATGAGTTCTTCGGCAGCGCGGCCGCCCATGGCGTAGGCCATCTGGTCAAGCAGCTCGTGGCGGGTGGTGGAATACTTGTCGTCCTGGGGCATGACCATGGTGTAACCCAGGGCGCGCCCACGCGGCAGAATCGTAATCTTAGTGACGGGTGCCGAGTTACGCAGGGCCGCCGCCACTAGGGCGTGACCGCCCTCGTGGTAGGCGGTGACGGTGCGTTCGTGTTCGCTCATGATGCGTGAAGAACGCTGAGGCCCTGCCATGACACGGTCGATAGCTTCATCAATAGCGCGCTCGTCAATGACGTTGCCGCCATCGCGGGCAGTGAGCAGGGCGGATTCATTCATGACGTTAGCCAGGTCTGCGCCGGTAAAGCCGGGGGTGCGCTTGGCAATAGAAGCCAAATCTACACGGCGGTCAATGGGCTTGCCGGTTGCGTGCACCTCAAGAATGCGTTGACGGCCCTTGAGGTCGGGGGCATCCACACCGACCTGGCGGTCAAAGCGGCCCGGGCGCAGCAGGGCCGGGTCGAGTACGTCGGGGCGGTTGGTTGCCGCGATCACGATGATGTTGGAGGTGCCGTCAAAGCCGTCCATTTCAACCAGTAGCTGGTTGAGGGTCTGCTCGCGCTCGTCATTGCCGCCGCCCATGCCGACGCCACGCTGGCGCCCTACCGCATCAATTTCGTCTACGAAGATAATGGCAGCCTTGTTGGTCTTGGCTTCTTTGAAGAGGTCACGCACACGAGAAGCACCCACACCCACGAACATTTCAACGAAGTCAGAACCAGAGATGGAGTAGAAGGGCACACCTGCTTCACCGGCAACGGCCTTAGCGAGCAGGGTTTTACCGGTACCGGGAGGGCCGTAGAGCAGCACACCCTTGGGGATCTTGGCGCCCAGGCGGGTGAACTTTTCGGGTTCAGCAAGGAACTCTCGTACCTCTTCAAGTTCTGCCAGGGCCTCATCGACACCGGCTACATCAGCAAAGCGCACGGTGGGGTTGTCTTTGTTGAACTTCTTAGCGCGTGACTTAGAGAAGTTCATAATCTGGTTGCTACCGCCGCCCAAGCGTGACATGAGGAACCAGAAGAGAGCCACAACGATGAGGAAGGGCAAGATGTAGGAGAGCATGGAGGTAAACCAGTTGGACTGCACCGGCTGATCGGTGTAGGACTCAAGGTTGGCCTTATCCATGGCTGCGACCACGTCAGTAGCGCGGGGCTGCACGTAGTAGAAGCTTACGTTCTTACCCTGGTTATCACCGGCAGGGTTAACGTAGTCGTCTTTAAGTTCCAGGTCTACACGCTGGTCACCATCAAAAATTTTGGCGCTAACGACCTTCTCATCGTGCAAGAGGCTAATACCGACGTTGGTATCAACGCGGGTTGAAGAGGCTAAGAAGTTTGAGAAAATCATGGGCACGGCAATAAAAACTGCCAACAGTACCCAGAACCAGGGCCCTGAGATGAGCTTGCTGAAGAAACCCTGCTTCTTGGGGTCGGGGTTGGTATCCGTTTTCTGCACGCCGTGCCTTCCACAAAATGACGGTTGGGGCGCAGGTGCACCCCCTGAGTGTAGGGTCTTCGCACACCTATTTTTGGGTGCACGAAGCTCAAGACCTATCTAATCTACCTAAAGTTACTAGCTATTCGCTTGATGCGTGAAGGTTTTCACCTCAGGGCAAAAGAGTTATCGTCGGGCACTGGGTAGGTTCTGCCCTCCCCCAGCGCCCGCTGGTAGGGCTTATGAGTAGACGTGCGGCGCCAAGGTGGCGATGCAGTCCAGGTTGCGGTAGCGCTCAGCGAAGTCCAGGCCGTAGCCGACCACGAACTCAGGTTCAATATCCCAACCAACATACTTAACATCAATGTCGGTCTTAACGCTCTTGGGCTTACGCAGCAGAGCACAGATTTCTACCGAGTTAGCGCCACGAGAAACTAGGTTCTGCTGGAGCCACTTGAGGGTCAGGCCGGAATCAACGATATCTTCAACGATCAGTACGTCACGGCCGGTCAGGTCGGTATCAAGGTCCTTAAGGATGCGGACGACACCCGACGACTTAGTACCTGAACCGTAGGATGAGACAGCCATCCAGTCCATGGTGTAGTGGGCCTTGAGGGCACGAGAGAGGTCGGCTACAACCATGATGGCACCCTTGAGTACGCCAACGAGTAGCACGTCGCGGCCTTCGTAGTCCTTATCGACCTGGGCGGCAAGTTCTTTAATCTTGGCGTCGATTTCTTCTTTGCTGAAGAGAACGTTTTTGATGTCGTTCTGTACGTCGAGTGCGTCCACGGTTGATCGCTTTCTGCTGGTCCAAAGGGTGTGCGCCCAGCCCCAGGGGCGGGGCGAAGTGCGTGTTCACCTTTAAGTATGGTTTATGGGGTGGTGTTGAGTAAAACGATAAGGCCGGTTTTTTTGAGGTTATAGCTCTGGCCTGCCCGCCTAATAGTAACGCCAGGGCGGCGCCGGTAAGCAGAAACATGCCCAGGCAGCTGAAGCGGCCCAGCAATAGAATGTTCACTCACGAAAGTATCGAGGGCGGCAAGCCTCTCAAACCCCGGGGCGATACCGCCAGCTTTCTCCAAGGCCAGGGCAAGGACGCGGGTGCGCACCGCCGGGTGCAGACCGGCCAGGGCGGTGCGATTGAGCAGAACAAGCCCGCGACCCTGATCCACCCCCAGCAAACCCTCCATAGGGGTACCGGCCGGGGCGATGTCGTCCGCACCAAATAGCACATGGGGGAGGGCTTGTTCTGCCGCGGAGGCCAGGTAGTCGGCGTCCGCCCCCGCAATGGTCGCGGTACGAGCCAGGGAAACAGCTACCCCACCGCCCAGGTGCTCTTCCAGGTAAGGCAGGACGCTGTGGCGCACGCGGGCGCGCATAAGCGACTGGTCAGTATTGGTGGGGTCATGCCAGGGGGTGAGGCCTGCATCCGCGCAAATCTGCTCAATCTCGGCCCGGCGCAGGGCCAGCAGGGGGCGAATAACTCGCACCGGCCCGGCGAGGTGGTTCTCGGTGCGGTCCACGGGCATACCGGCTAGGGAGCGGGTCCCAGAGCCACGAGCCAGGCCCAGCAGCACAGTTTCAGCCTGATCATCAAGAGTATGCCCCAAGGCCACAGCCACAGCCCCCGTTGTGGCAAGAGCACGCGCAAAAGCCCCGTAACGGGCAGTGCGGGCAGCCATCTCAGGGCCCTCTTGACCGCCCTCAACGGCTACAGTTTCTACCAGCACCGGGTTAAGACCTAGCTCCTGCAGGGTCTGAGCTGTACGGTGCGCAACCTGAGCTGAACCGTCCTGAAGCTGATGATCTACCACCACCGCGCCCACACGCACGTCCTGACGCCGATGAAAATGGGCCAGCAAGACGGCCAGGGCCAGCGAATCTGGACCACCTGAAACCGCAGCCAGCACCAGAGGAACCTGCCCAGGCTCTGCGCCTCTGCCCTGGTGCGCTGACGAACCGGTGGGGGCTACCGTACCTGCCCCCAGCACCTGATCCAGCACCCCGGCCACCTCGCGGCGGGCGGCACCTACCACCGGGTTCAAACGAGTTTTACGCTGCGGCACTATTTGCCTTCTTCCTGCACGTCTACACCCAGGACCCGCTCAACCCAGCGGGCAGGGGCATGAAGTTCAGCCACAGTCGGCAGATTCTCAGGGGCCTGCCAGATACGGTTGAACCGCTCCATGCCCACCTGGTCGATGACCGCCTGCACAAACTTTTGACCGTTCTTATACTGGGCCATTTTGGCGTCCATACCCAACAGTTTGCTCATAAACCGGGGGAAGAAACCCTGGGTCTGACTGCGGCGCTCAAAGCGGCGGCGAATAGTTTTAACGGACGGCACGATGGAAGAATCAACAGCATCCATGACCACATTAGCGTGCCCCTCCAAAAGGCTCATGACACCGGTGACACGATCAAGAAGCTCCCGCCCCCGGTCACTGAGCAAAAGGGCCGCACCACTAGTCGCAGCCTCAAGGCTCGCCCCAGGTGCCTCCTGCCTCTTCATGCCCCGCACCGCGCCGGTAGCAGCAGAAGCGATACGCTCTGGCAGGTTCTCGGTGGTCTGCCCCAGTTCTTCACCCAGCTCATGCATGAGATTCAGCAGGTAGTCACGCAACCAGGGGGCAGCGGCAAATTGCACCCGGTGGGTCTGCTCATGCAGAGCCACCCAGAGACGGAAATCCGCCGGGTCAAGGTTGAGCTCTTCTTCCAGTTTGAGCAGGTTAGGGGCCACAATCATCAGGCGGCCACCGGGTGCCCCATGGCCAGCTAGCGCGGCGTAGGGGTCGTACTGGCCAAGGACGCGGGTAGAGAGGAAAGCCAGCACGGCCCCAATTTCTGCGGCCCCACCCATCTCGGTCACCGTTTTCTCAGTACTAGAGAGCCTGGCGAGACGGTCACCTAGCACCCGCTCAGCAACAGGACCCAGAATCACGTCAAAGGACTGGGTGTTGGCTTTAACCCAGGTGGCACGGTCAACAATGAGCAGTTCAGAATCGTGCAGGTTCTCGGCGGCAGCTAGCTGGGTAATAGCGTGCACATAATCAACAGCGGCTGTGGCGGCATAGCGCATCTCTTCAACCGCTTTGCGTTTGGTAGCGACCTCAGCGCTAGGGCCAGCTGGGGCCAAAGTTCCTGCAATTTTATGGGCCAGGGAGAAGTTGAGCTTCATGGGAACCCACTCTACCGGCTCCTTACCGCCTTGGCCTACCCAAGCCGCCCACCGGCGTCCGCACCTTTAAAGGGGCGGAGGCTGAGCCCCATACAGGGCTCAGCCTCCTATCCCGACGGGGGCACTAGTTAGCTTTCGCTACCCCACCAGGTCTTTAGTTCTCGTCTGCTTCAGCTTCAGCAGCGGACTCATAGTGTGACTTCTCAAAGCGCTCTTCGGCCTCAGCAACCAGCTTCTCAGCGAAAGCACGGTCTTCCCAGCCCTCACCCTTAACCCACTTACCGGGCTCCAGGTCCTTGTAACGCTCGAAGAAGTGCTTGATTTCTTCCTTGAGCTGGTCAGCGACATCGCCGATTTCCTGGATGTGGTCATAACGCTTATCTGCCGGTACGCACAGGACCTTGTCGTCACCGCCAGCTTCATCAGTCATACGGAAAACGCCAATGGGGCGGGCCTCAACCAGCACACCAGGAACAACATCAACATCAAGCATCACCATGGCGTCGAGCGGGTCACCGTCTTCGCCCAGAGTGTCTTCAAAGTAGCCGTAGGCGGTGGGGTACTGCATGGAGGTGAACAGTACGCGGTCCAGACGCAGGCGACCGGTTTCGTGGTCAATTTCGTACTTGACGCGTGAGCCGCGGTTAATTTCGATTGTGACGTCCAGTTCCAAGGGGGAACCTCCTGGTTGAGTGATATGTTAGGCCCGCACTATGCGCGAGGGGTTTCGGCATATCAGTCTAGCTGAGAACCAGCCATCTGGAGCCCTTATTACAGGGCTGGCACGCCAGTGTCACTCGTATTACATGCTCTTATTTCCTCATGCAGGCTATAGGCTTATCTAGAAGGACCCCTTTTACCCCCTAAGAGCTAACCTGCGGAGGTTTCATGACTGCTTCTCGCCAACGCCCACTCACAGCCTGGGTGGTCGCCGCCCTCCTCGCAGCCGGGTGCGCCGCAGCAGGGGCCTGGGCAGTACCCGCCTGGCAAGAGGCCCAGGACCTCCAAGAAGCCTCAGTAGCCCCCGCCCTGAGCGCTTCCCCCATCGCTCTTGCAGAAACAAGCACAGGGGCCCCCCTCGATACTGCCGCCCTCAGCAAGGAACTAGACCAAACTCTCGACAGCCTAGGCCAGGGTCTTATCTCCGCCCAGGTTCTTGATGCAGAGACCGGCCAGGCCCTCTACTCCCGTGATGCCCAGGCTAGCCGCACACCGGCGTCCAACATGAAACTGCTGGTGGACTACGCCCTACTCACCACCGCCCCGCAAGCCCGTTTCACTACGTCCGTGCACCTCAATGACGGTTCAACCCTCACCCTAGTTGCTGGCGGCGACACCCTGCTCGTTCCTGGGCACTCGAACCCCACCGCCGTCATGGGCCATGCAGGTATCGAAACCCTGGCAGAGCACACCATCGACTCCCTCACACAACAGGGCATCAGCGACACCACTCTTAGCCTCAACCTGGACACCACCCTTTTCGCCGGTGATGCTCTCAACCCCGAATGGGCCCAGGAAGATATCGACTCCGGTTTTATCAGTGCTGTCACCCCGCTGGCTTTCTACTCCCACTACTCCCCCACCAGCGACGGCACCGCCCCAAGTACCAGCCGCCCCAGCAAGGCCCCAGCAGAAGTGCAGCAGACACTACTAGCAGCCCTCAATAGGCTGGGGGCGGACGCCGGGCTCACCTTCACCGCAGGTAAGCAGGTAGCTGCCCCCAGCCAGGGCCGGGAAATCGCTGCCGTAGAATCTGCCACCGCAGCAGAACAGTCAGCCCTCATGATGCAAGAATCAGATAATTCCCTGGCAGAAACCCTGGGCCGTAATCTCTCTGTGCTCACCGGCGGCGACGGCTCCACCCAAGGAGCTATCACCGCTGTGCGTGAGGCCCTGGCTCAGGCGGGCTTACCCACCAACTACACCCAGGTCGATCTCAGTGGCCTGTCTATGAATAACAAGGTCAGCAATGAGCTACTGACCGGTATCGCCCTACGAGCGGTCAAGGGAAGCTCAGGCGAACGCCTGGCCTTACAGGGTCTGCCCGTGGCGGGCTACAGTGGCACTCTGGGGCTGGCTAATCGTTTCAATGACGCTGATGAGCTCAGCGGGCGCGGAGTGGTTCGCGCAAAAACCGGGACCCTCAACTCGGTGCTTTCACTGACCGGCTACACCGTCACGGACTCGGGCCGGGTACTGGTTTTTTCGGTCATCATGAATGACCTTGAAGATACCAATGCCGCCAAAAACACTATGGATCGGTTCGCCGCTCAACTGAGTCAGCAGTAGATTCAACCATCGCTGTCAGAGGAAAATTTTTGGTGCTGTCCTTTAAGGACTTAACAGATTTCTTAAAAGTTTTTACTGGTGCAAAACCCTTCTGGAGATGGTTTTGCTCCACTGCTGATTCATCCCGCAGCGGGAGCCTACTGCCTATCTGGCAGCATCGAATCAAGGTAAAAGAAAGCCCTCACACGCTTAGAAGCATGCAAGGGAGCATTTCTCGATAAATACACCAGAGTCTCTTAGATACCAGCATGAAAGCTGGTGGCTCGGTTTCTGCCTCTTAGCCTACCAGAACCTAAATTAGATTCCTGTAACATCACTCTCAGCGCACACAGAGACGGAGCACACCCATTCATGTTCAGCTTTGAAAACTACATGGCAGCCGAACGCTTCGCACCCTACAAAAGCACCCGCCCTACTGCTGCACAACAGCGAGAACTCTATCTCTGGAACAGCCAACTGTCCCAAGAGATGAATAAAGCTATCGGCCACGCAGAAATTTTTATCCGCGAAGCCATCGACCAACAACTACGCACCTGGAACCTCAAACAGCCCCAACGCCCCGGCTCTACCCACAATCAAACAGGTGCCCCACTACACCGCCGCGATCCCCGCCGCCGCCCAAGTGGAGGGTCCGAAGAATGGCTTAAACACCCCTCTCAGAAACTCGCAAACCTCATCTTCTCAAAACGAGGCAATAGGCTAATTTCCGAATACGACACCGCCTTCTTCAGAGCCAAACAAGACCTCAACGCTAGAGTTCTCTCCCATCCCAGGCACGGTGCTGCAATTACACATGATGATGTCCTTGCTCATATCACTTTAGGCACCTGGAAACATTTGCTACCTGATGGGCGTTTGAACACGAGTGATCCTCTTAACCGTGACCAGGTTCGTACTAAAAACTCACAATTAGACCTCTGGAATCAGGCTTTGTCTTTAGCTTTCCCCTATGAGTCGAACCCGTATGTGATTTCTTATCGATTAACACAGATGCATGTGGCACGGAATCGTGTAGCTCATCATGAAAGTCTATTGAATATGGGAGTACCTGAGATTCATAGAGCTACGGTGCGGTTAGTGGCAGCTATTGACCCTCAGCTAGGTAGTTGGCTGGCGAATGAATCGCAAGTTATTGAGTGCTGGAGGCAAAAGCCCTAACGGGGGTAAAGATGCAACTGCGGTAGATTTTTCGTTGCGATTGTCATTAGGCCGTTCTCTTCGGTGTATTTCAGGAGTGCAGCTTTCCCGGTGATAGGCAGCGCCCCTCTTCTTGGTGTACCGGTGCTGTCATAGGGTGAGCGGCACGCGAATCGCCCCAGCGACGGGCGCAGCCCGCCCTTGACAGCAACCAGTACACCAAGAGAAATCATGAAGCTGCTACCGGGAAAGACAAACACCCCCACACCAGGCCAAACCCCGAACCTAGCGCTCCAGTCCCGGCCCCCGACCACGCTCATAATCCCACCCACGAGGTGAAGAAACATAACTAGCCTCTGCCCGCCGAGCAGACACAGCCTTCGCCACACGAGCAGAATGAGCTAATCGCTCCTGAGCCTGCCTTGACCACATTTGAGCCGGAAGCCTCCAATCAGTAAGCTGACCCAACACCTGCACAGCCTCCTGCTGCTGCTTCTTAGTCTGAGCACTGATCTGCTGATAATCAGGCTCATGAATAACCCCCTGCTAATCAATCACAGCAGAACTCACCCCCAGCCAGTACAGGAGCTTGCCCCAGCACCTCTTGAGCCTGCGCCAAACGCTGCTGAGCCTGCTCATAGCCCTCCTTAGCCTGAGCCAACTGTGCATCAGCCTGCTGCACTTGCGCCGTTGAAGGCTCCTGGGCCGTGATTTCATCAAGGGCGCGTTCAGCCTGACGCAGCGGACTGATCTCAGACGACTTCTTCGAGTCCGTCATTCAGAGCAACGCCGTCCCAGTTGAAACTGAAACCTGGCGCAAACTGCTCAGCAAATTCAAGTCACCCCTGGCGCTGGATATTTACCTCTGGCTCTCCAGTCGTCTGCCCAAGCTCCAGGCCCTGGTGTATATCAACTGGGAACAGCTTCAGGCTCAGTTTGGCTCTCAAACGCAGAACCTAGATAAATTCCGAGAGGTCTTCCGTCCGGCCTTTGTCACTGCAATGAGCTGCATGCCTAACGCTAACGTCGCTGAAGAAGGCCAAGGCAAGCAAAATGGCTTTAAAGGCCTCCTCTTGCATCCCTCGAAGCGCTCCATCATACAAAAATAACCTCACCCGTAGCACATAGCCGGCCCCGTAGAGACGGAAAAATCCGTTTCTACGGGGCCTTGTTTTGCTTGAAAGAATCTGAGGTTCCTTATTTTATTAGGGAACTAGATCAGCTATTGAGGTTTTCGTCCAAGTAGCCATCCAACACTCACGAGCACGCCTACTGTTACAAACGGTACTCCCAAGAGCCAGCCAACTACCCGTTGGTCAGCTCCCAAACTGTGAAACAATAGCCAGCTGATAATACCTAGACCCCAATACAGTAGAATCGTGGGAAGCCCAATATTGTTTTGAATTCTTTCTAACATACTGTTCAACCTATCTGGCTAGATAAATATTTCGGCTTTAATCGAAGCAGGCGACAGATGCTCCAGTTAGTCCGCCGCCGACTCCTCCGACGACAGCTCCTACTGCGCCCCCGCCCACAGTACCGATGACAGGGAGAGTGACGGTTCCGACTGCGGCTCCTGCAAGACCCAAGGTGCCTGCGCCAGTTACAGCTCCGCCACCGATACCTGTCAGACACTTGCCCACGCTACGCATCTCAGTAGACGCAATTGCAGAAATAAGAAGCTCGTTATTGCCGTTATCTTCGTACTTCAAGAAAATCTGGTTACCATTTTGGTCAACAGCTTCTTCGGGAAGTACTTCTGAGTTACCTTTTGCATCGGTTGCGATAGCCTTGCCATCAGCATTGATGGTGAACTTTAGCTCGTCAGAGCCAACGATAACCTGGCTGTCATTAACGGCGAGATACTTGAGCGATTCTTGAGGAGAATCAGCGGTGTTTGAAACAGCACTTATGGGTGTTGTGACGGTATCTGCATGGGTTGCCGGGACAATCGCACACATTCCGCTTACAGCTAGTGCGATAGAAGTAAAACCAGTGATAGCTTTCTTGGTGGTCATCGTATTTTCCTTTCGTTCCGCAGCGCCTTTGCCGCGGTGATTGGCGATGTCTCCATCTCACCAGTATTTATAATTTATAAAGAAAGTAAACTTACTAAATGGTGGTTTAGTTAACAATAAATAACATCTTATGCATACTTACTAGTCAGGTGCTTATAAAAATCTCATAGATAAGCGCTTAGAATCAACTATTCTATCTGGATTAGTTAAACTACAGGCTCGGGCCGTAATTAACCCCAGGCTCAAACCCCGGAATAGACTCAGGCCTAGGCACAGGCTCCTGATAACTATCAGACCCAGCCGCCGACTTACCCCCGATCCTATGAACGTCGCTAGCCCAGTAGCGCTCATTAGCACCATCAACAAGCCGTAGATTCTCCACAGCCCGCTCAAGCATAGCCCGCGCCTGCCCCTCAATATCCTCATACACAGGATCAACAGCATCACCAAAAGCGTTAATGCTGGCACTAGGCCAATCAGGGTGAACCGGAGCAGGCCCAAAGAACGCTGACACCTGCTCAAACCGTGCCTGCGCCTGACGCTGGGAACGCTCACACGCCTCTACCTGCGCCTGAGCACGCACAACAGCCTCATCAGAGGGAACCTGCCCCCTCACCTGCTCCAGCGCCCGCTCAGCCTCAACCACCGGGGCATTAGAACCCATCAAACGCTTGAAGAAACCGCCCTCAGCACGTTCTTGCACCACCTGCTCATAACGGCTTTCTGCCTGCTGGAGCCGTTGCTGGTGCTCCCGCATAGCGCCTGAAAAATCAGCCTGCACCGCTTCGAGCGTCTGCCGGGCCTGCTCAGTGCCCCCTTGGGCTTCTGTCAGTGCCTGACGCGCCTGAACGAACTGGCTAGCGGTGCCCTCGTTGGCTTCGATGTGGGCAACCCACTCCTTGGTCTTAGAGGTGAACTGGGTTAGCCTCTGAGCTTCGGCCAACAAAGCACGATTCTTAGTGATAAAGCTGGTGAGCTTGGGGTGCTGGGGCAACTTACCACCCGGTACAGTTTCCACTATTTCTCCTCGTGAGGTAAAGATTTTGGGTTTTACAATCTTGCCCGGCTCTGCTGGCACTGCGTAGATTTTGCCCTGGTCAGTTACACCGGCAACAAGGTACTTGCGGTTGTTATCCATCAGGCCGTCTCCGGCTTCGAGTTCGCGCACATACGCCCAGGCAGGGTAATCCTCCGGCACGGCAGTCGCTAGGTCGGTATCAGCCAGCATCTGCCGTAGCCCCTCAGCCACAGCACCCAAACCACCATCAGCCCGCTCACGACCCAACGCCTCCACAAACTGCTCACGCGCCTCATCCACATCCGCAGCCACACAATGCACCACATTCTCAAACCAGCCACGCGTCAAACCCACATACACACCAGCGGCGTCCGTATGACTAGTCACCAACAAATGAGCACTATCAACAGTCATACCCTGAGAACTATGCACCGTCGTCGCATACCCCAGCTGCACCGATGAAGCCACATACTCCACCGGCAAGGTATGCACAGACCCGTCCTTATCGGTGGACTGCACCCGCACAAAGCCCTCAGTGACACCCCGCACCACATAGCTCTTACCGTTAAGCACACCCAGCTCCCGGTTATTCTCACGGGTACGGACAATATCGCCAACCGTAATGGCCTGGCCCTCCATCGACTGCACGAACCGACCAGCCTCAATATCCCGGGCATAGGCAGTATCCCCCGCTAACACCACGCAAAAGCGCAACCTCAGCGTTCACACCAGCCACCAACTCATTAGTGCTCGCTGAAACTACAGTGCTACGCCCGGCCTGCTGGTTGGTCAGCCACTGCTGGGATAAAGCGTGCTGGGCACTGGCTTCATCAGCGTGCAGAACAACAGCGCCACGGTCTACCAGCTCATCAAAGATAGCCCTAGCGTTATGGCGTGCCCTCATTTTCAAGGACAGCTGGGCGTAGGCTTCATCTACCTCACCGGTAGCGGTTCTAAAGCGCCAGACGCTCTCAAGGTCAGTGGTCACCGGGCTAATCTGGGCACACTGTTGCAGCACCCCACCGCGTCCAACTGCCGATAGCTGGGCATAATCTCCGGTCACTACCAGCTGAGCACCGGTTTTCAAGGCGACTTCGTACAGGCACACAGCCACATCTTGGCTCAACATGCCCGCTTCATCAACCACCAGCTGATCGCCCGGGCGCAAGGCCCATGCTCGCGGCACATAGTGATTTTCAGCTGGTTCACTCCAGGTCGTTACCCCGTGCTCATCAGTAGAAAAGTCGTATCCGAAGGCCTTGAGCAGACCGTGGGCGGTGTTGGTTTGCGCCCCGGTTTCTGCTTGGGCAACCTCAGCGGCCTTAGCGGACGGCGCGACAATGAGCTGCCGTCCCCCACGGGCTTCAACAGCGGCTTTTGAGTCTTTGAGCAAGGTGGTTTTACCGGCCCCGGCAGGCCCCGTGACCACCACCAGCTGGTGGGTTCCTGCCATATCCGATAGAGCCTGACGGTGCGCAGGGTCAGTGGGCATGCTCAGGCGCTTGCCCTGAACATCAGTGAGTACCCGTGAGCTAAAAAGCCAGGTAAGTACGCGCTCATCAACGCTCTGGTGCGCCCCCAGCTTCAGGGGCTTTGCTAGGGGGCTATAGGACAGCTCATAGGAGGTTTCACGCGCTACCAGGGCGCTGGTGTAGTCAAAGAGCTTGGACTCGGTAGCTACAACCTGCTGTGAGGTCAGTAGGGGGCAGGTGCGTTGGTGCCTGGTAAGGGTCAATGTCCGGGTTAATGAGCAGGCACCGGCTTAGGGCAACATCAACGATACGCCCGGTAATGTCTTTAAGGCCCGCGGCCTGGGCAATGACGTTGTTTTCAGCGCAATAAGTCAGCGCCTGGGCTTTGATATCAGCAACTGACCACCCTGATTTTTGCTCTGAAAGCAGCGCTAGAACCCAGGTGGCAGCGTCGTGGTGAAAACCAGGGGCCAGGCTATCGGCGTTCCGCAAGGCATTAAAGCGCGTGGAACGACCAGAGGGGGTAGGGGCAACAAACCCCAAATCAGCTAGCTCGGTGGCCCATTTTTCGAAATTGGCGCTGTTCTCACTGGTCTTATCAGCTCTTGTATCAGCCCAGGCTTGATGGTCAATGCGGTTCATCAAGTCCACGCCGATCAACTGGCCGGGGTGCTCTGCTTCTCACAGGGCAATGAGTTCTTTTTTGCGGGTGTTAATCTGCGCGTTGCGCTTGCTAAAGTCCTCCACGAACCCGGCTAGTTCTTCGATTTCCCCGGTGTGTGGGTTGAAGGTGTACCCGGTCTCCATCAGGTAGGTGCGAAGCTCCATATCCCCGTTGATGATGGCGGTGCCTAGGGCGTTGATGGTGGCGTTGTGCTTGACCAGCTCGGCAGTATCTAGTGCCCGCCAGCGTCCGCCGACATAGACCCGGTTGAGGGTCTGGAAGTGCAGGTGCCAAAAGGGGTCACCCTCGCGGGAGGTCTTATGCACTACGGTTGCTGATTCTAGGCGTTCAACCGGCACCCATGAGCGCACGCCCTGGTTCATGATGCGGGTGTGCAGGTTCTGTGCTTGGTAGCGTCCGATAGCTTCGGCAGCTCGGCCCATGGTGCGTTCTAGGACGGTGGCGAACTGTGAGTCAATGGCGGCCAGGACGGAGAGAGATTTAGGGGCGTTGATGGTTTTATCAACGAACATGACGGACTGCTCGGTTTTGCCGGTGACTGGGTGTACGCGCTCTTTGAGGGTGCCCCGCTTTTCGCCGGTGCGCGGGTCAATCCATTCAACCCACCCTTGGTATTCCTCGGGGGTCAGAAGCTGAATATCCTCGATAGTCCCATCGGAGGTGTAGGCGGTGCGGGTGGCTAGGAGCTGGTTGTTTTCGGTGTAGTAGCCGCTGGCTGCTAGCTGGGTGTCTTGTTCGAGGTAGCGCCGTGCGGCTTGTCCGCCGGTGCCTTTGAAGAAGACCATTCCGCCTTTCATTGTCTGACTTCCTTTCGGCCGTGGTTGGTGTGCGTTTTTGTCACGGGGCGGTAGCCCAAACTGTGTTTGGCATACGTGCCTGTTGTTTTTCTCTGTTTTCTAGTTTAGTGGTGGTGGGTGTTCTTGTGTAGTGGTGTGTGGGTTTGTTGTCCTGCTTCTTGGTGTGTTCTTGTGCTGGTGTTTGTCTCTTGGTGTCTGGTTGGTTCTTCTTGTGGCTTTGAACGTGGTAACATGAGTCTCAAAGTTACAATTACTGAAGATTAGTATGTCTGGTGAAAATTGAATAGATTGGAGGAAAAGTGTACTTTTCTTCATTGTCAGAACCTCTGCCAAATGACCTTGGGTTCGCACGCAGGGTTGTTGGGCCCTATGGACTTATAAGCCGCACAATGCTATTAGAGAATTCAAACGGTGAACCAGACTTTTCTATCTATAGCTCTTTCCTTGGAGATCCGTCTAAAGCACTAATAAACCAAAAGGTATGGAGGCTTATTCAAAAGTCCCACCCGCAGCCAAAAACACCAACCCCCGCACCACCGCAAACACCCGCCCATACAACC
>NZ_JBPPTR010000008.1:0-123600 GCF_053544215.1 Rothia sp. 88186D007BW | reverse complement strand
CCCCTCGCGCACCATATAACCCCTAGTGGGAATATAGAAGGAACCGGCTCCTGTTGACAGGAGCCGGTTTTTTGTTGACAGCTAGGCTCCACAAGTCCCAAAGCTGGTTTATCTGGTTTCTGCAAGGCTGGTGGTTGGGAAGCAACTGGGGGCCTTTTTTCTGCTATGTGTATGTGATGGAGCTTATGCCACCAAAGCCCCTTTCTGGTTTGCGTGCGTGAGAAGTGCTCGGTATAGTTATTACTCGTTGCCAGCACGGCTTTGGAAAAAGACGTGTAAGACACCTTGCGCGGGTGGCGGAATAGGCAGACGCGCTAGCTTGAGGTGCTAGTCCTCGTATTAGAGGGTGGGGGTTCAAGTCCCCCCTCGCGCACCATATAACCCCTAGTGGGAATATAGAAGGAACCGGCTCCTGTTGACAGGAGCCGGTTTTTTGTTGCTCTTTGGCCTGTATTCGGCGCTAAGGTTTGAACGGTATTCTTCTGCCCTGGTTAGATCATCAACTTTACTCATCAGTTAAACTGATTATTTTTGGCTGGCGCCCTTAAAAAATTTTTTTTGAGCAGGGGGCAGTACCCTGCCTCAAAGCCAGTTCTTATAGCCTCAGACCGGGCGATAAACTGGCTCTATGCAACCTACCGTACCCCGTTCGTCCGCCCCGGCCCTTGAACATACCTACGCGCAGAGCTTCCCAGACCTAGCCCACCCGGCCGAAACAGATATTCGGCAGGGAACACGCTTGGCCTGGCTCAATGAGGAACTAGCTCAAGACCTAGGGCTAGACCAGGCTTGGTTGCGCAGCGCAGCGGGCCTAGCCTGGATGACCGGCAGGGGAGAGGCCCCTACCTTCGCCATGGCCTATTCGGGGTATCAATTCGGGCAGTTATCGCCAGTGCTGGGGGACGGGCGCGCCCACCTGGTCGGTGAACTCCTACTTCCAGAACAGGGGAGTGTAGGAAACCGCTCTCTGGGCCATAATCGTGTTGATGTGCATCTAAAAGGCAGTGGGCGGACGCTCTTCTCCCGCCCCGGTTCGGACGGCAAGGCCCCACTATCAGCAGCCTGGCGAGAAGCAATCATCGGGGAATCCTTGCATGCCCTTGGCCTGCCAACCAGTAGGGCCCTGGCTGTCTTTGAAACCGGTGAAAAAATACAGCGCCGGGCACCCGAGCCGGAGCCAGCGGGCCTGGTGCTGCGAGTTGCTGCCAGCCACCTGCGGGTGGGCACCTTCCAGTACGCCCAGTACCACTGTGACCGGCAGATAAGACAACAGTTGGTAGACTATGCCCTCGCACGGCACTACCCGCACCTTCTAGAGGGCAAGCCGGGTGAGGAACGTGCCTTAGGCCTGCTTAGTGCCGTGGCGCAGCGGCAAGCCCATCTAGTGGCACATTGGCAGGCCCTGGGGTTCGTACACGGGGTGCTCAATACCGATAACGTGACTATCTCAGGTGAAGCTATCGACTTTGGCCCCTGTGCTTTTATTGATGCATTTGAGCGTGGCAAGGTTTTTAGTTCCATCGACCGCCAGGGGCGCTACGCTTACAAGAATCAGCCCGGCATCACCGCATGGAATCTTTCCCGCTTTGCTGAAGCCCTGCTCGATATCATCGACCCAGAGAACCCCAACCGGGCGGTTCACCTAGCCACCGAGGTTATTTCTAACTGTGAAGATGAGATTCTTGAGCGGCAGGCAGAGGTTTTTGCAGTCAAACTAGGCATTGACCTGGCAGGAGCTAGTGCGGGCACCCGCACACAGGTAGACCGGTTCGTATAAGAAACCCTGGGTCTACTCGAAAGCTATGCCCTAGATTTCACTGGTTTCTTTAGATCTTTAGCTGAAGGCAACTGCTTACTCCCTGAGGCTGCACACGAGGGATGGAATAAACAGTTGCAGCAGCTCAGGGCGGCCACCAACACTAGCCCTCTGCGGGCTACTGAGCTGATGCTTGCCCA
Source organism: Rothia sp. 88186D007BW (assembly GCF_053544215.1). Classification (NCBI taxonomy): domain Bacteria; kingdom Bacillati; phylum Actinomycetota; class Actinomycetes; order Micrococcales; family Micrococcaceae; genus Rothia; species Rothia sp. 88186D007BW. Next base: position 121,644 of record NZ_JBPPTR010000008.1, on the reverse strand, counting down.
GAACCCGGTGTATATTCCGCGAAATCTTGCCCTTGACGCTGCTTTACGTCAGGTTGAAGCGGGCAATGTGCAGCCTGTGCTGAAGATGTTGGAGGCGGTGTGCGCGCCCTTTGAGCGCCTCAAGGGCTGTGAACACCTTGAGGGCGCTCCTGCAGAATCCCGTTTTTTCACGAGTTTCTGTGGGACTTAACCCTGTTTGTTACTCTGCGCATTCTCCTGCAAGCCTGATACTGCGCGTAGCGGGGGAGTCTTGAAGAAGAGGGTCAGAATAAAGGCCAGCAGGGTGGCGAAGAAACCGACCCAGTAGACCGAGAGGGTTGAGGTGTTGAAGCCAACCATGAATGGGCGGGTGAGGCGGGCATCTGCCCCGGTGAGGTATGACGTATCAGAGATTGACGCTTCTGCCCCTTCTCCCTCTGTTGAGGTTGCAGATATTTGCTCGGCCAGGGTGGGGGTGAGCTGTTCGACCCAGTAGGTGCGTTGGGTGTCATCTGACCAGTCAACAGCCTGCTGGCTGGCGATGGAGGCCTTTGCTGGTTCTACGATCGGGTTCCACATCTCCTGCATAATGCCCTGATTCTCAGGGGCGGACGCCACGGCAGGGGTGAGTGCCGCATCGAGACCTGGGCGCAGGTCGTCCTCATTGCCTATGGCCTGCATGATGTTGCCGGGCATGGTGGAGAAGAGGATGGAGAGCAGAACGGCGGTGCCCAGGGTGCCACCAATCTGGCGGAAGAAGGTGGATGCTGATGAAGCTACACCCATGTAGGCCGGTGAAACAGCGTTTTGAGCTGCTAGGGTGAGGGATTGCATGAGCTGGCCCAGGCCAAGGCCCATAAGGAACATGGCTACCATGAGGAACCAGAGGGGTCGGTCAGCTGTCATGAAGGTCAGGTAGTAGTAGGCCAGGACCATAAAGGCGGTGCCGAGTATAGGGAAGATGCGGTACTTGCCGGTGCTGGCGACCAGGCGGCCAGAGACGATGGAGGCAATCATGATGCCGGCCATCAGGGGCAAGGTGGCAAAGCCTGCCTCGGTGGGGGTGAGCCCGGTGACGATTTGCAGGTAGAGGGGGATGGTCATCATGGCACCGAACATTCCGAAGCCTACTAAGAAGCCCAGGGTGGATGACATGGAGAATGCGCCGGAGCGGAAGAGCGCTAGCTGGAGGATGGCGTCTTGCCCCATCTTGGATTCAATGATGAGGAAGGCTGCTAGGCCCACAGCGGAGATGGTGAAGCAGGTGATGGATGCTGTAGAAGTCCAGCCCCATTCGCGGCCCTGTTCAGCAACGAGTAGTAGGGGAAGGAGGGCTACCACTACGCTGCTTGCGCCCCACCAGTCAACGCGGGGTTTGAGGCTGGTGTCGGTGAGGCGGGGTAGGTGAAGAAATTTCCAGACTATGGCCAGGGCGATGATGCCGATAGGGACGTTGATCAGGAAGACCCAGCGCCAGCCGGTAATCCATAGGATCTCATCGCTGCCAGCGAAGAGTCCTCCGGTGAGTGGGCCGAGCACGGAGGAGATGCCGAAGACGGCCAGGAAGTAGCCCTGGTATTTGGCGCGTTCACGAGGAGCTAGCATATCGCCCATAATTGCCATGGGCAGAGATATGAGGGCACCTGCGCCGATGCCTTGGAAGGCGCGGAAGGCTGCCAGCATGGTCATAGAGGTGCAGAAGCTTGAGAGTAGTGAGCCCAAGATGAAGACCATGATGCCAAAGAGGTAGAGGGGGCGGCGTCCGAAGAGGTCGGAGAGTTTGCCGTAGATGGGGGTGGTGATGGTGGATGTGATCATGTAGGCGGTGGTGACCCAGGCTTGCTGTTCGAGGCCGTGTAAGTCGTCACCGATTGTTCTGATGGCTGTAGAGACGATGGTCTGGTCGAGGGATGAGAGGAACATGCCGGCCATGAGACCAAGAATGACCAGCATGATTTGCCGGTGGGTCATCAGGGGTTGGTCTTGACTGCCTGTGTGTTCTGGTGTTGCCGGTATTGTAGACATGAGGAACCTTTTATCAGGAGTGGAGTGAGGGGCGCTGTTTTGCTTGGTCTACGGTGGGCGGACGCTGGTTTGCGAGCGGGTGCGTAGTCTTGGGTTTGCGCACCTCATAAGTTTATGTGCAGTTCTGCAAAAATGCTTCCTTCTGAAAGCGTCTTGTATGACACAATGTTGAGGGCGCAGATGGGAAGAGAGAAGCAATGGAATGTGACCTTACACAAAAGGTCACACTGCACATATTTGGGTTTGCGGGCCTTTTTGAGTAAAGGTCAGTGAAACCCCAAATGAAAAGCGCATAAACCCAATAAACCACCGCATTATTTTCTGACATACTTGAGGATGTCACGAACACAGAACAACCCCCACAGCATCTGCTGAAAGGAACCTCCTATGTCTCTCGAAAAGAAGCACACTAAGCTCGGCGTTATCGGCGCTGGTGGCGTTGGCTCAGCTATCGCCTACGCATCAACCCTCCGTGGCGCTGCCGACGAAGTTGTTATCTACGACATCGCAGCTGCACGCGCTGAGGCAGAAGGCCTGGACATCGCCCACGGTACCCTGTTTGCTCACGAAGTAGAGGTTGCAGGTAGCGGCGACGTAGAAATTCTGCGCGATGCTGACCTGATCATCGTCACCGCAGGTGCCCGCCAGCAGCCCGGCCAGCCCCGCCTGGAACTGGCAGAAGCAAACGTCAACATCTTCAAGGCTATGCTTCCTAAGGTCATGGAAGTTGCACCCAACGCTATCCTCATGATCGTCACCAACCCCTGTGACGTCCTGGCTGTTGTTGCCCAGAAGATCACCGGTCTGCCCACCGAGCGCTGCTTCGCCTCAGGTACCGTCCTTGACTCATCCCGCCTGCGCTGGCTCATCGCCGAAAAGGCTGGCGTTGCCATCAACTCTGTTGACGCCAACATCGTTGGTGAGCACGGCGACTCCGAGTTCCCCGTCTGGTCAGCAGCTAACATCGGCATGGTTCCCCTGGACGAATGGACCAACGAAGAAGGCGAAAAGATCTTCACCGAAGAGGTCAAGGCCGAACTTGCTGAAGAAGCTATGCGCGCAGCCTACAAGGTCATCGAAGGTAAGGGCTCAACCAACTACGCTATCGGTGTCTCTGCAACCCGTATCGCCGAAGCCATCCTTGGTGGCCAGAACGCTGTACTGAACGTTGCTACCCAGCTGCGTGGCCGTTACGGCATCGAAGGTGAAGCTGCCCTGTCACTTCCCTCAATCGTCTCCCGTGAAGGTGTCAAGCGCGTCCTTGACGTTCCCATGTCAGACGAAGAAATTGAGCGTCTGCGCAACTCAGCCAAGGCCCTCAACGAGTCCCTGGCAAGCCTGGGTTTCTAAACCTGAGCCTTTCCTAGCCTTTCGCTAGTTAGCTCATAGACGGCGCCGCCTCACCTCTTTAAGAGAGGGGAGGCGGCGCTGTTGTGTGTGATTCACCAAATTTTTACCGCACAGTATTTCACACCCTCGGTGAAAGAGAGTAACGTCTACTGTATGAGTAATAATCCTCGTGCCGAACTGGCTCACCTGACCGCCGCCCTCGAAGAGCACCTTAACGCTATCGTCAATAGCCGTGGGGACCACGATGCCGCCGTCGACCAAACTTACGTAGCTATCGCAAACGCCTTCGAACGCTACGAAGAAGCCCTGTTCGATGCCTACGAAGAGGTCACCCCGCTTGAAGTTTTCATCGAAGATGAGGATGATGACGACGACGATGACTTCGACTACGACTTTGATGAAGATGACGAAGACGATGAGGTGGAGTACTACCTCGATGAAGAGCAGAAGTAGACCGCTTACCTAGGTCCCTCCTGTTATTCCCAGCACAGCACCGCCAGCGGTGCTGTGCTTTTTCTTTTCCTAGCGTAGAGTTTTCTGCTGTGGAATGGATACAAGCAATTATCCTGGGTCTTGTCCAGGGTCTAACTGAGTTTTTGCCGATCTCGTCATCGGGTCATATTCGTATCGTAGGTCAGTTCTTGCCGAACAATGAAGACCCCGGTGCGGCGTTTACCGCTATTACCCAGCTGGGTACTGAAGCGGCTGTTTTGGTCTTCTTCTGGAAGGACATCGTTCGAATCATCAAGAACTGGTTTGGTTCTTTGGTGGGTAAGGTCGATAAGAAGGATCCGGACGCTCGTATGGGCTGGTTCATTATTATCGGCTCCTTGCCCATCGGTATTCTGGGCATCTTGCTGGAAGACTACATCGATTCGACCTTCCGCAGCCTGTGGATCACTGCCACCATGCTGATTGTCTTTGCAATCTTCCTGGGCATTGCAGACCGCATCGGCCGCGAGCAGCGAGAGCTTAAAGATCTGACCGTCAAGCACGGTATTATCTACGGTTTCGCCCAGGCGCTAGCCCTGGTCCCTGGCGTGTCACGCTCTGGCGGTACTATCATGGCAGGTCTGCTCATGGGTTATACCCGTGAGGCTGCAGCCCGCTATTCCTTCCTTCTGGCTGTTCCCGCCGTTTTCGCATCGGGTCTCTATAAGCTAGCAGGGAGCCTCTCTGAGGGCTTTACCGGCTACTATGGCCTGGGTTCTACCGTAGTTGCGACCCTGGTTGCCTTCGTGGTGGGTTACCTGATTATTGGCTGGTTCCTCAAATATGTTTCTAACAAGAGTTACAGCATCTTTGTCTGGTACCGAATCGCCCTGGGTCTTGCCCTGTACATCCTTCTAGGCACCGGCGTCCTCGCTGCGTAGACCTGACTCACTCTCTTACCCGCCCGGAAATAGCTTTCCGGGCGGGTATTGTTTTAGTGAGAGAAAAAGCGCCGCCCGGGATAGCCTTGGGTGGGAGCATAGCAACTATCGTGAGGTTTTCATGCGAGCTTGGGATCAGCCCACCATTCCGTCACTCCCGGGGCAGGCGCCCCTCCCTACCATCTTCGATACTGCAGCAGGAAGCCGGCAAACTCTTGAGCGCGAGAGCCGCGCCGGGCTGTATGTGTGCGGTATTACCCCCTACGACGCTACCCACATGGGGCATGCCTCTACCTATGTTGCTTTTGATGTGCTCAACCGTGCCTGGCGTGACGCTGGGGTAGAGGTGACGTTCGTGCAGAACGTCACCGATGTTGATGACCCCTTGCTCGAACGTGCTGAAGCTACAGGTGTTGATTGGCGTGAGCTAGCTGAGGAGCAGACTGAGCTCTTCCGCAGCGACATGGTGGCCCTGAACGTGATCGCCCCTGACCATTATGTAAGTGTTGTAGACTCGGTTCCTTCTGTGGTGGCTGCTGTGCAAAAGCTTCTTCGTGAGGGCCTGGCCTACCGTGTGCCCGGGTTTACCGATGAGCAGGGCCTTGCCCAGCCTGATGGCGATATTTATTTTGATATTGAAGCTGCCCAGAAGCTGGGTAAAAACAGTGATGGCGGCTGGTCCTTAGGGCAGGTAGCCCACTACAGCCCCGAAGAGATGCTGACTATTTTTGGTGAGCGCGGTGGTGACCCTCAGCGCCCCGGTAAGCGCAACGCCTTGGACCCTTTGCTGTGGCGTCTTGAGCGGCCAGGGGAGCCTTCCTGGGAGGCAGGGGAGCTAGGACGCGGCCGCCCAGGCTGGCATATTGAGTGCAGCGTCATTTCGAGTGAGTTCCTGGGCGCACCTTTCTCTGTGCAAGGTGGCGGCTCTGACCTGATTTTCCCCCACCACGATTTGGGTTCTAGCCACTCGTTCGCTCTCAACGGTAAGCCCATGGCCCGCCACTATATGCACACTGGCATGGTGGGCCTTGACGGGGAGAAGATGAGTAAATCCCTGGGCAACCTGGTGCTGGTGTCGAAGCTGCGGGCTGCGGGTGTGGAGCCTGCCGCGATCCGCTTGGCCATTATGGATAACCACTACCGCACCGATTGGTTCTGGCAGGATGATTTATTGGCTAAGGCGCAGGGTCGCTTGGAGCTTTACCGTTCTGCTGTGGAGACTGCCCAGGGGCAGGCTGATGAGGCGGCTTTGGCTTTGCTTGATGCCGTCCGCCAGCACCTGGCTGATGATCTTAACACCCCTGCCGCCCTGGTTGCGCTTGACCTGTGGGCTCTTTCTACCCTGGAAAACGGTGGGGCTGGCGGCCAGCTGGTAGCTGACTTGCTCATGGCACGCCTGGGTGTTGATCTGGCACCTACTGCTTAGTTGTCGTCCTGGTCTTTGAGGAATTTCTCGAACTGGGCCGCAATATCTATGTGGCTGAGGTCAGCGATGTCGTCGGTGGCCTCAGCTATTGATTCCAGGGTGCGCACATAGTTGGCGAGGTCGGGCTCATCTTCGGTGAGGGCATCGGCCTGGTGGTTCCAGTTGGCGATGTCATCTGCACTGCGCTCTAGGGGCAGGGGGAACCCTAGTATAGCTTCGAGGGCAGAGAGCAAGGTGAAGGTTGCTTTGGGGTGGGGTGGCTCTGGTAGGTAGTGGGGCACTGATACCCACAGTGAGAGAGCTGGGATCTGGGCCTTCCCAGCTTCGTAGGCCAGCACACCAATCAGGCCTGTGGGGCCCTGGTAGGTGTTGGTTTCTACCCCATCGAGGGCAAGGACGCTGCTGGTAAAGCTGGTGACGCTCAGTGGCAGGGGGCGGGTGTGGGGAACCTCATCGAGTAAGGCCCCGCAGAAAACAACCAGGTCAATCTTTTCTTGGGCTATGAAGTCTTTGAAGCGGTCGCTGTAGGTCTGCCAGTTCATGGAGGGTTCGGGCCCGGAGAGCGTGAGCAGGCGGATACCGGATGTTGTTTGCGCTTCAGTAAAAATGCTTTCGGGCCAGGTAATGCGCTGGGTGCCCTTATCGTCGATGCTCAGGAGGGGGCGGGTCTCAGTGTAGTTGTAGCAGCCGCTGGTATCGAACCCTGACATGGGTGTAGTGGGGTAGTGTTCCCAGATAGCGCGGAAGGCTTCGATGGTGGCATCACCGGCGTCATTCCAGCCACTAAAACTGACCAGGAGCACTGTAGGGGCATGGCCCGGCTGGGCTGAGGCGGTTGCAAAACGGTCGAGAGCGTTGAGAGGCAGGGGCTGATTAATCACCCCCCATATCCTACCCCTGATAGGCCATAACCTCTAGACGTAATAGACTAAAGAGGCTGGGGGGAACTGCACCGGCAGAATAGCGCTCAGGAGGTAATAGGGTATGGGTTCCTATCCGGGTCTACGCATCGGTTCTTTTGCGGGTGCACCTATTTACCTGCGCTGGTCGTGGTTCCCCTTAATGGCTGTGGTTCTGGTGGGCTATGGCCTGAATCTAGCTTCTTTGCCGTCTTTATCAGTGGCGCAGGGCTACCTGGCTGCTGGCGTGGTTGCCGGCACTTTAGCTCTGGGGGTTTTCGCCCATGAGCTGGCCCATGCTGTAGTTGGCCGTGCTCGGGGTGCGAATATTTCGTCTATCTCCCTTAACATGTGGGGTGGTCAGACGAGAATGCAGGCTACCTCAGCTAGCACCTCAGCGTTGGTGGCGGTAGCGGGCCCGATAATCAACGGTGTGATAGCCGCCCTGTGCCAGCTGGTATGGCTGGCAACGGGGTCAGCTGATTTCTTCGGGTTTGCTCTTGCGGCCCAACTTAATCTTGCCATCGGCCTCTTTAACCTCATACCAGCCTTCCCCTTAGACGGTGGCTATGCTTTAGAGGCAATTATCTTCATGGTGGTTGGGCGCCGATCGGTGGCAACTCGTGTGACAGCCTATACGGGTCTGCTCCTGCTCACATTACTGGTCAGCGTCCTACTCTTTACGGGTCAGTGGCGTTCCTTCTGGGTTCTGCTTGTAGCCGGGGCTTTAGCCTTCTACCTATGGAAGGGCACCCGTTATACTCTCAGGCGATTAGCCCAGGATTCAGACCCTTATCACCCCTTGCGGGCGTCTTCGCTAATGGTGCCAGCCCAGTTTGTCGATGGGCGAAGCACTATCGGTGGCGCCTGCCGAGACTGGGACGGCAGCTCCCCCCTCCTTCTTGTAGAGCAAATCGGGGCAGGGGAGCGCCCTCTAGCTTGGGTAGACCCGGCCACCTTAGCTGCTGCTCTTGGTTCTCTTGCGCATCAGCCCCTGGTTTCTATTGCCCAGCCGGTTGCAGCTCGTTCGCTTCCCCTCACAGCTGGCTCCATCGACACTCTTGATGAATGTAGCGGTTTCGCCCACTACCGTCTGCCTCAAGAACAGCAGGGGCAGAATCTCGCCTGGGTGGTTGTGGACGGTGCTACTACCGTGGGCCTGATAACCTCTCAGGCTATGACGCGGGTGGGGCTTTCTGCCGTGGGCGCTGGCACGTCTTCATCTAAATGACCCCATGGCGCTTTTCTGAGACAATAGAAGAAACTAGACCAAAATCGAAAGAGAAATCTGACTTTATGAGTACCCCTACAGGTAGTGTCAACCGCCGTGGCCCCTTCCGCCCGGGAGAACGCGTCCAGCTGACCGATGATCGCGGACGCATGACCACCATTACCCTGGCAGAAGGCGGGGAATACCATTCCCATCGCGGGTTTTTTAAGCACAGTGAGCTCATCGGCAACGTTGAGGGCAGCGTGATTGAAAACTCCGAAGGCATCAAATTCCAGGCCCTGCGCCCGCTCTATAAGGACTTTGTGCTCTCTATGCCCCGCGGCGCTGCCGTGGTGTACCCCAAGGACGCCGGCCAGATCGTGGCCATGGCCGATATCTTCCCCGGTGCTCGTGTGATTGAGGCCGGTGTCGGCTCTGGTGCGCTCTCTATCGCTTTGCTGCGTGCAGTAGGCGACGGCGGGCACCTGCGCTCCTTTGAACGCCGCGAGGAGTTCGCTGATATTGCCCGCGGTAACATCGAAACCTTCTTCGGCGGGCAGCACCCGGCCTGGTCCCTGACCCTGGGTGATTTGGCTGAGGCTCTGGGCGAGGTTGAGGAGCCAGGCAGCGTGGACCGTGCCGTGCTCGATATGCTGGCCCCCTGGGAATGTCTGGATGCTGTGGCTACAGCCCTGGCACCAGGCGGCGTCATTATCTGCTATGTTGCCACCGTCACCCAGCTCTCGCGTGTGGCTGAGGCCTTGCGCGCCGATGGCCGTTTCACCGAGCCGGAATCTCACGAGACCATGGTCCGCGGCTGGCATGTGGAGGGTCTGGCAGTGCGCCCTGACCACCGCATGGTAGCTCACACGGGCTTCCTTATCACAGCCCGCCGCCTAGCTGATGGGGCAGAGCGCCTGGCACCTAAGCGTCGTGCATCAAAGACTGATTTCTCTGAAGAGGACATGAATGCCTGGACGCCCGCAGCTCTAGGTGAGCGCAACGTCTCTGACCGTAAGCTACGCCGTGCTGGCCGAGATGCCCTGAGCCTGGCCGAAAAGGCCGCAGCAGCAGCTCAGAAAGCTACGGTTGCTGAGACTGACCAGAACCACAATAAGTAAACCCCTAAGAAGGCTTCGCCACCGTCGATAGTTGAGGTGGCGGGGCTGTGACTCACCAGTGAGTCGTGACCAGAAAGAAGTGCCCACAGCATGAGTGAACGTTTACCCGTTTCATCGGAGGACTACGAGCGTATTCTGCGCCAGCTCAACCTAGCTAACGATAGCCGCCGTAACCTTGACCGGCAGCTGCGGACTGCTGGCGAGCGCAATCAGAAGCTGGTGGCGGCGCTGACGAAGACCAAGAACGAAATTGAGCATCTGCGCTTGGCTTTGTCTAAGGATGTTTCCCCGCCTCTGAATTCGGCTCTGGTGTTGGGGGTTAGTGGGGCTACGATGACCTATCAGGATCTTGCTGAGGGTAAGACTCCGGCTGAGGTTGAAGAGCATCTTGATGTTTTGTTGGGTGGCCGTCTGGTGCGTATTACCTGTTCTCCTTTGTTGCCGATTGCTCAGGTGAAGCCGGGTATGACTGTGCTGCTCAATGACCAGACTCAGGCTGTGGTGTCGCTGGGGTTTGAGGGTTATGGTGATGTGGTGACGGTGCGTGAGGTGCTTGATTCGGAGCATCTGGTGGTTGATTTGCCGAATCAGTCTAAGGCGGTTGCCCGTATTTCAGGTGCCCTGGATGTGGATGCTTTGCGGGTGGGTGATGCTGTTACCTATGATTCGCGTCTTCAGATGGTGACTTCTGTGGTTCCTGCTACGGATGCTCAGGAGCTGGTGCTGGAGGAGGTTCCTGATGTTACCTATGACAATATTGGTGGCTTGGGTGCTCAGATTGATTTGATTCGTGATGCTGTGGAGTTGCCTTTCTTGCACCCGGAGATTTACCGGCAATACCAGTTGACCCCGCCTAAGGGTATTTTGCTCTATGGCCCTCCCGGTAACGGTAAGACTTTGATTGCTAAGGCTGTGGCTAATTCTTTGGCGGTTCGGGCGGCGGAGCGTTCTGAGGGCGGGAAGAAGACGGGCTATTTCTTGAATATTAAGGGCCCGGAGCTGCTTGATAAGTATGTGGGTGAGACTGAGCGTCAGATTCGCGATATTTTTTCGGCTGCCCGTGATAAGGCTCGCGCTGGGAACCCTGTGGTGGTTTTCTTTGATGAGATGGAGTCGCTTTTCCGTACGCGTGGTTCGGGTCGTTCTTCGGATGTGGAAACTACTATTGTGCCTCAGCTCTTGGCTGAGATTGATGGTGTGGAGAGCCTGGATAATGTGATTGTTATTGGTGCGACTAACCGTGAGGACATGATTGATCCGGCTGTTTTGCGTCCTGGTCGTTTAGATGTGAAGATTCGTATTAACCGCCCGGATCGGGCTGGTGCTGTTGAAATCTTTGGTCTTTACTTGACGGAGGATTTGCCGATTAGTCAGCGTGAGGTTGCTCAGGCTGGGTCGAAGCAGCAGGCTGTGGCTAGCATGATTGATACTGTGGTGGGGCATCTCTTTTCAAGGGAGCCGGCTAACCGTTACATTAGTGTTGATATGGAGGACGGTTCTAGCCGTTGGCTCTTGCGCGGTGATTTCCTCTCTGGTGCGGTGATTCGTAATATCGTCAATCAGGCTAAGAAACTGGCTATTAAGTCCTATCTGTCTACTGGTGCTGAGGGTATGAGCACTGAGCATCTTTTAGAGGCGGTGCGGGCTGAGTTTGAGGATCAGGTTGAGGTTCCTCAGGCCAGTGAGATTGAGGATGTGCTTTCTACCTTGAATGTTCGTGGGCGTGTGGTGAATGCGGCTCCTGCTCGTGCTGTCAGTCAGGGTGAGGGGGTTTAGGTATGTCTGTCCGTCGTATTATGGGCGCTGAAACTGAGTATGGGGTGCATGCCCCGAATCAGCCTCAGGCTAACCCTACGGTGCTTTCTGCCTTTGTGGTGAACACCTATGACACTCTCTTTAAGCAGGAGCTTTCATCGGCGCTTGAGACGCGCTGGGAGTATGGTTCTGAGGCGCCTTTGGTGGATGCTCGTGGCTTTGAGATGTCGCGGGAGCAGGCTCACCCTACCCAGCTCACTGATACTGCCCATTTGCTGACCAGTGAAGATATTGCTGCTGAGGCTTTGAGTGAGGCTGGGTATTTTGCTGAGCGTATCGACTGGGATGCGGTCACGATGAATTCTATTTTGCCTAATGGGGCTCGTTTCTATGTGGATCATGCTCACCCGGAGTATTCCTCGCCTGAGGTGACGAACCCGCGTGATGCCGTCCTGTGGGATGCTGCTGGTGATTATATTGCTGCCCAGACTGTAGCGACTATTGAAAAGGTGACTGCAAATAATAGTTCAGCTATGCCTGCGGTTAATCTTTATAAGAATAATACGGACGGTAAGGGGCAGTCTTATGGTTCCCATGAGAATTACCTGGTGCCTCGTTCTGTAGATTTTGAGTACCTGGCTGCTGCCTTGTTGCCTTTCTTTGCTACCCGTCAGGTTATGGTGGGGGCAGGGCGTCTGGGCTTGGGTGTAGCGGGGGAGCAGGCTGGTTTTCAGATATCTCAGCGGGCTGACTTTTTTGAGCGTACTATTGGGCTGGAAACCACTGTGCGCCGTCCTATGATTAATACCCGTGATGAGCCCCATGCTGATGGTAGCCGCTACCGTCGTTTGCATGTGATTACCGGGGATGCTAATTTTTCGCATACTTCTAACCTGCTGAAGTTCGGCACTATGGCCCTGGTGCTTAACCTGGTGGAGGCCAAGGCGGTTCCTGCTCTTAAGCTGGCTGATGCGGTTTCTGCCATGCACACGGTGAGCCATGATCTGACCTTTACCGCCCAGTTGCCTCTGGCCGGTGGGGGTACTATGAGCGCCTTAGAGATTCAGCGGGTTTACCTTGACGCTGCTCAGGCTTTAGAGTCTAACCCCGATGAGGCAACCGCAGAGATTTTGAACCTGTGGGATGAAGTGCTGACAGCTCTTGAGAGTAACCCGCTGTCTTTAGCGAACCGTTTGGATTGGGTTGCGAAGTATGCCCTACTTAAAGGCTACGTTGATCGGGGCTTGAGCTGGGGGGATCCTAAACTGGCTGCTATTGACTTGCAGTATTCGGACGTCCGCCCCGACAAGGGTCTTTACCATAAGCTGGTTGCCCTGGGGCGTATGCGCACGCTCTTTAGCGGCGAAGAGATTGCTCGGGCTGCGGCAGAACCGCCGCGTGATACTCGTGCTTTCTTACGCGGTAAGCTCATTACTACCTGGCCTGATGAGGTGATTGGCGCTAACTGGGATACGCTGTCAGTGCGTAACCCTCTCTCCATTGACCTGCATCGTTTGACGATGGATGACCCGGAGCATTTTACCGCCGACCTTGTAGAACCCCACTTGGGGTTAGAACATGCTGATCAGCTTTTTACTATTCTTGCTGATCAGTAACCTAGCTAGCCTTTAACCGCAGAGAAAAGAGAAAACTATGGAACGTATCCAGCGTCAGAGCACTACCTCAACCAGCGCCCAGCAGGTAGAAGAGGTAGCTATTGCCAGCCAGAATACCGAAGTGAATGAACAGGCCGTCTCAGATATTGATGACCTGCTAGCAGAAATTGACGGTGTGCTGGAAGAAAACGCCGAAGACTTCGTCAAGGGCTTCGTACAAAAGGGCGGCCAGTAGGGCCTCGCCTGACCCATCCCGCCCCTCAACGCTAAGGAAGAACCGTGGAACGCAGAATATTCGGCATTGAAACTGAGTTTGGTATCAGATACATCCCGAAAGGGCTTGGGCCTTTGGCCCCTGAAGAAGCTGCTCGTAAGCTCTTCAAACCGGTGGTTGATACCTGGCGTTCCTCTAACGTCTTCCTGCCCAATGGGGGGCGTCTTTACCTGGATGTGGGTTCTCACCCCGAATACGCCACCGCGGAGACAGCCTCAGTTCGTGATGCCTTGATTCAGGATAAGGCGGGGGAGTTCCTGCTGAATGACCTGGTTAACCAGGCTGAGGACTCTCTAGAAGCTGAGGGCCACCAGGGGCAGATTTTCCTCTTCAAAAATAATGTTGATTCGGTCGGTAATTCTTTTGGATCTCACGAGAATTACATGCTTGAACGTAAGGTGGAGTTCTCTCGCCTGGTGCGTTCGCTGATTCCTTTTTTGATTACTCGTCAGATTGTTGTGGGTGCGGGTAAAGCTCACGCTGATGGTCCGCCGCAGTGGGGCGGACGTCCGCTGGGGGTAGAGGGGGAGCCTAGTTTCTCTTTCTCCCAGCGAGCCGACCATATCTGGGAGGGTTCCTCAACGGCCACTACCCGTGCCCGCCCCATTATTAACACTCGTGATGAGCCGCATGCCGATGCCACGCTCTATCGTCGTATGCACGTCATTAATGGGGACTCCAACATGTCCCAGGCAACCACTATGCTCAAGCTTGGTGCCACGGATCTGGTGCTTCGTATGCTCGAGGACTACTATCCCCTCGAAAATTTTGAAATTAAAGATACGGCTACAGCCCTGCGCGTCATCTCCCATGACCTCACCGGCACCGCTACCTTCCCTCTGGCTGATGGTCGGGAGGCAAATGCCCTTACGTTACAGCGTCATTACCAGGTTGCAGCTTGCCGGTATATCGAGGAGAAGGGCGCCCACCATGAGGATGTCCCCTACATTCTTGATCTCTGGGAGCGGGCTCTTGATGCTGTAGAAAGTGGCGATACTTCTCTGATTGATACTGAGATTGATTGGGCTATCAAGAAGAAGCTACTTGATACCTATATTGCCCGTGGAGCCAGTGGCTATGATGACCCTAAAATCCAGCAGCTTGATTTGGCCTACCACGATATTGACCCCGCCCGTGGTGTCTTTGGTCTGCTGACCCGCAACGGTCTGGTCAAAAATCTCATCAGCCAGGATGAGATCGCTCATGCCACCGTGTACCCGCCTGCAACCAGGGCGTCCTTGCGTGGCCGCTTTATCAGTGCTGCCCGCAATGCTGGGGAGCCCTTTACCGTTGACTGGGTGCACCTTAAACTCAACAATAAGCCGCACCTGACCGTTGTGTGTAAAGACCCTTTCGCTACTGAAAGTGCGGCTTTAGAAGAGCTTATCGCTACCTTAGCCACAGGCTCGCAGGGCCCCTGGTCACCGCCTTTCATCTAGGCGAGCCAGAGAATTACCAGATCTCTTTCAGCTCTATCCGCTAGTATGTACGCGGTGAAGAAAAGCGTTCTGTAGAAAGACGCAACCTAAGGAAAGTGAAATTAGTGAAGAAAAAGCCAGCCCTTTTCGCATCCAGCGCCGCCATGGTTGCTCTGCTTCTGTCTGCCTGCGGCGGCGACAACGGCAGTAGCCTCTCTGAGGTTGATTATTCCATCAATGGGGCAACCGCTGAACCTTCGGTTTCCTTCGCAACTCCTTTTGCAGCCCATGGCACTGAAGCCTACAAGATTGAGGACGGCGAGGGCGCAACTATCGAAGATGGCGACAACCTGCTGGTTGAAGCAACCGTCTTTAATGGTGCTGATGGTACGTCCGCGGGAACCACCTACGGCGATGCTCCCATGATTATCCCGGTGGGTGAGGATCTGAAGAAGGCTGCTCCTGAGCTTTACGATATTCTGGTGGGCGCAAAGGTCGGTATGTCCTTCTCTTATTCCACCAATCTTGTTCCTGGGCCGGTAACAGCTCAAACACCAGCCCCCACCGTTTCAGCTGGCACCCCCACCAACGTAGAGGTCTACACTGTCTCAGGTAAGCTACTCAAGAGCGCTGAAGGCACCGTGAACGAGAAGAAGTCCCCAGCCCTGGAGAGCTTCTCCCTGGCCGATAACGGCACCGCAACCCTGACCCTGGCCGATGACCGCGGCGATGCCCCCACCGAGCTCTACACTGAAGATCTGATGACCGGTACCGGCGCTACTGTTAAGGCTGATGACACTCTATACGTCAACTATGTTGGTGTAGCTTGGTCAGATGGTGAACAGTTTGATAATAGCTATGGCACCACCCCCACCCCCTTCCCCTTGAATAACGTCATTGAAGGCTGGCAGCAGGGGCTAGCTGGTAAAACTGTTGGCTCCCGCGTGCTCATGGTTATCCCCAGTGAACTGGCCTACGGTGAAGATACCGGCGGTAGTGGTCGCCCTGAGGGTGCTTTGGTCTTTGTTGTAGATATTCTAGGCACATCACCTGCTAACACCGCTACCGCGTCGGCTAGTGCCTCCGCGACCTCATCAGCAACCTCAGATGCTAGTGCAACTGCCACAAACTCAGCCTCTGAGTCAGCGAGCGCCGAAGCAACCGCTTCAACAAACAACTAAGTTTTCCTATCATTCCAGTAGAAAAGGTATAACCTATGTCATTTGGTCAGCGTAATCTCGACCGTAGCAAGCCTGAAATCGATTTCCCTGAAGGCGGTACCCCCGAAGAGCTCATCATCATTGATGAGATTGAGGGTGCCGGTGAGGTAGTGGAGGCTGGTGATACTGTTTCAGCTCACTATGTTGGTGTTGCTTTTTCCACCGGTGAAGAGTTTGACTCTTCATGGGGCCGTGGCGAACCCTTGCGCTTCCAGGTCGGTGTGGGCATGGTTATCCGTGGCTGGGACGAGGGCCTGCTAGGTATGAAGGTGGGCGGACGCCGTCGCCTGGAGATCCCTAGCGAGATGGCTTATGGTTCACGCGGTGCTGGCTCTGCTATTGGCCCTAATGAGTCCCTGATTTTTGTGGTGGATTTGGTAGACGTTATTAAGCGTTAATTCTGCTCTAGGTCTGAGCCTTAGCGTGTTTGGCCCCCGGTTCGAAAGAGCCGGGGACTATCTTTATGTATGTGACTTCTAAAGCTGTTGAACGTGCTGCTGCCTTACTTGATGTGCTCTCATCGGCCCCCTGGGGGATTGATCGTGATGCTTTGCGCCAGAGGGTGCCCGGTTATGATGTGGCGGCTACTGATGCCGCTTTTGAGCGTATGTTTGAGCGTGATAAGCAGGTTTTGCGGGCCTTGGGTGTTGAGCTGGTGGCTGAGCGGGCTGATCGTTCTCGGCTGGGTTTTGTCTATCGGCTGGAATCTACGTCGCAGCCTGTTGCTGATTTTTCTGCTCTTGATGTGGTGGTGCTCAGTCACTGTGCTAGGGCTTGGGAGGGTACGGAGGTGGAGCGGCTTACTCGCGCGGCTTTGTTGAAGGTGGGTGCGAGTGTTGGTCAGCGTTTGGGTGGTGAGTTGGGGGAGCCTGCCCGGTTTACTACGGTTCCGGGGGTTGCTGAGTGTCTTGCGGCTCTTGCTGAGGGTAAGGGTGTGAGTTTTCGTTATGCGGGCCGAGATGAGGTGCGGTCGGTGGCTTGTTGGGGTCTTGGGTTGCGGTTTGGTCACTGGTATTTGGTGGGCTGGGATAGGTTCCGGAAGGCTCAGCGGATTTTTCGGCTTGAGAGGGCTGTGGGCTTGTCTCTTCTTGCCATTGAGGGGCCGCAGCCGCCGGCGTCCTTTTCTATGGTGCAGGAGCTTGCTGCCTTAGAACCTGAGCAGGTTCGGCAGGTAGCTAGCCTTCCTTTGGGGGTGGCGGAGGGCTCTGGTGAGCTTCAGTTTGCTCCCTCCTATGGGGTGGTGGAGTCTGCTGTGCAGGCTATTAAGAGCGGACGCACGCACCGGCTACCTGATGACGCGGCGGCTAGTGAGCTGGGGGACTACCAGCAAAGGGTAGCTGATGAAGAGGGCCGGCTACGGCAAAAGTTGCGGACTTGGCACTCCCAGGCCCCTGGTTTATCTGCCCCTAGCCGGGTTAAGTCGTGGAAACCGGTGGTGGCCCAGCGGTTTCGGGAAAGTGCCGCTGACCAGTTGATGAGGCTTCTGCTGATGGTTTCTTTGGTCGAAAGTACCGGTGGTTTGCCTCTTGCTACCTTGGCAGATTTCTTCTCGACCACCGAGCAGAAGGCTCGTGCCCAGCTTGAAGGCTTAGCCAGTAGTGTGGGCTTTGAGTCGCTGGCGCTTGAGGTGAGCCCCGCCGGGTTTGTGACTCTGAGGGGCCAGCAGGTGCTAACTCGCGGTGTGTCCTTGACCGGTGCTGAGGCTTTGGCTTTGAGTCTGGCTTTGGACTTATCAGCGAGCCTCGATACGGAGTCCTTCTACAGTCATTTACGTCAGAAGGTGTGGGCGTCGGTTGCTTCACAAGGTGCTACTGGGCAGGCCCCCTTGGCTAGGCGGGTGGGTGTATATCGGGCTGACCTAGACCCCCTGATTCAGCGGGCTCTTGATGAGAAGATTGCCCTGGAGATTGTCTACCGTTCTCACCGTTCTATCTCTGAGCGAGTTATTGAGCCCATAGCCCTCATTGTCGATAACGGCCCCCGTTATCTTCAAGCCTGGTGCCGCCTGAGCGGGCAGATGCGGCATTTTAGACTCGACCAGATCATGAGTATGACACCGCTAGAGGGCGAGGCCTTCACCCACCCAAGGCTGACTGAGGACGGGCAGCAGGGTGAGGCGTCCGCCCCCATTAGCCCCCGGACCTGGCTCACGCAGCTAACCCGTGGCCAGGTGGCAGCTGAGACCATGATTCTGGCTGTTGCAAAAAGTTTGCCTGCGGCTGTGCGCGAGAAAACCCACAGCACCTTATGCCGCTACGCCCTAGAAATAGCCGATGAGGAGGGCACAATTTTCTATAAGATACCCCTTGCCCATACCCTGTGGGCTATCCACCTTTTGATAGACCTGGGGCCGACCGTCCGCCTCTTGACCCCTGCCTATCTGCGTGAAGAACTGTTAGACCTGCTGGGTGACTAGGGGAGCAGTAAAAGCCGCGGAATAATATACCCACCTATACCCCAGGATAATCAGTGCAAGCACACAGCAAAATAATTTCAAAACTAAAGCCAGATGGGATATATAATTGGAATTATGCCTTGGTGGTTTTGGATAGTTTTGTGGACCGTACTCGTAGTGAGTTCGCTCTGCCTACTAGCCTGGCTACTTTATCGGGTTTTCCGCAAAGCCTTGGGTGCACTTGATGCCGCTCAAGACTGGGAGTCTCACATCACAGATGCGCTGGGGCAGGCTAACTACGCCCAGCCCTTGAGAGAAGAGCCTCAACCAGCTCTTTTCACCCCCGTTGGAAGTGCCTACGCAGACTATATCCAGGGTAAAAACACTCGAACGCTCGACCGAGCCCGCCGCCGCTCTCAGCGCCGTGACGAACTCGGACAGCCCCAACTCATCGGAGACCTTAAACGTCTCCAAGAAAGGTAACGCTCGTGCTCGCTAATCTCGGCCCCGTCCACCTCATTATCCTCCTCATCATTATTGTTCTACTCTTTGGTGCCCCCAAGCTTCCTGGCATGGCTCGTAGCCTCGGCCAGTCCATGCGTATCTTCAAATCAGAAGTTGATGGCTTGAAGAATGACTCCAAGAAAAACAACCAAGTAAACAACGACACCAACGGCTCTGTTGTTTCCGGTGAAGTTATCAATAACCCCACCACCGACCAGAACAAGGGCTCACAGAACTAAGTTCTCCTCTCAGAGCGTTCGTGAGTTAACCGCCCAACCCGTGCCCTGACCGCCAGAGCACGGGTTTATGGGCTCCTAGAGTTTCAGTAGAAGGCACCCATGGCTAAAACAACCAGCCGAAAGAACAACCCCCAGGCCACCATGGCCCTCGGCGAACACTTTCGCGAATTTCGCAACCGTCTAATTAAAGCGGCCGTTGCTACCTTTATTTGCGCCATCGGCGGCTTCTTCCTTTACGAACCCTTCATGGAGGCTATCAGCGCCCCGGTCTACGCTATCAACACAGAAGCAGGCCGTACCGCTGCTCTTAACTACTCCACCGCAACATCTCCCTTCGATCAGATGGTGCGCATCTCCCTCTACATCGGCCTGGTTATCGCAAGCCCCGTGTGGCTCTACCAGCTCTGGGCCTTTATCACCCCGGCTCTCTACCGTAAGGAAAAGCTCTACACCCTAGGCTTCGTCTTTACTGCCATCCCCATGTTCCTTCTAGGTACCGGCCTGGCCTGGTGGGTACTCCCTACCGCAGTCAGCACCCTCACCATGTTCAGCCCTGACGGTGCCACTAACCTCTTCACCGCTGATGTCTACGTCAGTTTTGTGGTTAAGTTTCTGCTGGTCTTCGGTATCGCCTTTGTACTGCCGGTTGTCCTGGTAGGTCTTAACTTCATCGGCCTGATTCGAGGCAAGACTATCCTCAAATCCTGGCGCTGGGTCGTTGTGCTCGTCGGCCTACTTGCTGCAATAGCCGCCCCCGGTAACGACATCATGTCAATGCTTTACCTTATGCTGCCCCTCCTCTTCTTCTTCTTTGTAGCTATCGGTATCGCCATTCTCAACGACAAACGCCGCGATCGCCGCAACGCCAAACTAGTAGAGGGGCTTACTGACGATGAACTGAGTCGCGCCACTAGCCTTGAAGAGCTTGACCAGCTCGGCCGCTCCTAAATCTTTTTCCGCCTCGGCACTGAATGCCGGGGCGGTTTTTTGTTCGCGCTGAAACGAAAGATGGCCCTCAGCACACCTGCTTGAAATCTACCGCCTAAGATTAGTTATATGGCTAGCTACGCTGAACAGTACCTGCGCGCTAAAGAGCGCGCCACCTTCTCCAAAACCGTTCTCCACCGCTTCGAACAAACCCTAAGCTTTGACCTGGATGACTTCCAACGTGATGCTTGCACCTCGGTGGAGAGCGGCAGAGGTGTGCTCGTCGCTGCCCCCACAGGTGCAGGTAAGACCATTGTGGGTGAGTTTGCTATATACCTGGCCCTGTCCCAAAGGAAAAAAGCTTTCTACACCACCCCCATCAAGGCCCTGAGCAACCAGAAATACAACGACCTGGTAGCAGCCTATGGCCAGGACGCCGTGGGGCTACTCACCGGTGACACCTCCATCAACTCCGAAGCCCCCGTGGTCGTTATGACCACCGAGGTGCTGCGCAACATGCTCTACGCTGATTCTGCCACCCTAGCCAACCTGGGCTATGTGGTTATGGACGAGGTTCACTACCTGGCCGACCGTTCCCGCGGGGCCGTATGGGAAGAGTGCATTATCCATCTGCCAGAATCCATCTCTGTTATCGCCCTCTCTGCCACAATCTCCAACGCTGAGGAATTTGGTGCCTGGCTCGATACTGTGCGCGGGCAGACAGACATCATCGTCTCTGAACACCGCCCGGTGCCTCTCTGGCAGCACGTCATGGTGGGGCACCACCTCATGGACCTCTTCGCTGGGGACACCACCGTTGAGGACGCCGCAGCCGCCACAGACATGCCAGAGGTTAACCCCGAGCTGGTTCGGGTAGGTCGCCGCCCGCGTCCTTCCCGTGGTGCCGGTGGTAAATCCTTCTCCCGCCTGGGTAAGGGGAAGCGCAGCCGTAACCAGGGCTACCAGTCCCAGGGCTATGAGCGCGAGCGCCGAAACAGTAACAGCGGAGTGAGCGCCCCCATCCGCCCCCAGCGTATTAGCCGCCCGGAGATGATTCGTTCCCTTGATAAGGCAGGCCTCCTACCGGGTATCTGCTTTATTTTCTCGCGCATCGGCTGTGATGCTGCGGTATCCCAGTGCATTGACGCCGATATTCGCCTCACGACCGATGCTGAGGCCCAGGCTATTCGTGCCTATATTGCTGAGGCTACCGCTGGGCTTGAGACCAGTGACCTGGCGGTGCTGGGTTTTTATGAGTGGCGTGAGGGGCTCATGCGGGGTGTAGCAGCCCACCATGCTGGTCTGCTGCCGGTTTTCAAAGAGGTTGTTGAGGCTCTCTTCTCTGAGGGGCTTATCCGTATGGTCTTTGCTACTGAGACTCTGGCCTTAGGCATCAATATGCCGGCTCGTTCGGTGGTGCTAGAAAAGCTGACCAAGTTCAACGGTGAGACCCATGTGGATATCACGCCGGGGGAGTACACTCAGCTAACTGGCCGTGCTGGTCGTCGAGGTATTGATATTGAGGGTCATGCTGTGGTTATGTGGCGGCCAGGGCTTGAACCGCAGCAGGTTGCTGGTCTGGCCTCTAAGCGCACCTACCCGCTTAATTCCTCTTTCAAGCCCACCTATAATATGAGTGCTAACCTGATTGCCCAGTTTGGTACGGAGCGCACTAAGAAAATTTTGGAAAGTTCTTTTGCCCAGTTCCAGGCTGATAAGTCGGTGGTGGGTGTAGCGTCTCGAGTGCGGAAGAACGAAAAGGCCCTGGCCGGTTTTGAAGAGGCCATGACCTGCCACCTGGGAGATTTTACCGAGTACGCCCGGATTCGCCGGGACCTTAAAGATCTAGAGAAGAAGGCTGAGAAGGGCCGGAGCCGTTTGCGGCAGTCTCAGGCGGTGGCCTCCGTCCTTGACTTGTTGCCCGGCGATATTATTGAGATCCCGCGTGGGCGTAATGCGGGCCCTGCTGTGGTCTTGTCTCGGGCAGAGTCCCTTGATGACCCGCGTCCATCGGTTTTGACCTTGGCTGCGCAGATACGTCGCCTAGACCCCCGTGATCTGGATGGGCCGGTTCTGCCGATTTCTAAGATTAAGGTGTCCAAGAAGTTCACTGGTAAGACCTCTAAGGACCGCCGGGATATGGCTTCTCGTATGCGTGAGGCTCTCTACCAGGGGCTACCTGCCCGGTCGGGGTCTCAGAAGAAGTACTTTAATGAGCGTGAACGTGGGGATGAGCAGAAGGTTGAAGAGCTGCGTCGGGCCCTGCGTCAGCACCCCTGCCACGGGTGCTCTGACCGGGAAAACCATGCCCGCTGGGCTGAACGCTGGTACCGTCTCTCCCGTGATACGGACGGTTTGCGCCGTCAGATTGAGCGGCGCACCAATACCATTGCCCAGGTCTTTGAGCGTATCACCCAGCTTCTGGCTAGCTACGGTTACGTTGAGACGGTTGAGGGTCGCCGGGTGCTGACAGCCCGTGGCGCTTCTTTGCGCCGGGTCTACGGCGAAAAAGATCTACTGACCTCCCTCTGCTTGGAGGACGGTTTTTTGCGGGGGCTTGACCCTGCATCGACTGCTGCGGTGGTTTCTGCCCTGGTGTATGAGGCTAAGCGCGATGAGTTGGGTCTGCTGTCTCGCTACCCTGGGCAGGGGGTTGAAGAGGCCTTGATGACCGTGCTTAAGCACTGGAATAAGCTTAATGATGCCGAAAAGCTTCACCGCCTCCCGCAGACCGCTTCACCTGATTTTGGTATGGTCTGGCCTGTCTATAAGTGGGCGCGCGGTAAGAGTCTGGCTAAGGCTATTGAGAGCACTGATTTGGCTGCCGGTGATTTTGTGCGGTGGACTAAGCAGGTTATCGATAGTCTTGACCAGATTGCCCATGTGTCTTCATCTGACCCCCAGCTGCGTACTCAGTGTGAGGCGGCTATTAATCTGCTACGCCGTGGCGTGGTTGCCACCCAGCTTTAGTCTGCTTGACCGCCAGTTATTTTGAAAGGAGAGCACCGATGGCTGCTTCTGTCTTGCTCGATGGTTCTGTCTATAGCCCAGCTGATCCCTTTGCCACAGCCCTGGTGATGAATGAGGGGCAGGTGGAATGGGTGGGGCAGGACGCCGGTGCCCGCTCTATCGCCGATTCCTCCATGACCGTTCAGGAGCTAGGCGGCAGCCTGGTCACCCCCAGTTTTGCTCTAGCAGCTGCCTCTGTGACCGGTGCGGACGCCTCCACCGTCTTGGGGGAGCTGGCGGCTGCCGGTTACGGGTATGCCCGTCTGCTGCTGACTGATTCTGTTCAGGAGCTACCGGCACCGCACCCGGCGGTGGCAGCTGATTACTATGTGAGCGTAACTGCCCTTGATGAGGCTGGTAGTCTGCCCCAGGGCGTCCGGGGTGTTTATGTCACCTCACCGGAGCAGCTCACCCCGCTCGTGCTGGGGAGCCTTGCAGAAGAGCATTTACAGCTTCTGCTAGTGGTTACTGATAATTCGCAGGTGGGGGAGTACCTGGCCCTGCTGGAGCCCCTTGATAGCCTGGCCTGCCTACGCCTGAGCCCCAGCCTTGAAGGGCTGACCATGCTCACCTCGCAAGAGCTGGACAAAGCCAAAGAGCTTCAGGTTTCCCTGGGCTTCTCAACGAACTTCGACCAAGCTGCACAGTCCTTCAGTCAGGCCCTGGCTGCTGGTGCTACTGTCACCCTGGGCTCAACTCCTGGTCAGCTTCCAGCTCTTCTGGGCTGGGAGCTGGTGAATGCGGCGGTTAACCCCACTCATGCAGAAGATGCTGTCTCAGCTCGTGCCGCTTTCGCTGCCTGCACCCGTGCAGTTTACCGCGCAGCGTCCGCACCTAACCCCTTCACCGGCCAGCTTGTGCCAGGGGCCCCGGCGCACTGCGCCTTGTGGGAAACTACCGAGCTGATAGTGCAAACTCCTGATAGCCGCATTTCGGCCTGGAGTACCGACCCGCGCGGACGCACCCCGCTGCTTCCTGTTCTCGCCCCGGATGTGCCCCGCCCCAAGCTCGTAGGCCTATACCACAGCGGGCAGAAAGTGGGCTAGGTATCACCTAGACCACCTGCTGGTGCTAGACGTTCAGACGCCACTTACCTATATAATGAAAAACTGGTTTATACGCCGTCCTATCATTCGGGCTGGCCATGACAAGGAGACCGCATGCGAGTACTAACCGTGATTCCTACCTACGATGAGAAGGAAAACCTTCCCATCGTAGTAGAGCGCCTGCGCGCAGCCGTACCCGACTGCGACATCCTGGTTGTCGACGACAACAGCCCCGACGGCACCGGCCAGCTTGCCGATTCTATGGCAGCAGAAGACAGCCACATCAACGTACTGCACCGCACCGTCAAAGACGGACTAGGCGGGGCCTACCTGGCAGGCTTCGACTGGGGCCTAGAGGCTGGCTACGATGTGCTAGTTGAGATGGATGCCGACTGCTCCCACCAGCCCGAACAGCTACCCCTGCTCCTGCAGGTCATTGAGAGCGGCGCAGATTTGGCCATTGGGTCCCGCTATGTACCCGGCGGCAAAACCAAGAACTGGCCGGCACACCGCCAGATTCTCTCCCGAGGTGCCAACCTCTATACCCGCCTGATTCTCGGCACCAAGGTCAAAGACATTACCGCAGGCTACCGCGCCTACCGCCGTGAAGCCCTGCAGAAGCTAAACCTTGAAGGTATTGACTCTAAGGGCTATGTCTTCCAAGTCGATTTAGCCTGGCGCTCAGAGCAGGCCGGTCTGAAGATCGTAGAAGTACCTATCACCTTTGTGGAACGTGAAATTGGTAGCTCAAAGATGGATGGCCACATCATCGTCGATTCCATGACTAAGGTGACCCGCTGGGGCCTTACCGCGCGAGCGCAGCGCCTACGCTCACTGCTGAAGAAATAATTCTTTGCGTCGATAGAAGACGAGGATAAAGAAGTGCCCCGCCAGGTAGCTGGTGGGGCACTTCTTATGAGAAAGGGCTTTTAGAGGGCGTGACGCTCCCGGTAGATTTCAAGACGCTGCTGTAGGGTCTCTTCAAGTTCTTCTACGCTACGACGCTCAAGGAGCATGTCCCAGTGGGTACGAACGGGCTTCTCAGTATTCTCTTCAACCTTGCCATCGCCAGAAACCAGGAAGGCTTCCTTGCCGGACTTAGCGGGCCAGGTTGCCGGAATTTCAGCTTCCTGAGCGAAGGTTACGAAGACTCGTTCACCGTCTTCGGTGCGGTATTCCACACGCTGGCGGGGAGCCGGCTCCACGCCTGATTCGGTTTCCATTGACTGTGAACCCAGGCGCATACCGCGCAAGCTGCGATCGCTCATTTTCTTCCTCCATAAACGGTGATTGAACTGCTTGCAGGCTTTTGAGCGCTCAAAGGCGAATTAAACCGTGCAGGCCAAATATCTATTATAACCATTAGGCGCCAGGGGTGTGCGGGGCTGGGCCCTGAGCAGATTCGCTGGTGGGCAGCTCGCCGTCCTGAGGGATTTCTACACCGCTATCGAGCTTATCGAGGTTGGGGTTGAGATCTTCAGGGGTGACGCGGATAACCGGGGTATCGACCAGGGTAGAGGCTGGGGGAGTTACCTGGTGAGAATCTTCTTCACCTTCGGGGGTACCGTCATCTACCTGGGGTGAGAAGGCATTGCCGATACCGCGCAGGGCATCGCCTAATTCGGTAGGGATAAACCAGAGCTTATTAGCATCGCCTTCAGCCAGCTTGGGCAGGGTCTGCAAGTACTGGTAGGTCAGTAGCTTCTGGCTGGGGTTTGAGGCGTGGATAGCGTGGAAGACCTTCTGGATAGCCTGAGCTTCACCATCTGCACGAAGGATTGCTGCTTTCGCATCACCTTCTGCGGTGAGAATCTGGGACTGCTTTTCACCTTCTGCCCGCAAAATGGCTGCGCGTGAGTCACCTTCTGCGGTGAGAATTTGAGATTGTTTCTGGCCTTCTGCGGTCAGAATGGCGGCGCGACGGTCGCGTTCTGCTCGCATCTGCTTTTCCATGGAGTCCTGGATAGAGAGGGGAGGCTGAATTTCCTTGATATCTACGCGGGAAACGCGGATGCCCCAGCGCCCGGTGGTGCTATCGAGAACACCTCGGAGCTCAGTGTTAATCTGATCGCGTGAGGTCAGGGTTTCTTCCAGGTTGAGGCCACCGACCACATTACGCAAGGTGGCGCTGGTGAGCTCATCGACAGCCTGGATGTAGTTGGTGATTTCGTAGGTGGCTGCCTTGGGGTCAGTGACCTGGAAGTAGACCACGGTGTCGATGCCAACGACCAGGTTGTCTTCGGTAATTACCGATTGTGCGGGGAACGACACGACTTGTTCACGCAGGTCAATGAGGGGTAGGACGCGGTCGATAAAGGGGACTGTTACGTGGAAGCCCGGGTTGAGGGTGGTGTGGTACTTACCCAGACGCTCGACGATGCCAGCGCGGGCTTGGGGGATGATGCGTACAGCCTTGAGCAGGGTGATGAGAACCAGCAGCACAAGGGCGGTGAGCAGGATAGTTGTTGTCAGTAATGGAGCTGTCATAGGTTACGACCTTATCTTTAAAGTTAAAGTTTAATTTCTGCTGAGGGGAGTTAGGTAAGCAGTTGCCCCGCGGATGGCTACTACGGTTGCTTTGGACCCTTCAGGTAGAACCTGCTGGCTATCTTCAGGGCGGGCCGTCCAGGTATCACCAGCAACCCGGGCTAGCCCAGTCTGGTCGGTGACTGTCTGGGTTACGAGGGCTTCTTGCCCGATGAGCCCATCAGAATTCATGGCAATATCGGGGGAACTTTGGTGGAAGCGCCTAATGAGTGGTGGCCTGAGACCCAGTAGCAGGGCAATGCTAATGACCGCAAAAAGAACAACCTGCCAGACAAATGAATCTATGAAAGGAGTGCTTGCTGCTACCGACAGCGCGGCTAGACCCATCATGAGAAAGACGAAGTCCAGTAGCAGAATTTCGATAATAGCCAGAATTAGGGCAGCGGTGAGCCAGAAGGCCCAAAGGTTCTGAGTAAACCAGTCAATCATGTCTACCTCCCACAGGTTGGTGTGCTGGTACTTTATCTATTCTCCCTGATGAACTTCTTCTCTGCTAGTTCTAGCCTGTGATGACAGGTGCCTTTGGTGGTCAAGTAAAAGAGAATTTGACCAGCTCAACTACATATCCATAAAGCCGATAATATACATTATGTAAAGTAGACATAAAAATACTCCCCTCCATACGCCAGCGCGCCCCATAGTTCGCCCCTCACGATACCTGCGACCATAGTTGGCACCTGACTGCGTTAGAGTAAAGCTATGCGCAATTCAGTTGACTCAGGCAAATATCTTTCCCAGCCAGTTCGTGCCCTTGTCGATCTGGCCCTCGTCCTCTTGTTTATTGCCCTTGGACTTGTGAGCCACGGTGAATCTCTATCACAGATACTGGTTACCGCAGCACCTTTCCTGATAGCTGCAGGTGCTGGCCATATAGGTATTTGGGTGGTGAAATCTAGGCGTCAGCTTCCCCTTCTACTAGAAGGTCTTATGATGTGGGTTAGCACCCTGGTGCTTGGGCTCGGCCTGCGCCTATCGTTTGGTGACACCGCTGCAACCGCCTTCGTGATTGTATCTGCTATCACCCTTCTACTCTTCTTGGTTGGCTGGCGTCTGATCCTGTGGGCTCTGCGTCGTAAGTCATAGAATGAACGAATCATAGTCTTTGAAGAAATAAGGTCGGCCCCAGATTCTCTGGGGCCGACCTTTGATATTTATTTACTGTTGCTATAGGAAACCCATCGTTCAAGTACAGCCTTAGCCTTGCCTGTCTCTACTGATCTGCGAGCCTCCTGCAAGGCGTCCTCAAATCGTTCTGCAAAAGGACGGTGATCAACCGGACGGTAGGCAGTAAGACCCGCCGCAGCATTCAGCAGAACCGCATTCATAATAGGGCCACTAGCTCCATCAAGTACCTCATGAAAAACCTGAGCGTTATGGCGGGCATCTCCCCCACGCAAATCATCCAGGCTAGCAAGTTCAATACCAAAATCAGTGGGGGCTAACACATGATGCTCTACTGCCCCCTCGGTGGTCTCCCACACCTGGGATGCGCCAGTAATGGTGATTTCATCCAGGCCATCATTACCTCGGAAAATCAGTGCATGGTCACCACGAGATGCAAATACTGCAGCAATCTTTTCAGCCATTGCAGGGTCAGCTACCCCAATAGCTGAGGAACGTACACGGGCTGGGTTGGTCATAGGGCCAAGATAATTAAAAGCCGTGGGAACACCAAGGGCGCGACGAACCGGCGCTACATACCGCATGGAGGGGTGAAAAACCTGGGCAAAAAGGAAGGTGATACCAGCGGCATCAACCGCTCCGGCAACGTCCTTAACGCTCAAGTCAAGGTTAATGCCCAACTCAGCTAGAACATCTGCACTACCACTTGAAGACGAAGAAGCCCTGTTACCGTGCTTAATGACGGGTACCCCAGCACCGGCAATGACGAGAGAGGCCATGGTCGAAATATTGACAGTATTCTGCTGGTCTCCCCCAGTTCCCACAATATCTACAGCATCCCGGGTTGCCTCAATAGGCTCTGCCTTATCAAGCATTCCCTGAGCTAAGGCTGCTAGTTCTGCAGGAGTCTCACCTTTAACATGAAGCCCAAGAAGGAAAGCGCCTAAAATCGCTTCCGGAGTAGAACCCGACATAATATCTTGCATAGCCCAGGTGATCTGATCTGGAGAGAGCTCCTGCTGAGCTACGAGCTGGTTAAGAATACGTTTCCATGTAATGGTGCCTGTCATAGCTCACATTCTACGGTTCTTTAAGCCTTCGAGCGAGTTCACAAGACACATAGGCCTCATGCCGTCATAACCAGCCCGGCAAAGCTTTGAGTTACGCAAGTTTTACATACAACGTGTCGGCAATACCCTATCAAAACCCGCAGAATAATAGGGTAAACGTCCACAATTTACAACACACCTGCTAGTAAACCCCCTTACCTCTTGGTTCACGGGCAGTTTTACAGACATAATGTCTATGTGACAACTGCAACCCATACCCCCAGTAAGTCGGCGCATACCGCCCTAAATCGACCCAATCAGGTGTCTGTTGGCACCGTTGTTTGGCTCGCCTCCGAGCTCATGTTCTTCGCCGGCCTGTTCGCAATGTACTTCACCCTGCGCGCCTCTCGCCCCGATATCTGGGCCGAGAACACACCGCTGCTTGAAGTCCCTCTCGCTCTGGCCAACACCATCGTGCTGGTACTGAGCTCTGTTACCTGCCAGTTCGGTGTTTTCAAAGCTGAGCAGCTCAAGCCCCGCCGCACCGGTTCCATCTTCAATGTCCGCGAATGGGGCATGGTCGAATGGTTCCTTCTCACCTTCATCATGGGTGCGTTCTTCGTCTCCGTCCAGGCCTACGAATACGCCAACCTTGTCGCTGAAGGTATGACTATCGCATCAAGTGCTTACGGCTCAGCCTTCTACATCACCACCGGTTTCCACGCCCTGCACGTAACCGGCGGCCTCATCGCCTTCTTGCTAATCATCGGCCGTGCCTATGTCGCTAAGCGTTTTGGTCACTACGAAGCAACCTCAGCAATTGTTGTTTCCTACTACTGGCATTTCGTAGACATCGTGTGGATCGCCCTGTTCATCATCGTCTACTTCCTTAAGTAACCGGTAACCGCTAAAAGTAAACCAACTAGCACACACAAAGGAACAACGACGTGAAAGCACTTTCTCACAAGCGACGTCATCCGCTCGCAGCTCTCGTGTTGCTTGCCCTTGCCCTCCTCCTATCTGGTGGCCTCTACGCAGTTGCCACGGCTACTAACGAGGCTCAAGCCGCTACAAGCACCACCTACACTGCAGAAGACATCTCAGAAGGCCAGAAACTCTTTCTCGCCAACTGCGCCACCTGCCACGGCACCAAGGCAGAAGGCTCCGCCGACGGCCCCTCCCTCATCGGTGTAGGTGCCGCTGCTGTTGACTTCCAGGTAGGTACCGGCCGCATGCCCATGCAGATGCAAGGCATTCAGGCCCAGCTTAAGCCCGGCCAGTTCAATGATGAGCAGACTCAGCAACTCGTAGCCTACGTTGCATCACTTGGCGCCGGCCCCACCATCCCCGAGGAAGAATACCTGGATGTTGCCCAGGGCGATGCTGCCAACGGCGCAAAGGTATTCCTAGCAAACTGCGCCATGTGCCACAACGCTGCTGGTGTCGGTGGTGCTCTAACCCGCGGTAAGTTTGCCCCCACCCTCATGGGCGTTTCAGAGAAGCACATCTACGAGGCCATGGAAACCGGCCCGCAGAACATGCCCGTCTTCAACGACGCAAACATCACCCCCGAAGAAAAGCGCGATGTCATTACCTACCTGAAGTCCCAGGAAGTTAACACATCAGTTGGTGGTTTCAAACTGGGATCACTCGGCCCCGTATCTGAAGGTCTGCTCATCTGGACCCTCGGCCTAGTCATCGTCATAGCATTCACCCTCTGGCTCACTTCACGAGCTGCATAAGCTCACCCACACACATAAATTTCGTACCAAGGAAGATTTGAGGCAACACATGGGAAACCATAGTGACGGCGCACATGAAGAAGTCGCCGTAGTTACCTCTGCGGAGGCACACCAGGAGAAGTTCGCTAACCCCGGACTCCCCCCGCATGCCCCCCGACTCACCGACGTCGATACCAAAAAAGCTAAGGGTGCCGAACGACAGGTAGTTCTGCTCTTCGTCATCTCCATGCTGGGCTCCCTGCTTTTCTGGATTGGCTACTTCGGTGTAGAGGTCAGCGGCAACTTCTACGATGTCATGAACCCCGAAGCAAACAATATGCTTCGCCTGCAGAACCTTCTGCTGGGTCTGGGCATCGCTTTTGCCATGTTCGGTATCGGTATCGGTATCGTCCACTGGGCACGCTCACTCATGCCCGACCGCGAGATGGTCGAAGAGCGTCACGCGGTCACCTCTGAAGAGGACCGCGCAGAGGCCCAAGAAATCGTTGAAACCATTATCGAAGAATCAGGCATCAAACGACGCCCACTCCTTCGAAACACCCTCATCGGTTCCCTTATCCTCGCTCCCCTCACCTTCGTCACCCTCTTCCGTGACCTAGGCCCGGCAGACCCCTCAGTACTCAAGTACACCCTGTGGGACGAAGGCGTCCGCTTAGTGCGCGACCCCTCCGGCACCCCCATCAGGGCAGCAGATGTCACCCTAGGCTCTGCCTACCACGTCCTACCCGAAACCCTCTCCAGCCTGACCCACGAGAACGGCTACCTAGAGGAAAAGGCAAAGGCCGTTGTGCTCCTCATGCGCCTGGACCCCGCTGACATCAAGAAAGTCACCCCCGGCCGTGAAAACTGGAACGTGGACGGCATCTACGCCTACTCCAAGGTCTGTACTCACGTAGGCTGCCCCATCGCCCTGTACGAGCAGCGCACCCACCATCTGCTCTGCCCCTGCCACCAGTCAACTTTCGACGCGGCAGAAGAATGCAAGGTCATCTTTGGGCCCGCAGGGCACGCCCTACCCCAGTTGCCCATCGCAGTTGATGCAGAAGGCTACCTGGTTGCACAAAGTGACTTCCACGAACCCGTTGGCCCCGGCTACTGGGAGCGTGCACAGCACATGAAGGAAATGGCAGGTGAAGCATAATGTCAACGTCAATGCAATCTGATTACACGGCAAAAACCTCAACCGGTCGTATTGCCCACTACCTTGACCAGCGTGTTGGTGCTTCAGGTATCGTCAAAGAATTTGGTCGCAAAATCTTCCCCGACCACTGGTCCTTCATGTTCGGTGAAGTCGCCCTCTACAGCCTGGTCATCCTGATCATCTCAGGCACCTTCCTGACCTTCTTCTTCAACCCCACCATGGTGTCAGTAACCTACGACGGTTCCTACGTCCCCATGAAGGGCACCCACATGTCTGCCGCCTACGCCTCCACCCTGGACATCTCCTTTGACGTCCGCGGTGGCCTGCTCATGCGCCAGATTCACCACTGGGCCGCCCTCATGTTTATGATGGCAATGACCGTGCACATGCTCCGCGTCTTCTTCACCGGCGCCTTCCGCCGACCCCGTGAACTGAACTGGGTCGTCGGTTGCACCCTGCTTATCATCGGTATTCTGGCAGGCTTCACCGGCTACTCCCTGCCCGATGACGTCCTCTCCGGTAACGGTCTGCGCATCATCGATGGCATCCTCAAATCAATCCCGCTCGTCGGTACCTACATCTCGCTCTTCTTCTTTGGCGGCGAGTTCCCCGGCACCGCAGTGATTGGTCGCCTCTACACCCTGCACATCATGATTATCCCAGCCATGCTTCTACTGCTGGTGGCTATCCACATGTTCATGGTTGTACTGCACAAGCACACCCAGTACCCCGGCCCCGGCCGCACCGAAACCAACGTCGTTGGCTTCCCCGTCGGACCGGTCTACGCAGCTAAGGCTGGCGGCTTCTTCTTCATCGTCTTCGGTATCATCGCCTTCCTCGGGGCGACCTTTACCATCAACGCGATCTGGAACTACGGCCCCTACGACCCCTCACCGGTACAAGCTGGCACCCAGCCTGACTGGTACGTAGGTTTCGGTGATGGCGCCCTCCGCCTATGGCCCGGCGTCTGGCCCTGGCCCTGGGAATTCGAATTCCTCGGTGGCACCTGGGTGCTCAGCGTCCTGCTGCCCTTCGCTCTCATGGCTGGCTCAGTCATGATGTCTATGGTCTTCTGGCCCTGGATTGAGCAGTGGGTGACCAAGGACAACCGTGTTCACAACATCCTGGACCGCCCCCGCAACGCCCCCTTCCGCACCGGTGTAGGTGTAGCAGGCATCATCGGCTACGCCTCCTTGATGATTGCGGCAAGCTCCGACCTGATCGCAACTCACTTCCACGTCTCACTGAATGACGTCGCCTACTGGCTCCGCTTTACCTTCGTATTCGGTCCCCTCATCGGCTTCTTCATCACCCAGCGCATCTGCCTGGCCCTGCAGCGCAAGGACCGTGAGCTCGTACTGCACGGTATCGAAACCGGTAAGGTCGTCCAGCTCCCCCACGGCGAATTCATCGAGGTTCACAAGCCCCTGGACGAGTACCGCCGCTACGAGCTCGTCTCCTTCGAATCCCCCAAACCCATCCCGGCACAGCCCAATAAGAAGGGTAAGGTAGGTCTAATCGAGAAGACCCGCGCAGGTCTCTCAAAGATCTGGTTCGAAGATCGCGTGGTTGCTGTAACTCCCGCCGAACTCGAAGCCGCTCACCAAGAGTCGCACGGTTCACCTGCGGTTGGCTCTCACAAAGCTGAACCCATCGAACAATAAAATACGGTTGTAGTAAACATGTGGGGCACCCCTGATGGGGTGCCCCACATGCCTTTAAGCAGGACAATCGGGCAAGATGAGAGAGACTGGCTCACGGAGGTGTGCTGAAACCTTGAAAAAAGTATCGAGGAACTCGTCTACGGTTCGGCGTGTTGCCTCAGTAGCGCTGAAGATAGGGCGGACGCTGGTCCTGTGCCGTCCTGTGCCGTCCTGTGCCGTCCTGTGCCGTCCTGTGCCGTCCTGTGCCGTCCTGTGCCGTCCTGTGCCGTCCTGACCCCCACCACTATCTCGTAGCAGCTGCTGGCTGTACACAGCACAGGGGTGGGGCCCCTCTCCCATGGGAGAGGGGCCCCACCCCTGTTGAACCTATAAGGCTGTTTTAGTGGGCGTGGTCGCCGCGGCTGTACTCGTAAACCCAACCCAGCACAGCAGCTGCTGCGAAAGGAATGGCAATAAGGACGATCCACCAGTCAATTGCCAGCCCAACAACAACGATGGTGCAGGCAAGACCGATGAAGAGGGGCCACCATGACCACGGTGAGTAGAAACCGTAGTCACCAGCACCGTCAGCGATTTCTCCGTCAAGATCCTCATAGGGCATCTCCGGGTGCTTCTTATCGGTGAAGCTCAGGAAGTACCAGAGGAAAAGACACATCACAGCAGTTGCCAGAATGGCGGGGAAACCAGCCCATTCGGTGAAGTGAGTCATGAAACCGTAGACGATACCCACAGGAATCAAGAAGATACCGATGAGACCGAAAATCTTTGCAAGAAGTTTCACTGTGGCCTCCTAGCCTGCGGTAGCCTGGCGGGCTGCCGCGGCAATGTCATTGTTGGTGGACAGCTCAGGGTGGTGCAGATCAAGTGCAGGGCGCTCTGAGCGAATACGGGGCAGGGCGGTGAAGTTGTGGCGCGGGGGCGGGCAGGCAGTTGCCCACTCTAGTGAGCCACCGAAGCCCCAGGGGTCATCAACCTCAACGCGCTTGCCGTTGCGGGCAGTGGTGTAGATGTTCCAGAACCAAGGAATCATGGAGATTGCCAGAATCATAGAACCTACAGTTGAAAGCTGGTTCATCCAGGTGAAGCCATCTTCAGGCATGTAGTCTGCGTAGCGGCGGGGCATACCGTCAACGCCCAGCCAGTGCTGGATGAGGAAGGTCATGTGGAAGCCGACAAAGAGTAGCCAGAAGTGGATCTTGCCCAGGCGCTCATTGAGCATCTTGCCGGTGAACTTAGGCCACCAGAAGTAGAGGGCAGCGAACATGCCGAAGACCAGAGTGCCGAAGATGACGTAGTGGAAGTGAGCAACTACGAAGTAGGAGTCAGACAGGTGGAAGTCCAGCGGCGGGGAGGCCAGGATAATACCGGTCAGACCACCGAAGAGGAAGGTAACCAGGAAGCCAATAACCCAGAGCATAGGAGTCTCAAAGGTGATGGAGCCTTGCCACATGGTGCCAATCCAGTTGAAGAACTTCACGCCGGTAGGAATACCAATCAGCATGGTCATGAAAGAGAAGAAGGGCAGCATGACCGCGCCGGTAACGTACATGTGGTGGGCCCACACGGTAACGGACAGTGCTGCGATAGCGATGGTCGCAAAAATCAGGCCCTTGTAACCGAAAATCGGTTTACGGGAGAAGACAGGAATGATTTCTGAGACGATGCCGAAGAAGGGCAGCGCCAGAACGTAAACCTCGGGGTGCCCGAAGAACCAGAAGAGGTGCTGCCAAAGCACAGCCCCACCGTTTTCGGGGTCGAAGATGTGGCCACCGAGACGACGGTCCATACCGAGGGCGAACAGGGCGGACGCCAGCGGCGGGAAGATCATGATGATCAGGATGGAGGTGATCAGGGTGGTCCAGGTGAAGACCGACATACGCCACATGGTCATGCCAGGGGCACGCATGCAGAGGATGGTAGTCAAGAAGTTGACACCACCCATGATGGTGCCGAAGCCCTGCAGAGCTAGACCGAAGACCCAGAGGTCTCCACCCACAGAGGGGCTGTAGGTGGCACTGTTCAAGGGGGCATAGGCGAACCAGCCAAAGGAGGCTGCACCCTGGGGGGTGAGGAAGCCAGCGATAGCTACCAGAGACCCGAACAGGAAGAACCAGAAGGCTAGGGAATTCAGGCGGGGAAAGGCAACATCGGGGGCACCAATCTGTAGGGGCACCAGAATGTTAGCGAAACCGGTGAACAGCGGGGTGCCAAACATGAGCAGCATGAGGGTGCCGTGCATGGTAAAGAGCTGGTTGAACTGTTCCTTGGTTTCGAGGAACTGCATACCGGGAGAGAAGAGTTCAAGGCGCATTAGCAGAGCCATGACACCGGCAAAGCAGAAGAAAATAAACGAAGCGATCAGGTACATGTACCCGATGGTCTTGTGGTCGGTGGACGTCAGCCAGTTGACGATGATTCGCCCCTTGGACTTGGGAACCACCCGCGGAACAACGCTACCGGTTGTCTCATCTGAATACTCAGGAGTAGTCACGGGGTTACCTCTTAGTTCTTGGTGTTCATGTTGGGATTACGGTTGTACTCATCACCCAGACGGCCAATGTTCTCCATATCGCGCAGTGACTGGATGTAGGCGTCGTAGTCTTTCTGGCTGACAACTTCAACGTTGAAGAGCATTTCGGAGTGGTACTCACCGCAGAGTTCAGCACACTTACCCTGGTAGCGTGCGGGCTCGGAACCGGTGGTGAAGTACATGTGGTTAGTCATGCCCGGGATGGTGTCGCGTTTCTCAAGGAAAGCGGGGACCCAGAAGGAGTGGATGACATCACGAGACTTAAGCTGCAAATCGATGGTTGAGTCGACGGGCAGGTAGAGGGTTGGGAGGGTCTCTTCTACCCCGACTTTTCCTTCTTTGTCTAGGCGTGCTTGCACACCAGCGAAGTAGACGTCTTCGTCCAGGTAGTTGAAGTCCCAGGCCCACTGCTTACCGTAGACCTCGATGGTGACGGCTGCGGTCTCAGACTTGGGAGCGGTGATTTCACGCTCGGCCTGGTCTGAGAAAGTGAAGAAGCTGACGATCAGAATAATCGGGATAGCGGTGTAGAAAATTTCTAGCGGAGCGTGGTAGCTCACCTGGCGGGGGTAGCCGGTTTCGTACTTGCGGCGACGGTAGGCGATGATGCACCAGAGCATGAGGCCCCAGGTCACTAGACCTACAGCCAACGCGGCAATCCATGTACCAATCCAGAGGCTCATGATGGTATCGGCGTTATCGGTTACACCACGCTGAGTAGGCAGCCAGCCCACTGATGCCTGTTCTGAACAACCGGTCAAGAGCAGCGCTGAAACGGCGCTGGCAGTGGCTACTGCCTTGCCTTTAAGCCCCATGCTGCTGGTTCGATGCTGCGAACTCACAGACGGCCCTTCCTGTAGCGATGTGCGTGTCACCTGGTGCTGTGTGCGGACAGCCCTAATCCAAGTGATTTTTCTTTCAATACGAGCTTACCCGCAAACGGGTGTTTCTGGTGACAACCTGTCAACGAACTGACGTGTCATTACGTAAGTATTTCACGTTTGAGTAAGCGGAGATAAGAAAGTGGGGGCATGCCGGAGCATACCCCCACTTCAGGGAACTGTTTGAGGCACTTCCTAGTGGAAAGAATCTCCACATGCGCAAGAACCCTGGGCGTTAGGGTTATCAATCGAGAACCCCTGCTTCTGGATGGTGTCTTCGAAATCGATAGTTGAACCATCGAGGTAAGGAACGCTCATACGGTCAACAATCACTTCTACCCCGTCGAAGTCGCGTACTGCGTCCCCATCGAGTACCCGCTCATCGAAGTAGAGCTGGTAAATCAGACCTGAACAGCCACCGGGCTGTACGGCGATACGAAGGCGTAGGTCGGTACGTCCTTCTTGTTCGAGTAAGGAGCGAACCTTCTGCGCTGCTACCTCGGTGAGGTTCACACCGTGGGTGGGAAGTTCATCAAGTACTGCCTCAGACATAAGCAATCCTTTCGTGGGGTATCTTGATGTCAATCTTACGCGTCTTGGGTGCAAGGCGCGAGATGTTCGCGGTCGAGTGAATACCTTAGTGCGCGGTATGAGCTGCTGCCAGCATCAAGGCCTCAGCCAAGATTGCTGTGTGAAAATCTGGGATGAAAAGGGACTCATTAGCACTATGAGCGCGGGTGTCTGGGTCTTCGATGCCGGTGATGAGAATATGAGCCTCTGGGTAGACCTCGGTGAGGGTGGCGATGAAGGGGATAGACCCGCCTAGGCCAGTAGTGACTGGCTCTACTCCCCAGGCTTCTGCCAGGGCTGCCAAGGCTAGTTGGGTTCCACTACCAGTAAGGTCGGCCTGGTAGGGCTGTCCTGAATCTTCGGCCTGATAGGTAACCTCTGCTCCGTACTGGTTGTGCTCTGCGAAGTGTTTGGCAAGAGCACGGTGGGCTGCGGTGGGGTCTTGGCCAGGGGCGAGGCGGACGCTGATGCGCGCCTTGGCTCGTGCAGCGATGGTGTTTGACGATTCGGCAACCGGGGTGATGTCCATACCGATGATAGAGATAGCTGGCTGAGACCAGAGGCGTGATGAGATTGAACCGCGACCTGCTAGGTTCATGCTGTCGAGGATTCCTGAATCGGCACGGAAATCGGCCTCAGGGTATTCAACATCAGGTTCAGGTGCAATCACCAAACCTTCAACTGCAACTGAACCTTGAGAATCATGAAGGGTAGCAAGTAACTGGATCAAGACCGTGTTGGCGTCCAGAAGAGGGCCACCGAACACACCGGAGTGAACAGGATGGCTACTTACCCCTACTGAGATATCACCGCTGACGACCCCTCGCAGGCTTGCTGTTAGGGCAGGTACTCCCCTCTTCCAATTGGCTGAGTCTGCTACAACTATGTAGTCCGCAGCGAGCCTATCGCGGTAGGTCTGCAAAAAGCTCTCGAAACTAGGGGAACCGGCTTCTTCCTCACCCTCAATAAAGAGAGTGACACCGACCTTAAAGTCATCACCTAGTACTTCTCGTGCCGCTGTGAAAGCAGCTAAATGAACAAGGACTCCCGCCTTATCATCTGCAGTGCCACGGCCATAGAGACGATCGCCCTGACGTGTTGCCACAAAAGGCTCAGTATCCCACAAAGAAGGGTCACCGGCGGGTTGAACATCGTGATGGGCATAGAGCAAAAACGTCGGGAAACCTGGTGCAGCTGGCGAATGAGCCACGACCGCAGGCATGCCCTGCTGGCCACCACCATACTCAGCTGAGAGGATTTCAACACTCTCAAAACCAGCTTCTTCAGCAAGTTCTTTCACCTTTTCAGCGCTACGCTGCACTTCAGAAAGATCAAAAGACTCCCAGGCAACCGAAGGGATAGCTACAAGCTCTGCTAAACGCTCAAGCTGAGTCTCAAAATTCTCTTCGATATAGGCGGCCAAAGATGGGCGGGCAGAAAAATCGAAATCATGTGTTGTCATACATCTCAGAATACGCTTCAACTATATATCTACGCATGAACTTGGTTATTCTTAAGGAGTGTTAGGTCGTAATAAGAAATCATCAGATAATACTGGTTCTGTGGTTGCCCAAGCTACCCCTGTAGCAGCCGAAAGCCCTGAACCTCACCAGCCGGGGTACACCGCGCCTAAGGGGCGCCCTACCCCCTCCCGCAAAGAACGTGAAGCAGCCCGTCGCACTCCCCTGGTTCCTGCCGACCGTAAGGCAGCAAAGGACGCTCAGCGTGAGGCCGAGCGTGAGCTACGCGCTAAGCAGCAGCATGCCTTGCAGACTGGCGATGAACGCTTTCTGCCCGTCAACGATCGGGGCCCCCAGCGTCGTTATATTCGCGACTATGTCGATGCTCGTTTCAATCTGGGTGACATCATGATTATCGTCATCTTAGCTGTTTTCATTGTGGGGCTTTTCTCCCCCAACATGCAGCCATACACCAGTTTCTTCATGTGGGGCATGATTCTGCTCTGGGTCATCGACTACATGATTATGTGGCGCGGGCTCAAAAAGAAACTCATCGAAAAGTTTGGCTCCATCGAGCCCCGTTCCGGCTTTTACGCTTTCAATCGCGTGATGATGCTCCGCCGCTTCCGGTTGCCGAAGCCTCAGGTCAAGCGCGGCGAATACCCCAAGTAAAATTACACCGCAGCCCACCCCACAAGAGCTTTGCTCTTAAATTCAAAGGGGCGCTACCTCAATATTGAGGTAGCGCCCCTTTACGTCATGATCTCACGTGTTCAGTCTAGCGGGTTTTCCCCAATTTCAGTAGTCCACGATTGATGTGAGCTGCCCATAGCGGCCCCTCATAGATAAAAGCTGAATACCCCTGCACCAGGCTGGCCCCTGCCTTCAGACGGTCAGCAACGTCCTGAGCTGTCGTCACACCACCTACCGAAATAAGAGCTAATTGATCCCCAACCTTAGCTTTAAGCAGACGTAGAACCTCCAAAGAACGATTCTTCAGCGGCTCACCCGATAGGCCACCAGCCCCAATTTCTTGAATCTTACTCTGAGAACTCACCAGCCCTAGCCCCTCACGGGCAATAGTGGTGTTAGTCGCGATAATACCGTCTAACCCAAGACGGAGAGCCATCGCAGCGACGTCCTTAATATCCTCATCTGCAAGATCCGGGGCAATCTTTACCACCAAAGGCACACGACGGCCCTGTACCACCCGATCAGCCTCAGCACGCACAGCCTCCAGCAGAGGCTCCAGCGTCTCAATGGCCTGAAGATCCCGTAGACCCGGAGTATTAGGTGAACTGACATTCACCGCAAGATAATCAGCCTGAGGCGCAAGAACCCTAGTACTTACCAGGTAGTCCTCGATAGCATCCTCAAGAGCTACCACCTTAGTTTTACCGATATTAACACCAATGATAGGGCGAACCTTACCCCGGTATTCCGCTTCAAGGTCGGCACGAGCTGCCGCAACCCGCGGCCCCACCACCGCCGCCCCATCATTATTGAAACCCATGCGATTAATAATGGCCTTATCATCTACCAGACGGAAAAGACGAGGCTGAGGGTTACCCGGCTGGGCCTGACCAGTAATAGTTCCAATTTCAACATGGCCAAACCCCAGCTGACCCAAAGCCGCAATAGCCGTGCCACCCTTATCAAAGCCAGCAGCAATACCAAAAGGTGAAGGGAAAGAAAGCCCCATCACCTCAGTTGCCAGTGACGGGTGGGGCGCTAAAAAGCGCTCACCCAGGCGTGAAACACCGGTGCGGCGAAGAGTCTGCACCGCCCACATGCCCAGGTGGTGGGCCTTCTCAGCATCCATGGGTTTGAAAAAGAGTGTGAACAGGGTTGGGTAGATCCGCATATAGGGCCCCTTTCTGCCGCGGCTTACGCCTAGTGTGAGAGAAACTTAGGAAGTGGCCACCTTATCAACAGCCCCACCATACCGGCGGTCACGGCAGGCATATTCTTCCACAGCCTGCCAGAGCACAGTCCGATCAACATCGGGCCACAACACGTTCATAAAGACCATCTCAGCATAAGCACTCTGCCACAGAAGGAAATTCGAGAAACGCTGCTCCCCTGAAGTGCGGAGGAAAAGATCAACATCGGGTAGGTCAGGCTCATCCAAGTATTTCTGGAAGGTCTTTTCAGTGACCTGCTTAGGTTTGATACGGCCAGCTGCAACGTCCTCAGCAATCAAGGCCGCCGCGTCCGCAATTTCTGCCCGCCCCCCATAATTGACGCACATAGTTAACGTACACACAGTATTGTGCTTGGTTTCCTCTTCGCACTTTTCAAGGAGCTTGATAACCGACGTCCACAGCCTAGGGCGGCGACCAGCCCAGCGAATCCGCACGCCCCAACTTTTAAGAGTCTCAAGTTGACGCTCTAGAACCTCAGAAGAAAACCGCATAATAAAAGCAACCTCATCAGGGCTACGGCGCCAATTCTCCGTTGAAAAGGCATACGCAGAAACAAAAGGAATGCCCATCTCAATAGCGCCAGCCACCACATCAAGTAAAGCAGCCTCACCAGCACGGTGCCCCTCAGTTCGAGGCAGGCCACGCTCATTGGCCCAGCGCCCATTACCATCCATCACCACAGCCACATGCTGAGGAACAAACTTACGCGGAATCGCAGGAGCTAAAGCACCACTGGGGTGGCTATAAGGCTTCACTGGTGTCATGTACTAGATTTCCTTCTCAAGGGTAGACAGAGTTTTAAGCGGCCGCTCAAGCTGCCACTGCACATAATCAATAATATGCCGTTCTGCCCTTTGCAACAGAGCAGACGACTGCTCAGCCAAAATTCTAGCCCAGTCACCTCTAGCCAAAGCCGCCAAATAGGCAGGTTCTGCAGGCGCTAAAGGGCTCAACCGAGGAAAATCACCACCCCGGGCGCACCCAGTACACACAACCCCCAAGGCAGGAGAAAAATAGGTGAGCTCATCAAGAACACCGCAAACAGCACAAGCACCGATAGCCATACTCCAGCCAGCCCTATGCAAGGCACGCAAAAGATACGAATCAAGGACGCGGTGGGGCGGGTAAACGCCCCGCGCCAAAGCTGACAGCGCCCCAGCTAGAAGCGTGAACTGCTCTTCAAGGCGCTCCTGCTCATGATTGAGTAGCTGCTCCGCAACCTCAGCCACAACAGTCGCTACAGTATAGCGAGTGTAATCGCTGACAATAGGGCCCAGATAGGCCCTGCGAGTTACAACCTGCGAAATCGTAGCAAGATTTTTTCCCGGAACAGCCGAAATATCGACCAGCATAAAAGGCTCAAGCCGGGCCCCAATCTTTGAGCTACTCTTACGCACTCCCCTAGCTACCGCATGCACAACACCATGCTGTCGAGTTGCCAAAATAATAATGCGGTCATGCTCCCCCAAATCCTGGGTGCGCAAAACAATAGCGCTATCACCAATAGCCTTAGTTGTAGACATCATCACGTATCGCACGGTTCACTGCTGAAATCATAGCCTTGAGTGAGGCACGAGTCGTTGAACTATCGATACCAACACCCCACAGAACCCTGCTACCCACCGCTGTCTCAATATAGGAGGCAGCCTGGGCACTTGCTGCAGAAGCCAAGGTGTGCTCCGAATAGTCCAGCACACGGACGTCCACACCCTCCTTAGCCAAAATCGACTGCAAGGCTTCAATCGGGCCACTACCTTGACCCACACGGTTATAGGTATGCCCATCAATATTCAGGCCAACCCGCATAGTAGTTTCCCCATGCTCCTTAGAATCAATAGAGAGCGACTCAATGCGGTACTTACCCCAACGGGAACCAGTCTTATCAGTGGGCAGATACTCATCAGCAAAAATATCCCACAGAGCCTTACTCTCAACCTCGCCACCCCGGGCATCAGTCTGAGCCTGCACGATAGCAGAAAATTCCTGTTGAGCACGCTTAGGCAAATCCAGACCAAAGCTCTTCTTCAAAAGGTAGGCCACACCACCCTTACCCGACTGAGAATTCACACGAATAACAGCCTCATAAGAACGCCCCAAATCCTTAGGATCAATCGGCAAATAAGGAACAGCCCACACCATATCATCGACGGTCTTACCCTGCTCAGCAGCGTCCTTCTCTAAACGCTCAAAGCCCTTCTTAATGGCGTCCTGATGTGAACCTGAGAAAGCCGTAAAAACCAGGTCACCACTGTACGGCGAACGCTCATGCACAGGTAGCTGATTACAGTACTCTACAGTCCGACGAATCTCATCAATATCAGAAAAATCGATTTGAGGGTCAATGCCCTGGGTGTACATATTCAAACCCAAGGTAACCAAATCGACGTTGCCGGTGCGCTCCCCATTACCAAAGAGGCAGCCCTCAATGCGATCTGCACCTGCCAGATAGCCTAACTCCGCTGCGGCAACACCTGTGCCCCGATCATTGTGGGGATGCAAGGAGAGAATGACATACTCGCGATTTGTCAGATGGCGACTCACCCACTCTACAGAGTCAGCGTAGACATTAGGGGTGGCCATCTCAACGGTGGCAGGCAGGTTAATAATGACTTCCTTACCTTCGCCAATACCCAGTTCATCAGTCACAGCATTGCACACCCGTACCGCAAATTCCAGTTCGGTACCAGTAAAGGATTCCGGGGAATACTCGTAGGTAATCTTGGTGTTCCCCGCCAACTGCTCTTCGTATTTCTTGCAGAGACGGGCACCGGTGAGGGCAAGGTCCAAGACGCCGTTCTGGTCCTGGTCAAACACTACACGACGCTGCAGAACCGATGTCGAATTGTAGAAGTGCACGATAGCCTTAGGGGCCCCATCAAGAGCTTCGAAAGTCTTCTGAATTAGATGCTCACGGCACTGCACCAGTACCTGGATAGTCACGTCGTTGGGGATAAGCCCATCTTCAATGAGAGTGCGCACGAAGTTAAAGTCGGTGGCTGAGGCTGAGGGGAAGCCAACCTCGATTTCCTTATAACCCATGGTGACCAAGAGCTTGAACATAGCCAGCTTACGTTCGGTGTCCATGGGATCGATGAGAGCCTGATTGCCATCACGCAGATCCACTGCACACCAGCGTGGAGCAGCAGTCATGATTTTACCGGGCCAAGTGCGGTCTGGGAGGGAGACCTGAATCTGCTGATCAAAAGGCACGTACTTGTGCACGGGCATGGGTGCAGGCTTCTGGAAATTTTTCATCGTACTGACCTTAGATGAGGTGAAAAGTGGCAGCCACGGTATCGTACACGGCCCATCGGTGAAGAACCTGCTAGCAACCGTCCATCACATGAGAATATGGCTAGGATGATTAGTAACTGAAGGACTGCTGACAGGTCACCTGATCGGCGGTCTGACCTGTAACACCCGTGGCAAGTTCA
This sequence comes from Rothia sp. 88186D007BW, assembly GCF_053544215.1. Classification (NCBI taxonomy): domain Bacteria; kingdom Bacillati; phylum Actinomycetota; class Actinomycetes; order Micrococcales; family Micrococcaceae; genus Rothia; species Rothia sp. 88186D007BW. The sequence continues at coordinate 77,793 of NZ_JBPPTR010000008.1, read as the reverse complement.
CTAGCGGGTGCAGCGATAGTGTCGCTCTCAGCAAGGTCAGAACCCAGGATAAGGCCAATACCAAGGTACTGCTCCGAAGGCGTCAAGGAAGTAATACCAAAGATATCCGCAATAGCTTGAGCCTCAGCCTCATACCCGTAGGGGTAGTAAATGGTTGAAGCAGTGTAAACCGCATCGGAAGATACGACAGTAACCGAGGTAAAGCCTTCCTGCTCAATCTTAGGGGCCAGCTCTTCCGCTCGGTTCTCAACACCGCTAGCATCGGTAACACTCACGCTCAGAGAATAGGTCAGCTCCGCAGCAGGAGCAGACGTCTCACTGACCTCGGCAGGTGCAGGAGAAACTGGCTCAACCAGGGACTCATCATTCTGAAGTTTAGTGAAAAAAGCCTGAGCATCAGCCGAAAGCTGGAGCTTATTGCCATCGTAGAGGTAAGGCTCGTTAGGGACGGTAGCAAAGACCACCTTGCTCAAATCGACCCTGGCAAAAATGGAACCTATACTCACCAAATTACCTAGGTGAGTTAGTTCCTGATCGATAGTGACATTCTGGGTGATTGCCTCAGCAATACTGAGCAACCTCGACGGGTTAGTCAGAGTGCCCTCTGACTGCACCTTACGCAGCAACGAAGCTAAGAAGCTCTGCTGGGCCTGAATACGGGCAGTATCGCTACCATCACCAAAGCCATGACGAGAACGAAGAAAAGCCAGAGCCTGTTCACCCTCAACACTTGATGTACCAGCAGAGAGCTTGAGACCACTATAGGTATCGTCAATAGGCTCAGTTACGCACACCTCAACGCCACCTACCACACTTGATAGAGCCTTCACAGCGTTAAAATCCACCAGCATAAAGTGGTCAATAGCCACGCCCGTCAGGTTGCTAATAGTAGCTACCGTGCACCCGGGCCCACCGCGCTGAAGAGACTCATTAATCTGAGTCTCAGAAGTTGCAGGGTAGGTCTGCCCCGTCGTGGCATCTGTGCACTTGGGGATATCGACCATCAAATCGCGGGGAAAAGAGATAACGTTGACGTTTGAACGGTCCTCACTGACCTGAACCAGCATCATGACATCAGAACGAGCACCAGAAGCTGCATCCTCAGCCGTACCGTAAACGTCATTATTGCCCGCACGGGTATCAGAACCAATAACGAGAATATCAAGAGGGCCAGTGGCAAGATCCGAAGACAACTCACCGATATTAATCTCGGCAGTCTGCACGTTACTGCGCAAACGCATCAGAGCAAAGCCACCAAAAGCAACCACCATAGTGAGCAGAGCAACGCACGAAAGCGCTACCCACTTGACCCGCTGAGACTTAAGAGGCTGGTTGCTCATATGACGCCCCAGGGGCGTAACAACTCGCTGCGAGGGGTGACCCTGTGGCGCCATAAATGCTATCTCCGATTCGTCGACGGTAGGGGGTTCTAACCGATTCTTCAGCCCAGCTTAGCCAAGAAAGCTGAGAAAAACTCCTGATACAAAGAGAATTAGAAACCCAGTTTGCCTAGGGCACGGGGGTCACGCTGCCAGTCCTTGGCTACCTTCACATGAATAGAGAGGAAGACCTTGGTCCCAAGCAGAGCCTCAATGTTCTTGCGAGCAGTTTGGCCGATTTCTTTCAATCGGGCGCCCCGCTTACCAATAATAATTCCTTTTTGGGAGTCACGCTCCACAAAAAGATTGACATGGATATCAAGCAGAGGATTATCGGCGCTACGCCCCTCCCGCAACTCCATCTCTTCGATAGTCACAGCCACCGAGTGAGGCAACTCATCCTGCACACCCTCGAGGGCAGCTTCTCGCACCAGCTCAGCAACAAGGGTAGCCTCAGGCTCATCAGTCAACTCACCGGTAGGATAGAGCGGAGGCGAATCAGGCAGGTAAGAGGAAAGCAGCTTGGCGACCTCTTCTACCTGGTAATCCTTCACCGCAGAAACTGGGATAATATCTGCCCAGCCGCCACGGCCGTCATTAACCGGTGCAGGGGTAGCCTTACCCTGAGTACGGCTAGCAGCCGGGCCGCTCCCCTTACGGAAAGGAAGCTCATCACCCTTCTTCTTCCGTTCCTGACGCTCACGGCGCTGCTTACGAGCAACACGCTCAGCACTCATAATCTCATCACCCAGAGCCGAAACAGCCAAAAGCTGCTCGGTGAGCTGTTCGTGCCCCACCTTATCGGCCTTAGTCACAATAGCAACGATAGGCTTATTCCCCGATGCCGCTAGCTGCTGGGCGATATAACGGTCACCAGGGCCGATTTTCTCATCAGCAGGAATACAGAAACCAATAACATCAACCTCAGAAAGAGTCTGCGCCACCATATCGTTCAAACGCTCACCCAGCAAAGTACGCGGGCGGTGCAGACCAGGAGTATCAACCAGAACTAGCTGGAAATCTTCACGGTGAACAATGCCACGAATAGTATGGCGGGTAGTCTGAGGTCGGTTGGAAGTAATCGCGACCTTCTGCCCGACCAGCGCATTGGTGAGGGTTGACTTACCGGCGTTGGGGCGGCCCACTAGAACGGCAAAGCCCGCAGTGTAGTCCTCGGGGAAGGAAGCAAATTCCATACAGATACTCCAATATCAGGATTAAGTAATGTCTGGGCTTTACTCTACAGGTTGTTGAGGCACAGAGTCTGCCCAAACAGAGAGCGTACCAATCTTATTGCGGCGACCACGAGATCCAATGGCCTTAATATGGATACCCTCAACAACAACTTCACTACCAATAATTGGGACACGCCCCAGGTGCTTAGCCAGCAGGCCACCGACCGTATCGACGTCCTCATCATCAAGCTCAATGCCAAAGAGCTCACCCAACTCCACGATACTCAACCGGGAGCTAATCTTGAAAGTACCGTCATCTTGGAGAGTAATTTCGGGCTTCTCGTTATCGTACTCGTCCGAAATATCACCCACCAGCTCTTCAATGAGATCCTCTAAAGTCACCAGGCCCGCTGTGCCACCGTATTCATCAACGACCACGGCAACGTGGGTAGACTCACGCTGCATCTCTTTCAGCAAATCCATGACACGCTTAGATTCAGGCTCATAACGCACCGGGCGCATCAGCGGAGCAAGGCCCATGCTCTCGGCAGCGGCCCCCGCCTCACGGGAGGCAGCCAGGGCGTCCTTGAGATAAAGTATGCCACGCACATCATCAAAAGACTCCCCCAAGACCGGGATACGAGAATAACCGGACCTCAAAAAGAGGGAAATAGCGTCATCGAAACTCTCCGTCACATCAATGGTGACCATATCGGCACGGGGCACCATAATCGAGCGGATGCGGGTCTCATCAAGTTCAAAGATGGACTGAACCATCTCCGCCTCATCGTCCTCAATTGCCGCAGAGGTGCTGGCACGATCAACGAACTCAAGAATCTCATCTTCGGTAAAAATACCGGTCACCTGTTCAGAATTCTTGGGGCTGACCTTACGCGAGAGCGCAGTCAAAGCGGAGGAAAAAGGGCGGGTTAAAACACCCAAACCATACACCATCCCGGCCATAGCAGAGAAGACCTGAGTATGCTTAGTGCGCCCCACCAAGCGAGGGGCCACACCAAAGAAAGCAAAGACTACAACAGTCATAACCAGCAAGGTCACCAGGACGCTGACCCAGGCGCGGCTAAAGAGATCGTGCACCAGCAAAAAGAAACAAACAACAGAGGACACCTCAGCCAGAACCCGCCACATACGCAAGGACCGGAAATAGGGTTCAGGGTCAGCAAGAATAGCTCGAATATTCTTGTTTTCAGGCTCATTGCCTAACCGCTGAGCTTCAGACCGAGGCAGATAGGTGTAGGAGGACTCAACAGCAGTAAGCAGATAGCCCACCAACACCAAAAGCAGCAGGACGCAGGCCAACACAGCAGAAGAGAGCACCGGTTAGTGCCTCGTCTCTACAGGGGCTGGCCGCCCCAAAAACTCTTCAAGAATGCTGCGTTGAATACTGAACATTTCGGCTTCTTCTTCTGCTGTCCCATGATCAAAACCTAGGCAGTGGAGGATGCCGTGAGTGGTGAGCAGGCAGAGCTCATCAAGGGTGCTGTGGCCAGCGTCCGCACCCTGCCGGGCAGCAACCGGGGGGCACAAGACAATATCACCCAGGACGCCGGTAGCCAGCTCCTCGTTACTGCCGGGAGTGAGCTCGTCCATGGGGAAGCTCATCACATCTGTAGGGCCGGGCAAATCCATCCAGTCCATGTGGATACGCTCCATCTCGCTCTCCCCCACAATGGCAATTGACAACTCGGTCTCAGGCGAAACCTTCATGTGGGCAAAGGCGTGGGCTACCAGCTTTTCAAGGGTGCTTGTATCGACGGCATCAAAGGATTCGCGCACAAAAGCGCTAGTATCTGCAGCCGGTTCTTCAATCTCAAACTCTACGTTCACCGGGCTAGGCCTTCTCTTCAGGAGTAACTTCGATACCTGACTGCTGCAATAATTTCTCAGCGGCAGCCTCAATAGTTTGACGCTTAACCTTGCGGTTGCGGCGGCGCTCCATCGAGTTCTTGGCATCGTCCCACTTATCGTAAGCGCTGACAATATCCGACACCAGGGAGTGGCGTACCACGTCCTCAGCCTGCAGGAGGGCGAAATGAATATCGTCTACCCCTTCTAGAATCTGACGAATCTGCTTCAGACCTGATGCTTGACCACCGGGAAGATCAACCTGGGTTACATCCCCGGTAATCACCATCTTGGAACCAAAGCCCAAACGGGTAAGGAACATCTTCATCTGTTCTACCGTGGTGTTCTGGGCTTCATCCAGAATGATGAAAGCATCGTTGAGGGTGCGCCCGCGCATGTAGGCCAGTGGGGCTACCTCGATGGTCCCAGCTTCCATGAGACGAGGAATCGTCTCAGGGTCCATCATGTCGTGGAGGGCATCGTAGAGCGGACGCAGATAGGGGTCGATTTTCTCGTTCAAAGAGCCAGGGAGGAAGCCTAGGCGCTCGCCAGCTTCAACAGCGGGGCGCGTCAAAATGATGCGATTGACTTCCTTGGATTGAAGAGCCTGCACCGCCTTAGCCATAGCCAGGTAAGTTTTACCGGTACCTGCCGGGCCAATACCAAAAACAACGGTGTTGGCATCGATAGCATCAACGTATGATTTCTGGTTGATGGTCTTGGGGCGAATGTTCTTACCCCGAGAGCTCAGAATGTTCTGGCTGATGGCGGTTGCGGGATGAGAGAGGCTGGCGGTCATCATACCCATGATGCGTTTGACCACTTCACCAGTAACCTGGGTATCTTTTTCTACCAGAATGGTGAGTTCAGCCAGTAGGCGTAGGGTGGTGGCTACGGTTTCTGATGGGCCGGTAACGACCACATCTAGCCCCTTGGGGCGAATTGTCAGACCGGGGAAGGTTTGCTCGATGAGGGTGATGTTTCCGTCGTGGGGGCCAAGTACTGCGACCATTTCTTCGGTTGACCGGAAAGAGAAGGTGCGGGCAACAGAGAGAGGGCGGCTGCTAGCCATAGGTGAGGTAGTCATAGATGCCCGTGCGGGCTGTCAGAGCTCCTTGTGATACAAAGCGTAGGCGGTATTTCTTACTTTACCTGTAGCAGAAGAGGGTTTACCAGCGTTTGAGAGCAAGGTTGAGTGCTGAAATGGCGGCGGCCCCGGCAGTGGAACTGCGGAGGACTTCGGGGCCAAGTAGTACTGTCTGGGCCCCAGCTTCTGCTAGTAGTTCCAGTTCGCGGGGGCTGATGCCGCCTTCTGGGCCAACAACAAAATAGACTTCTTTGACCTGATCGGTCAGGTGCTGGTCCAGGGCCTGCACCAGGCGATACTCAGCCTCTTCGTGCAGTACCAGGAAGAGAGCCTCTGGCCCTAGTTCCTGGGCAAGGGCAGCCAACTCACCGGTAGAATGCTGCTCATAGACCGGGGGCAGCAGGGCCCGGCGGGACTGCTTGGCTGCTGCCTTCACAGTATTCTGCCACTTAGCCCGAGCCTTGACGGCCCGTTCCATCTTCCAGCGCACAATTGAGCGGTCAGCACTCCAGGGCACAATACCGTGGGCACCAAGTTCAGTGGCCATCTCGATAGCCTGGATGTCCCTGTCTCCCTTAGCAAGGGCTTGCACCAGGTAGATTTCTACGCCCACTGAATCTTGGGCAAGTTCATTTACTTCAAGCACAGGGCCGTCTTGGCGTAGCTCAATGACCTGGGTAATTGCCCGGTGCCCTTGGCCGTCTACTAGATCGAGCCCTTCACCGAGTTCCGGGCGTTTAACCAGGGCGTGGTGCCCTTCATCGCCGGTAAGGTGCACTGTGGAACCTGGTGTGAGAGCTGCTAGCTCTTCAGGTTCGATGTAGTAGACAGCGTTGCTCATGGGGTCATCCTATTTGAGGTGGTCTTTCAGACGGGAGAAGAACCCGCCTTGCTTGTGGTTGACGGTTTCGCTTACCTGCAGGTCTTCGCCGCGAAGCTCGGAGAACTGCTTGAGTAGGTTCTTCTGCTCCTCGGTGAGGTTGGTGGGGGTGCGCACTTCAATTTGGACGCGCAAGTCGCCGCGTCCGCCGCCGTGCAGGTGGCTGACGCCCAGGTCTTTGAGGGTGATGACTTCACCGGACTGTGTGCCGGTGGGAATCTGCACTTCTTGGGGCCCATCGAAGGTTTCGAGGGTGATGGTGGTGCCTAGGGTTGCGGCTGTCATGGGCACGCCGACGGTAGCAAGGAGGTCATCGTCTTCGCGTCGGAAGGTGGGGTCGGGGTTGACATGCAGGTCAATGTAGAGGTCCCCGTTGGGGCCTCCTGCGGTACCAGCTTCGCCCTGGCCTGTTAGGCGGATACGGGTGCCGTCACTGACTCCGGCGGGGATTTTCAGGATGATGGTCTTCCGTTCACGCACACGACCTTCACCGTAGCACTCAGCGCAGGGGTGCTTGATGACGGTACCGAACCCGCGGCAGGTGGGGCATTCTACCGGTTGCACTACGGTACCGAGAATCGATTGCACCTGGCGCTGCATATAGCCTTGGCCGTGGCAGGTATCGCAGGTTTCGGGGTGGGTGCCCTCTGCGGTGCCTTCTCCCTTGCAATGGTCGCAGGTGACGGCGGTGTCCACGGTGATGGGTTTTTGGCCGCCAAAGACAGCATCTTCGAGATCGATTTTGACGTTGATGAGGGCGTCCTGCCCCTGGCGTACACGGCTTTGGGGGCCACGGGGGGCTGAGTTGAAGAAGGTGTCGAAGATGTCTTGGAAGCCTCCAAAGCCTCCGCCGAATCCGCCGCCACCAAAACCGCTGGCGGTACCGTTTTCGTTACCGGTCTGGTCATAGATGCGGCGCTTTTCGGGGTCGGAGAGCACATCGTGGGCTAGGGAGACGCGCTTGAATTCCTCGGCGGCTTCTTCCGAAGGGTTGATATCAGGGTGGAGCTGACGGGCCTTCTTACGGTAGGCCTTCTTGATTTCTTCGGGGCTGGCATCGCGGGAGACGCCGAGGGTTTCGTAGTGACTACTCACTGGTTCTCTCTTTCGGTGGACTGGTGTAAAAGGGGCAGGCGCAGGCTTATGCCTGAGCCAAAATCTTAGATAGGTAGCGGGCTACTGCGTTGACCTTGGAGACTGTGCTGGTGTAGTCCATGCGGGTGGGGCCAACGACTCCTACGTGGGCGGCTCCCCCAGGCCCGTAGCTGCTGGCTACCACTGAGGTTTCAGCCAGGGACTCACTGGGGTTTTCAGAGCCGATGCTAACTGCAAAGCCGCGCTCGTCATGCTCCAGGTCGGTCAGTAGTTTAAGGAGGACTACTTGCTCTTCCAAGGCATCAAGCACCGGGGCGATACTGCCTCTAAAATCAACGGTGGAGGCAGCTAGATAGGAGGTGCCTGCAATGAGTACCTGTGATGAGGCGTCTTGGGCGGCAAGGGTCTGCAAGGCCTCCTGGAGGGCACCGTAGAGTGGTGTTTCACTGGCGGACGCTTCTGCGGTGGTGAGATTGTTGAGCGGACGGTGAGCATAGCGGTCAAGGAGGTATTGGCGGGCTACTGTAAGTTCTTCAAGGGTATGGGCCACAGTGAGAGTACGCTGGGTGACCTGGCCAGAATCGGTAATAAGAACCAGCAGCACGGTGGTGCTTGAGAGGGACACCAGCTCGATATGGCGGACGGTGGCAGCCGGGCCGGCAGGGTATTGCACCATGGCCACCTGGTGGGTGAGAGATGAGAGTAGACGCACGCTAGTTTTCATCATTTCATCCACGCTTTCGGCGCTATCGAGCAGGGTATGAATTGCTCGTTTTTCGGCCTCTGAAAGGGGTTGTAGGGATGATATTTGGTCAACGAAGAGGCGGTAGCCTTGGTCGGTGGGGACCCGCCCTGCACTGGCATGGGGTGCTTGAATCAGGCCTTGTTCTTCCAAGGCGGCCATATCGTTGCGGACGGTGGCGCTTGAGACCCCCAAATGGTGCCGCTCTAGTAGGGTTTTAGAGCCAACAGGTTCACGGGTGTGCACGTATTCTTCAACGATGGCTTGTAGGACGTGCAAGCGTCTGGGGTGGTTCACGGCACCTCCTGGGCTCATAGGTTTTCTCTGGGGCGAAGAATATTGCAGAGTTAGGTTAGCACTTGATGGTCTTGAGTGCTAAGTTACCCATTAACTCTAATACCAGTGAACTAGAATCAGAACTCGGTACGCTCATGGCTAATGCCCCTATAAGAGAGAGTGAGAAGCACACCGATGGACTACCGAGACACCTGGGGCCAGACCGATTTGACCCCACACCGCCCTACCCTGCCGCAGGTTGCCTTAGCCCCCGGCATGGTGCTTGAGGACGCCGCCACCGGCTTCGTAGGAGCAGCAGTTAAGGTGCGGGCTACGGCGTCCGGCCCTCAGGTAGGTTTGGAAGACCGACGGGGGCGCATCAAGTTCTTCCCCCTGGGCCCGGGCTTCCTGCTTGAAGGCCGCAGCATCAACCTGATTAAGCCTCAGAAGAAGCAGCCTGCAGCTACCCGCAAGATTTCCCGGTCGGGCTCAGTGGCTCTTGACGGTGTTCAGGCGCGTACAGCGCGGGCCAGTCGCATCTGGGTTGAGGGCGTGCACGATGCTGAGCTGATTGAAAAAGTGTGGGGCCATGATCTGCGGGTTGAAGGTATCGTAGTGGAGCCCCTGCACGGGGTCGATGATCTCGCTGGGGCTGTGGCAGCTTTTGGGCCAGCTAGCCACCGAAAACTCGGTATTCTCGTCGATCACCTGGTGGCAGGGAGCAAAGAAGAACGCATAGCACAGCAGGCCATGCAGGTTGCTGGAGCCGGCGATAACGTCCTGATTGTGGGCCACCCCTTCGTTGATATTTGGCAGGCTGTGAAACCCCAGGTGCTAGGCGTACAGGCCTGGCCCCAGATCCCTCGGGGAGAAGACTGGAAAACCGGTATCTTGCAGCGCTTTGGCCGCCCAGCCAAAACATCTGAGGACGTCCGCGCCGGCTGGGATGCGATTCTTCAGCGGGTCAATAGCTACACCGATCTTGAACCGACCCTCTTAGGGCCAGTCGAAGAGCTGATTGACTTTGTGACACTCGATGGGCAAGCTGCCTAGGCTAAGAGTTTTTTCGGTGTGACTAACATCGTCCTACTCCTCAAAAATTCGTAGGCTTCACATATACCACCCTCCCCCAGCTTTGACTAAAATGATGACCAATGGGTTTAGAACCCCATCTATCACTCATTTGCCCTTCAACCTCAAAGAGAAGAATTCTTGAAGACCGCATCAGCACCTTCCACAACCGCCTACAAGGGGTCATCTGCAACCGCTGCACACCTGTCTGTTACCGCAGACCGCAACATCGCAACTGCTGCACACTTGGGGGGCGTGCTAGGCTGCATTCCCGCGGCCGTCATCTACTACCTCTACCGAGGCCGTGGCCCCTTCACTGAACAAGAATCCCGTGAAGCCCTAGACTTCACCCTGCTACCCACCCTAATGCTGGCAGCCTCTATTGTTCTCAGCAACATTCCGGGCATCGGCTGGCTCTTTGGGCTAATCGCAGCCCTCACCTGGACCTACCTTGCCATCGCATCCCTGCGTGCCGGCATCAGGGTAAACCGCGGCAACCCCTACCAGTACAAGAGCAACACTCGTCTTTTCAGCAAGCTCACCAGCCGCAAGAAATAGGCAAGGAAGCTTCTACAACCCAAAGGGGGCAGTGTAACTTAGCTAAGTCACACCGCCCCCCTTTTTTGCTATCTCTTTACTGATACACGAATCTAACGGTCGATATCAGGCAGTAATTCCCGGGTCACAGCATCCCCCAGCAGGCGACCTTGCAAGGTGAGCTGCACGCGTCCGCCCAACCGGGCCTGAGCATCAATCAAACCCTGCCCCTGCAACCAATCCAGCGACCTCTCCACCTGGGCAGTATCAGAACCCTCTAGCAGACGAGAAATCTCTAAACCGTCAATCACCCTCACCTGCAACATGATGTCCTCAAACCTACGGGTCTGCTCCCCCAGCACCTCACGGGCTGCCGCCGGACTCTGCCCAGCCCTCACCCGGTTAGCGTAAGGCACCGGGTGCTTAAGATTCCACCAACGAGTACCATTCACATGCGAATGAGCACCCGGGCCAATACCCCACCAATCCTGATTACGCCAATAAGCATAGTTATGACGGGAACGATACTCCGGTGACCGCGCATAGTTCGACACCTCATACCAGTGATACCCAGCCTCCGAAAAAATCTGCTCAGCCAGCAGGTACATATCAGCCATCAAATCATCATCAGGCATGGCATACTCGCCCCGGCGAATCTGAGCCGCCAGTTTAGTGCCCTCCTCAACAATCAGAGAATAGGCAGAAATATGGTCAGGAGCATAAGAGACAGCCGCCCGAACCGACTGCTCCCACTGCTCCAGGCTCTCCCCCGGCGACCCATAAATCACATCAACCGATACCTGCAACCCGGCCTCTTGAGCCCAAGCCACCACCTTAGGCACATTAGCCGGGGTGTGGGTACGATCAAGGACCTCAAGCACCTCAGGAACCACCGACTGCATACCAAAAGACACCCTGGTAAAACCACCAGCCTTCAACGTCTCAAGGTCCTGGCGGGTCACCGAATCAGGGTTAGCCTCACACGTCACCTCAGCACCGGGCTCAATACCAAAAAGCTCAACAGCCTCACCCAGAATCTTCACCAAATCTGATGCAGGCAACTTAGTGGGGGTACCCCCACCAAAAAAGACAGAATAGAGCGGACGGGCAGCCACACCCGACTGCCGCAAAACCCGCCGTGCAAAACGTAACTCGGCCACCGCGTCCTCAGCATAGGTGCCCAAGCTAACCCCATTGCCAAAATCCTCGATGGCATAGGTGTTGAAATCACAGTAACCACACCGCACCGAGCAAAAAGGAACATGCACATACAAAGAAAAATCGCGCTCAACGCCGCGGACGGCAGAATCAGCGGGGATTCTGCCGTCCAAAGGTGCCGGAGCGCCCAGAGGCTGGGCTGGCATTACTTCTTGCCCTTTTCCTTACCCTCTTCACCAGAAGACAGGGCAGCAATGAAGGCTTCCTGGGGGACCTCAACACGGCCCACCATCTTCATACGCTTCTTACCTTCCTTCTGCTTCTCCAGCAGCTTACGCTTACGCGAAATATCGCCACCGTAGCACTTAGAGAGGACGTCCTTACGCATAGCACGAATATTCTCACGGGCAATAATACGAGAACCAATAGCCGCCTGAATCGGCACCTCAAACTGCTGACGAGGAATCAGCTCACGCAACTTACCGGTCATCATCACACCGTAAGAGTAAGCCTTATCGCGGTGAGTAATCGCAGAAAAAGCATCAACCTTCTCACCCTGCAACAAGATATCAACCTTGACCAGATCAGCCTCTTCCTCACCATCGAACTTCCAGTCCAAGGAGGCATAACCGCGAGTTCTCGACTTGAGCTGATCAAAGAAATCAAAGACAATCTCAGCCAAAGGAAGACGGTAGCGTAGCTCCACACGATCTTGGGAGAGATAATCCATGCCACCCATCGTTCCACGGCGGGACTGGCACAGCTCCATAATCGCACCCACAAACTCATTGGGGGCAATAATCGTACAAGCCACCATAGGCTCACGAATAGTAGCGACCTTACCCTCAGGGAACTCAGAAGGGTTAGTCACACGCTGGGCAGTGCCATCCTCAGCAACCACATCGTAAATAACGTTAGGAGCAGTAGAAATAAGATCAAGATTGAACTCACGCTCCAGACGCTCACGCACAATCTCCAGGTGCAAAAGACCCAAGAAACCACAACGGAAACCAAAGCCCAAAGCCGCAGAGGTCTCCGGCTCATAAATCAAAGCCGCATCATTGAGCTGCAACTTATCCAGGGCATCACGCAGAGCCGGGTAGTCAGAGCCATCAATGGGGAAAAGACCCGAGAACACCATGGGCTTAGGGTCCTCATAGCCACCCAGCTCTTCAGAAGCAGGCTTATACGCACCGGTGACAGTATCACCCACACGGGAGAGGCGGACGTCCTTCACACCGGTAATCAGATACCCCACCTCGCCCACACCCAGGCCCTCAGTCGGCTTAGGCTCAGGAGAAATCACACCAATCTCAAGCAGGTCATGCTCAGCCCCAGTAGACATCATCTTAATCTTTTGGCGCGGCTCCAACTTGCCGTCCACCACACGAACATAAGTGACCACACCACGGTAAGAGTCATAGACCGAGTCAAAAATCATGGCACGGGCAGGAGCATCCGCTTCACCAGCAGGGGCAGGCAAGAGCTCAACAATACGATCTAGCAGCTCCGGCACACCCTCACCGGTCTTACCAGAAACACGCAACACATCCTCAGGCTCAACACCAATCAGATTCGCCAGCTCTTGAGCATACTTCTCCGGCTGGGCAGCAGGAAGATCAATCTTGTTAAGCACCGGAATAATGGTCAGATCATTTTCCATCGCCAGGTAGAGGTTAGCCAAGGTCTGAGCCTCAATACCCTGGGCAGCATCAACCAGCAACAGGGCACCTTCACAGGCAGCTAGGGAGCGAGAAACCTCGTAGGTGAAGTCCACGTGACCGGGGGTGTCAATCATATTCAGGGCATAGTTCACCCCGTCCACTTCCCAGGGCATACGAACAGCCTGGGACTTAATGGTGATGCCGCGCTCGCGTTCGATATCCATGCGGTCAAGGTACTGGGCCTTCATCTCGCGTGGGGTGACTACGCCGGTGGCCTGCAGCATGCGGTCAGCCAGGGTGGATTTACCGTGGTCGATGTGTGCGATGATGCAGAAGTTACGGATGACAGAAGGGTCAGTGGCCGCCGGTTTGGGCGGGTTGGTCGCCAAGGGTGACACGTGGGTTGGGTCCTTTCACGACTCTCAGAAAGCTCAAGAGAGCCTACCGGGTCTCTGACGGTAGAAATCAGTTAACCAGTTTCTCATATTAAGCCGGTGCGTGTCTGCCTGCGCGCCCAAAAGCAAGGATTATTGTAGAGACTATGAAGATCACCATGCGAACCATCCAGCAGGCACTGAACATTGGTCAGCGTATCTACCGGGAATGGAATAAGTACCAGAGCCAGAAAAATCAAGGGCAGGTTTCGGTTTCCTCTCGCCACCCCGAGAGCCGCAGCCAGGGGCACCCCCGGAGCCAGCAGCGTCCGGACACTGGTAGCGGCAGCTGGGAGAAGGGCGGCTACCCCGGTGACTATACCGGTCAGGTTGCCTTTGACTACTCCCCTGCTCTTGATGGCGATGCTGACCCCGGCGAAGTGGTCTGGGCCTGGGTTCCCTTTGAAGAAGATTACAGCCAGGGCAAAGACCGCCCGGTCCTGGTGGTTGGCCGCTCCGGTGCCTACCTGTTGGGACTTATGCTTACCACTAAGGATCACACTAATGCCCGCACCACTGACCCTAACTATCTAGATATTGGTGCAGGCGCTTGGGATAAAGAAGGCCGGGCCTCTGAGGTTAAACTCAACCGTGTGGTTCAGTTGAAGCCCTCCGGTATTCGCCGTGAAGGTGCCATCATGGACCGAGAAACCTTTGATTTTATTGCGGCTGCTTACCGGCAGCCTTAGGAAGAGATGTTGCTTATATCTCTGCCTTAAGTGCTGGTGGAGCTGATAGAGTTAACCCTTGTGTGTCCGATGGTCATCGGGCACTGCTGACTGGTTGCCATAGGCATCCCCACGCCGCTCAGTCGATGACCGGTCAGCGCAGCCCTCACCGACCAATTAGACAAAAACAGAAAGTTTTTAATCGTGGCTAACATTAAGTCCCAGAAGAAGCGCATCCTCACCAACGAGAAGGCTCGTCTGCGCAACAACGCAATCAAGTCAGATCTCAAGACCTCCATCCGTAAGGTCAACGAGGCAGTTGAAGCTCAGAACGTTGAAGCTGCAACTGAAGCTCTTCAGGTTGCGAACCGCAAGCTGGACAAGGCTGTTTCTAAGGGTGTTCTGCACAAGAAGAACGCAGCTAACAAGAAGTCCGGTCTGACCGTTCTCGTCAACAAGCTTTCCTAAGTTCTATATTCCGGCCCCTCTAGCCGGCGTCTAAGAGCGAAGTGACGTAAGGCCCCGCTCCCATGAATTGGGAGCGGGGCCTTGCGCATGCCCGCCTGGTTTAGTGGGTTCGAGAGGCCTGCGAAATTGCCAGCACAGCTTTTTCGAGGGGGTAGAAGGCATCTAGGTTCTCCCCTTTGAGCTGGGCGTCAGTGTCTGCCAGTAGTGCCAGGACGCGTGCAAGGTCAGTAGGTGCGTAGCGGCGGGAATCGCGTTGAGCCGCCTCTACCTGCCAGGGTGCCATCTTCAGGTCGCCCGCTAACTGGTTGGAGTTCCCCCGTACCCCGTGTACTTTGGCTATGTTGCGCATGCGGGCAGCTAAGGCACCGAGGATAGGGATGGGGTCGCTGCCGGTGTCTAGGGCTTGGCGGAGCAGTTTAATGGCTTCTCTGCTATTACCTGCTACTGCGGCGTCGCCTACTTTGAAGGCGGTAACTTCGGTGCGCCCGCCGAAGTAGCGGTCGATGGTGTCCACGGTGATAGGGCCCGGTTCATCTGCTATGAGTTGGCGGGCTGCTGAGGCTAGTTCTGAGATGTCGCTGGTGGCTGCTGCCAGGGCTGCCGCTGCGGGCGGGTCGATGGAACGCTGGGCTGAGCGGAATTCGTAGATGATGAAGTTCAGCCGGTCCCGCTCATTTTTGAGGGCCTTACATTCAACGACCGGGTAGGCTCTGTTGGCTTTGATGGTATCAATGAGTTTTTTGCCCCTGTTGCCGCCGGTGTGGTGCAGTATCACGAGGGTGGAGTCGTGGGGTGAGGCAGCATAGTCTAGGGCGTCTTGCAAGAAGGCATCGCTCATGGAGGCTACCTGGGTGACCTCAATGATTTTGGGTTCATCAAAGAGTGAGGGGCTGGCAAGCACATCAAGCTGCCCTGCCCGGTAGTCTTTGGCAGAGAGACTGGTGAGCTCATAGCTACCGTGGGCATCGGCAAAGAGCTGGCGTAGCCGCCCGGTGGCCCGGAAGGCAAAGTATTCTTCGGGGCCGTAGAGCAGAACGAGCGGCGCAAGCGGAACTGTGCGCCAGCCCTGATCTGGTGCAGCTGAGCGGTTGCGGGGTGTGCGTGCCATGTATCCTCCTTGGGTGCCTTTATATCTTGTCAGATAAAGCGGTTTTCTGCAGGTTTAGCCTGAGCTGGTGAGCATAATGCCCTGGTCGTTCATTGTCAGAGCCAGGTGCCCGGATTGGTCAGTGCGAGCTGTGGGAATTGAACTACGCTGAAGGAAACCCAGAATACTCTGGTGCGGGTGGCCGTAACTATTAGCGGCCCCCACCGAGATAAGCGCCAGGGAGGGGTTAGCCGCGATTATCAGGTCTGTGCCGCTCCCGGCCGAGCCATGATGGGCAATTTTAAGGACGTCGGCAGGCACCTGAGCAGCCGCATCAGTAAGAAGCCGGTGGGCGGCATCCGCCTCAAGGTCCCCTGTGGTGAGCACGGTCAAGGGCCTCTGCCCAGGCTCTCTGGCTGGCAGAACCCAGCGGATGACCAGTGAAGAGTTATTAATCCAGCTAGAAGAGCCGCTTGCACCGGGAATTTGCTGAGTCTGCCGCGGAGGCCACAGCACCTGACCGCTCGGCTGATCATCCTCCCCCTGGGTACCTGTAGCCACAGCCTCCGCAGAGAAGACCATACCCGAAGCCAACTGGCCGGCAGCCGCAGTGTGATCCGTGGGCAGGCGCTCCCCTGCCTTGAGATAATGGGGCGAGACGAAGACAGGTGGCTGCCTATATTCGTGATGAACCTGATGCAGTGCCCCATCATGGTCGTGATGGGCGTGAGTGATGAGCACAGCATCTAGCTCTTGCACCCCTGACCAGTCGAGGCAGTCTTTGAGTGCGGCGAAGTTATCGCCGGTATCTAGAAGATAGGCTGATCTTTGACCAGTTCGTATCAGGTGGGCGTCCCCCTGGCCCACATCACAGGTAACCCACTGCCAGCTATCTGGAGCGTGTGTAGAGGTGCGCCAGCGCTGCTGCAGAAGCACAACAGCTAGCACTATCACCAGAACAATCAGGGCACCATTGATGAGAGAGCGGGGAATGCTTTTTCCTCTATACCAGCTCACAGTTCATTCCCCCTATGCAAGCGAGGTAAACGAGCCTCAGGCAGAGAGTTAGCTACCCTATCCCAGGTAAGAACCAGCCAGCTGATACCCACTACCGCAAAGAAGGTCAGCCCTACAGTGAGAGGGGTGAGCTCTACCGGCAACTGACTACCTGGCAGACTCGCACACCATACAGCAATGTTCAGTAGCCCCTGCGCTAAGAAGCCCCCAAGGCTCAAGAGAAGATTGAGCACAGGGTCAGCTAACCCCAAAGAGTAGGTAAGAAAAGCTAATAGCCCCAGCACAGTCAGCGGTGCCACCAAAGGAGTCACCGCAAGGTTAGCCAAAATAGTATAGGGGTATAAAGATTCAGAGAGCACAAGAATCACCGGCGCACACCAGAGGCTAGCGGCACAGGGCATAGCCAGCAGATCCGCAAGAAGCAGGGGGATGCCCCTGCTCAAGAGACGAGAAATAGCAGGTGCCAGCACCACAAGTGAAGCAGTAGCAACCACCGAGAGAATAAAACCATAGTGGGTCGCTAAAGGCGGTACCGCAATCACAAGAGCCATGAGGCAGGTTGATAGAAAAGTCAGACGGTAGGCCCCATGCCCCAGCACCAGCCCTAGCGCCCCGACCAGACCCATAACCCAGGCCCGCAGCACCGACCCATCTAACCCAACTAAGACCACATAACCCGTAGATGCTGCCACCCCCACCACGATAAGAACACAAGGCCGGGCACACAGCGAATAAAACAGACGATAGGCCACAACAAAAATAAGAGTAATGTTGGCACCTGATACTGCGGTCAGATGAGTCAAACCAGCTATTCGTAGTGATGAAAGAGCCTGTGCCGGCAGAGAAGAATCATCACCATAGGCCATGCCCAAAAGAAGACCTGCCTGCCCAGCCCCTAGTTGCTCTACTGCCACATCACGCAAACCAGTCTTCAGCAAAAAGGTGGGCCCTACCGTACCCGGTGGCTCTATCAAGCTCACCTTACCTTGCAACCGGTAGTAGCTCCCTTTCACCTTCAAGGCACCTGCTGCGCTGACCCTACTGCCTGGAAGCAGTAACTGGTCTGTATACACGCTTAACCGAATATGCTCATCCCAGCTCTTCAAGCCCTGGCGAATCTCACGGGTTTCTACCTGCACTTTATACCCACCAGTAGAAGAAGGCCTCGCATCAACCACAATCGCGCTGACCCGTACCCCCTGCCCATGTAAAGACTGCATCAGATCCCACTGGTGCAGATAGCCCCTGCCCTGCAAAGCCACAGTCTGCACCGCAATCAATAAGCAGGTAAGGGCCAAGACCTGAGCAAAGGGGGCTAAAATCTGGGCAGATTTCTTGCTCCCCCACCAGCCACGCTCCGGTGAGAACCGATGAGAAACACACCATGCACCCAGGGCAAGGGCCAGAAGAAAAGCCCCAAACCCCAGCGTCCACCGCGCACCAGCCAGAATCCACAAAGCAGTAAAGCCCCACAGCCCTACAGCAGGGAAAACAAGTCTGGCATCAACCAAACGCGGCTGCACCCGCCGGTGCTCAGCCCGCTCAGCCTGGGACTGCTGCCAGCCCCGAATAGTAGTAAGAGCCCCTCTCATACTGTCACCAGCGGACGCAGAACCTCAAGGGTCGCAGGCCCAATACCAGAAACCTGCCCTAGCTCATCCACCGAACTGAAACCCCCATACTGTTCCCTCCAACTCACAATGGATCCAGCTAGAACAGGGCCAACCTTCGGCAAGGCCTGCAGCTCCTCAGCACTTGCAGTATTGATATTCACCAGCCCAGCGGCGTCCATCTGATGGCCTTGCCCCTGCCTGGCACCGGCTAAGCCGCTACCTACTCCTGCCGGTTCTTGCACCTGAGGTAAAGCCTCACCGTGAGTCGGGATATAAATCTGACTACCATCACTTGCAGCTGCCGCCAGATTAACCATCGCTGTCTCGGCATCAGCCCTCAACCCGCCAGCTGCCTCAACAGCGGCATTGACTCGACTACCGGCAGGCAACTCATAAACCCCAGGGCTATGCACAGCCCCAGCAACATGTACCACCAGAGGTGTTCCTGCCCCCTGCACAGTTTTATGCGTCGGCAAGGTTTCAGCTACAGGAGCTAGGCTAGTCTCTACCGTCTCTCCTTCTGCGCTCTCAGTAGAAGTCACAGGAATTGCTGCTACAGACGACCCACCACCAGAAAAAACCACAGGCCACAGGGCAACCACACCCAACACCAGAGCAAGAAGGACAAGAGCCCCAGTAGGCACCCTCCACCGGGTCACAGAATACACCGCACGGTCAGGGACCTGCGAATCTGAGGACGCTAAAGCACGCTGCAAAAGAGCCCTATGACGCGGGCTGGGCGGGGCGCTTGCAGAAACAGCACCGTGCCGTCTACTGCGCAAGAGATAATCAGTGGGGTCAGGCCGGGTAGCCTGCTCGTTGGCGGCTTCTCCTCTATCGGGGGTGAAATCGTCAGTGGAGGATGGAGGTTTCTGAGACATAGACCTAGGCTAGGGCTCTGCCCTATTTCAGGCCAAGGTCGAATGGGCCTGTGGAAAAAGCTCCCATACATTCTGGGCGAGTTCTTGCCTCAGACGCTGCATCCTCGGTGTGGTTGCGTCACATTATGACCTAGCTGAACTGCTTATCCACAGCTGTTGTGTACCAGCTAAAAAATGACAGCAGCCAGGGCACCCAAACCTGAATGGGCAGAGAGCACAGCAGGTAAGGGAGTCACCACAGCCTCAGCTGCAATCGACCCCAAAGAGCGCTTAAAGTCCAGTGCTTGCTCCTTATTACCGCTGTAATGGATAGCTACTACTCGCCCTAGCCGCCGCAGCAAATGAGCGGTTTCTCCGTCTTTTAGGTGCACGTCCAAGGGCAATTCGCCAGCTCTCTGAGAACTAGCCTGCTCAGTTAGCGCCGCCAGCTTCTCAATGGCTTTAGCCGTACTGCGCGGCCGCTCAACATAATGAAGTTTTCCATCAACCATAGTAGCTACAGGGCGGATCTGGAACATCTGACCCACCATCGCTAAAGCAGCATTGACACGCCCACCCCGCTTAAGAGCATCCAAGGTAGGTAGGAAAAAGAAAAGCTCAGTAGAGGCGCACAGTTCCTCAGCCAGGGCAGTAGCCTGCTCCAGATCCTCTTCCTTAGCTAGGAGGCGGTGCAGGCGCAATACCGGTTCTCCCAAGCCCATGGCTAGACTCAGTGAGTCAATGACGACCACCGGTATATCGACCAGTCGTGCAGCTAACCGAGCCGCATCGCAGGTACCTGATAGCTCACCCGATAAATGCATCGAGATAATCGCTGAGTAGCCCTGGGCTGCCAGCTGTTCATAGATATCCACGAGAGCGCCCGGTGCGCCACCGGAGGTAAGTATCTGCTCCCCCTGAGCATGGGCTAAAGCGATAGCGGCATCTATGTGATTGGCAGGTACACCACTGACAGACCGGCCAGCCACGGTAACAGGTAATTCAAGCACACTAAACCCGCCCTCAGCCTTGAGCTGTTCAAGGGCATCATCGGGTAAGGCAACAGATGAATCGGTGACCAGAGCAATAGTACGCACGCAACTACTATACCGCCTAGTCAGGTGCCTGGAGGGATTCGCCCGAAAAACAAGTGCCCAGAAGATATAAAACGGGTGCCCCTCGTAACAAAGGGGCACCCGTTCACCAGCCAACCAAGGCGACTAAATCACAATATTAACCAGCTTAGGAGCACGCACAATCACCTTACGCACCGGGGCATCTCCCATAGCACGCTGGACAGCCTCTGACCCCAAAGCCAAGGCCTCAAGATCAGCTTCAGAAATATCCTTAGCCACCTCAAGGCGGTCCTTGACCTTGCCCTTGACCTGCACAATGGCAGTGACAGTATCGTCTACCAACTGGGCCGGGTCAACCTCAGGCCAACCAGCAGTCAGCACCGGGGTGTCATGGCCCAGCAGGTGCCAGGCGTCCTCAGCAGTGTAGGGGGAATAAAGCGAGAGCAGAATAGCGATAGTTTCAGCAGCCTCGCGGACGGCCGGGTCAGCAGCACCCGCACCGGAGTCAATAACCTTACGGGTAGCGTTGACCAGCTCCATGGTCTTAGCAACGGCAACATTGAACTTACCGTTTTCAACCAGGCTATCAACATCGTGCACGGTGCGGTGCACCAGCTTGTGCAGGGCAGCATCGCCGGTTGCGCCGTCCGCACCAACCTCGCTGGTCACATCCTGTGCAACACGCCAGGCGCGGGCCAGGAACTTCTGCATACCGGCCGGGGAAACATCAGCCCAGTCAACATCGTCCTCCGGGGGTGAAGCAAAGACCATGACGGTGCGAACAGCATCCACACCGAACTTATCAAGCTGCTGACCCAAATCAACGCCGTTGCCCAGCGACTTAGACATAGCCTTGCCCTGATTGAGCACCTGCCCCTGGTTTATCAGGGACTTAAAGGGTTCAGAGTGCTCAATCAGACCCAGGTCACGAATCACCTTGGTGAAGAAACGGGCGTAGAGCAGGTGCAAGATAGCGTGCTCAACACCGCCGATATACATATCGACCTGGTTCCACTTCTTCATCTGCTCAGGGTCGAAGATAGCCCCATCGAAGTGAGGTGAAACGTAGCGCAGGAAGTACCAGGAGGAGTCCACGAAGGTATCCATGGTATCTGAGTCGCGCTTAGCGGGCTTACCGCAAATCGGGCAGGGAACGGTGTTCCAGTCGGTAGCTGCAGCCAGGGGCGACTGGCCCTTAGGTGCCAGATCCTCACCAGCCAGATTATCGGGAAGCAGCACAGGCAGCTGATCTTCCGGAACTAACTGTTCGCCGTGCTCCTCACAGTGAATGACGGGGATGGGGCAGCCCCAGAAGCGCTGGCGGGAGAGTAACCAGTCACGGAGGCGGAAGTTCACCTTGCCAGTACCCACACCCTTTTCTTCAAGAATCTCGATGGCCTTGGTAATAGCCTCAGCCTTATTCAGGCCATTGAGGGGGCCAGAGTTAATATGGGCGCCATCACCGGTGGTAGAGATACCAGTCTCAGCCGGGTCCTCCTCACCAGTATCAACCACAGTCACCACAGGAATATTGAACTTACGGGCAAAATCAAGGTCTCGCTGATCGTGTGCCGGGACCGCCATGAGAGCACCAGTGCCGTAATCAGCCAGCGCATAATCAGAAGCCCAGACCGGAAGCTTATCGCCAGTCAAAGGGTTAATAGCGTAGCGGCCCAAAAAGACGCCGGTCTTCTCACGGTCATTAGACTGACGATCAATATCTGAGAGAACCTTAATCTCTTCACGGTAGGTTTCCAGAGCAGCCCGCTGATCCTCTGTCACCAGCTCAAGTGCCAAATCAGCATCAGCTGCCACAATGAAGAAAGTAGCGCCATACAAGGTATCGGGGCGAGTGGTGAAGACATCCACGCTAGCAGCTTCCTTGCCTTCAGCAGCTTCCACCTCGAAGGTAACCTCGGCACCTTCAGAGCGGCCAATCCAGTTGCGCTGCATAGCCAACACACGGTCAGGCCAGTGCCCCTCCAACTCCTTCATATCGTCCAGCAGTTCCTGGGCGTAATCAGTGATCTTGAAGTACCACTGATTCAAAGACTTCTTCGTTACCAGGCTGTGGCAGCGTTCGCATTCACCGTTAACAACCTGCTCATTAGCCAGCACGGTCTGATCATTAGGGCACCAGTTCACCTGGGAATACTTACGGTAAGCTAGACCCTTCTTATAGAACTGCTGGAAGAGCCACTGAGTCCACTTGTAGTACTCAGGGTCTGAGGTATGCAGGCGGCGGGACCAGTCAACCATAATGCCGTAGCGCTTAAAAGACCCTGCCTGGGTTTCAATGTTCTTGTAGGTCCACTCTTTGGGGTGAGTGTTGTTCTTAATGGCCGCATTTTCTGCCGGCAAGCCGAAAGAGTCCCAACCGATGGGGTGCAGCACATCATAGCCCTTCTGCTTCCAGAAGCGGGCGGTGACATCACCAATGGCAAAAGCCTCAGCGTGGCCCATGTGCAGGTCACCTGAGGGGTAGGCGAACATATCCGCCACGTAGCGGGTTTCTTTCCCCTCATCGTTGGTGGGTTCAAAAACCTTGGTTTCTTCCCAGTAGGGCTGCCACTTGGCTTCCATAGAGCGGAAGTCCCAGGTGGTTTCTTTCTGTTCGGCAGGTTCTACCTCAGCAGTCACCGTGTTTCCTGTCTGTCGAGTGGTGTTTGCACTTTTTGGGCGCGCACAAGTCTAAGATGTCAATAGTTTGTTTCCTAGTGTACCGCGCTTGAGCCTGCTTTGCCCTGCCGGTGTTTACACGCTGAGAAGTACCCCGCAAAGCGGTACAGTGGTGGGGGTCAAGAGAAAGAGTCACCATGCCTGCACACCCACATCCAGCAGAGGTCTTTGAACCGGTGCCCCAACAGGTTCCTGCCGGGACCCGCCACGAAGGCTGGGTCGGTGGCACCTATAGCCGCTGGTGGGTTTACGGGAAAAAGGACGCCGCCCCCCTCGTCCTCGTGCACGGTTTCAGGGGAGATCACCACGGCCTAGAAATCATTGCCGTCCATCTGAGAAATTTTTGCCTCTACATTCCCGACCTACCAGGGTTCGGCAAGACCGCCCCCATCGACCATGCCGAACATACGGTAAGCACCTACGCAGCCTGGCTCGTAGACTTCATAAACACCACTGTAGGTAGCCCCGTACACCTGGTAGGCCACTCCTTCGGCTCAATCCTAAGCTCCTACACTGCCCTGGTGCGCCCAACCCTCGTGGAGCAATTGACCCTCATTAACCCCATCTGCCAGCCTGCCTTAGAGGGGGACCAAAAGATCATGAGCAGGCTTGCAGAACTCTACTACGGGGCGGGGGCTGCCCTGCCCGCTCCCCTAGGTTTTGCCCTCTTGCGCTCGCGCCTGGTAACTAGACTCAGCAGCGAGTTCATGATGAAAAATCAGGACCCAGCTCTGCGCCGTTTCATCAACGGCCAGCACGATGCCTATTTTGGTGCCTTTGCCTCGCGTGAGGCAGTGCTCCAAGCCTATCGGGCCTCTATTAGCTCCACGGCAGCTGATTTCACCCCAGCTTTGCCCATGCCGGTTCAACTGATTGTGGCTGAGAAGGACGACTTAGGAACCCTGGAACTTCAGCATAAGATGGCCCAGCACCTACAGCACGGACGCCTAGATATCATCCCCCAGGTCGGCCACCTGATTCATTACGAGACTCCCCGTCGCGCTGCTACCCTCATTGCCGATTTTCACCAACAGAACCTAGAGCAGAGTCACTAGCATGAAACTATTTATTGACGCCCGCTATACCCGCATCGGCTTCCACGACGGTATCAGCCGCTACACTGCCTCCTTACTCTTTGCCCTCAAAGACCTGTCAGATGCCAATGATAAGCGTCTTCCCCCTGGCCTGGAACTGACAATGGTCATTAGCGATGAGCGCCAGCTTGCCATGCTCCCTAACCTGCCCTACCTCACAATCTGTGCGCCGACGTCCGCCCTGGAACCCACCGCGGCCTTACAGCTAAACCGCTACCACCCCGATGTGGTCTTCTCCCCCATGCAAACGATCGGCCTGGGCGGGCTGGGCAGAAAATTTAAACTCATGGTGACCCTGCACGATTTAATTTATTACTCCCACCCCACCCCACCAGGTTTTCTGCCGTTACCGGTGCGGTTGGGCTGGCGGGCCTTCCACACCACCTATGCTCCCCAACGCTTTTTGCTGAATAAGGCGGACGCCGTGGCCACGGTTTCGCGCACCACGGCAGCTCTCATGCACGAACACAAGCTGACCACCAAGCCCATTACGGTAGTACCTAACGCCCCGCAGGCTGACGGGTTTGTGAGCCGCCAGCAGGCCTTGGCTCTAGCCCCGCATCGTAGTAAAGATGTGCTCTACATGGGCTCTTTCATGCCCTATAAGAATGTGGAAACCCTCTTGCAGGCCATGAAGTTCCTCCCCGATTACCGGTTGCATCTTCTTTCCAAGATAGCCCCGGCCCGTCTGGCTGAGCTTAAACCCCTCACAGGCGATAACGTGGTGTTCCACGGGGGAACCAGCGATGAGGACTACCGCCAGCTCCTAGGCACGGCCTCCGCTTTGCTCACCGCTTCCCGCGATGAAGGCTATGGCCTGCCCGTCGTTGAAGCCCAATCAGCTGGTTGCCCGGTGGTGCTCTCAGATATCCCTATTTTCCGTGAGATTGCCCCCGGGGCTTCTTTCGCCCCAGCTGACTCCCCCTTTGCTTTTGCTCAGGCCGTACGTGCCCTGGAGGGCCGTAAGCTCCAAGAGGCTAACATTATCAGCGGGCTAGAGGACGCTTCCCGCTATACCTGGGAGCAGAGCGCTCTGACTTTACTTGAGCTGGCTTCTTCCCTCCACCAGCCCTAAGGGCTGAGCCGCTGGCTCTTCCGCCGGGGGCTTAGAGAATATCGAGCCCGTCACAGCGTATCTGCACCGGCTCACTCTTTTTGAGGGCAGCCAGAGACGCCTTAGTGGAACGCAGGTGGTGGGTAAGCTTGGCCCCCACCGCGTAGGGGAAGAAGATAATGGCGCGGTAGAGGTCGCTATCGACCTCCCCCTCATAGTAGCCGGTAGAGTCAGCAAGGGGCATGGGGCCATTCACCCGAACCTCCTCAGGCAGGGTAATTGCCTCAAGAAAGACCTGAACAGCCCGCTCACTACCAGTAATAGCGGCGGTACGGACGGCCGGCGGTAGACCAATTTCAGCGCGTTCATCCATCTCCCACAGGGCAAAGCCCATAGGATCCCAGCGCACCAAGGCTTCCAAGGCTGCCGAAGGGCTGGCGGTAGTCACCACGCGCCCGCCTACAGCAAAAGAGCGGACCAGTGCCGCAGCATTTAGCCAGCGCCGCAGGGCCGTCTCAGGGGCACGCAGGGAATCAAACTGGAGCATCCGGTCAGCATCCAGCAAAAGAGCCGCCGCATAACCGCCCTCAGCCACAGGCTCACCACCGGGGGTAGCAATCACCAGAGCCGGTTCTGCCCCAACACTGGCTTTAACGTTTTCACCACTAGAAGTAATCACAGGTACACCCGGGAAGGCCCGGCCAAGCTCTTCGGCTGTGCGCAAGGCCCCTGCGATACCAGTACGCCACCGATTAAAACCACAATCAAGGCAATGCCAATGGTGGGCCAGATGTCCACACCAACCACACTGGGGTGCACTGCCCCCTCTCGGTTGAGTAAGGGGGCCTCTACAGTTGTCGCAGCGGGCAGGCATACGGCACCGCTGGCAGGCCAAAGCCGGAATATAGCCCGCCCGGGCCACCTGAATGAGCACCGGCCCAGTAGTCAGCGCATCCTTAGCCACCGCAAAAGCCTGGTGGGGTATGCGGGCAATAGCGGCTAGAGGGTCACGGGCTAACTGGTAATCATCACCGGTTGGCATCACACGCGGGGTAAAAGAGCGCACTACCGCCCGATCTGCCCCCAGGTAGCTGGCCCACCCGGTGCGCACCAAACGCGCAGCTTCGCTGGAGACAGCGTAGCCCATAAAGAGGCCAGCAGTTTTTTCAAGGGTGGCGCGCAGCAAGAGGACGTCCCGCGCATGGCAGTAAGGGGCCCGCTGCTCTATCAGGGAAGAATCCCCGTCATCCCAGCAGGCAACCAGCCCCAGGTTCGCCACAGGCGCGTAGGCGGCTGAGCGGGTACCAATGACAATAGGCACCTGACCGGTATGGGCTTTGAGGTAGCTACGGTAGCGGGGGGTGGGCTTGTCGTTAGCAGTAAGCCGCACAAAAGAATCCGAATCCACTAGCTCTTCAAGTGCGGTGGTGAGCCGGTCAAGGCTCTTATGGTCAGGCACAATAGCCAGCGCTCCCCTGCCGGTAGAGGCAGTTGCCACCAGGGCGGACGCCAGTAGTTGCTCCCAGCTTCGCTCCGGGTACGAGGGGAGCACAGCCATCACAGCCCGAGCCTGATGCCCTGCCAGTAGGTCCTCACAGAATTCAACACCTTGGGAGTAGTCAGTAAAACCGGTGAGATCTGGGCAGTCTGGCTCAACCGGTTGAGGTGCCGCCTCTCCCCCTGCTTCTTCTAAAAAGGTTTTCTCTACGCTAGCAACCCGCGGGGGCACAGCAAGCCGCAACACATCAGGAACCAACCCCGCATAGCGCTCAGCTAGGGCATCAGCTAGCTCAAAGACTTCTGGGGCGACCACAGGCAGGGGCGATATCACCTTGTGTAGAGGCACCAGGCGGGTAGGAGCGTCCGACCGTTCTACGCGTTCCCGTAACCAGCCGGTAACTTCTCGCCCACCGAACTTGACCCGTACTCGCACCCCGGGCTGGGCTTCTTGGTCGATAGCTGCCGGAACCTGGTAGTCAAAGAGCCGGTCAAGGTGGGGCACATGGGTGTCGATGTGTACCCGGGCAACCGGTAGCTGCACGGCGGCGTCCTCAGCGGCTGTGGAGCCGACGAGGTTGGCATCGGGTATGTCGAATCCCTGCAACAAATCTGGTTGCAGGGATTCGGGGTTGGGTGCCGTTGTCATACAGACATTTTAGCTTAGAGGCCTACAGCCGCCTTGAGCTCGTTGACACGGTTGGTGCGTTCCCAGGTGAATTCGCGGTCCTCACGGCCGAAGTGGCCGTTAGCTGCGGTCTTAGCGTAGATAGGACGGCGCAGTTCTAGATCACGGATGATAGCTAGGGGGCGCAGGTCAAAGACCTGGCGGATAGCCTGCTCAATCTTGAAGATTTCAACCTTTTCGGTGCCAAAGGTTTCAACGTAGATACCCACAGGGGCAGCCTGACCAATGGCGTAGGCGACCTGAACCTCGGCGCGGTCGGCCAGGCCGGCAGCAACGATGTTCTTAGCAACCCAGCGCATAGCGTAGGCGGCAGAACGGTCTACCTTGGAAGGGTCCTTACCTGAGAAGGCACCGCCGCCGTGGCGGGCCATGCCGCCGTAAGTATCCACAATAATCTTGCGGCCAGTCAGACCGGCATCACCCACGGGGCCGCCCTGCACGAAGCGTCCAGCAGGGTTAATGATGAAGGTGGCCTCAGATGAGTCAAAATCAAAGCTGGCAAGGACAGGCTCAATAACGTGCTGCTGAATATCAGCAGCCAACTGGTCAAGGTCGTAGTCTGCGGTGTGCTGGGTTGAGACCACAACGGTGTCAATCATCACGGGCTTGAAGTTCTCGTCGTAACCCAGGGTTACCTGAGTCTTACCATCGGGGCGCAGGTTGGGCAGGGTGCCGTCCTTACGTACCTTGGTGAGCTGCTCGGAAAGACGGTGAGCCACGTAGATGGGGGCGGGCATGAGCACTTCGGTCTCGTTGGTGGCGTAACCGAACATGATGCCCTGATCGCCTGCACCTTGAAGGTCCAGATCATCGGCGGCAGTGCCCTGGCGGGCTTCAAGGGAGTTGTAGACACCCGAGTTGATATCCGGTGACTGCTCACCAATCGATACAGAGACCCCGCAGAATTCGCCGTCAAAACCGTGTGTTGAGGAGTTGTAGCCAATATCGAGGATGGTTTTGCGCACGATGTGGGGAATATCGACATAACCGTTGGTGGTCACTTCACCGGCCACATGAACCTGGCCGGTGGTGACCATGGTTTCAACCGCTACGTTAGAGAGCGGGTCAACGGTCAAGAGGGCATCCAGAATTGAGTCAGAAATCTGGTCACAGATTTTGTCAGGGTGACCTTCGGTGACGGACTCACTGGTGAATAAACGGAGGTGGTTATTTTCAGTCACGGTTTTACTGTACTTCTCTCGGCCCGGCGGGGCTACTTTTGTGAATGTTTGTTGAGTTCTTGCGCTATATGACGAAGCATTGCGCGGGAGACATGGAGTTTGCTACCTTCTAGGGTTACCTCTTGGTCGCTCTTGGCTGACAGTAACGTAATAGCGTTGTTATCTGCCCCAAAGCCCTGGGTAGTGCTCACAGTATTTACAGCCAGGTAGTCACAGCCCTTACGTACCAGCTTGGCCCGGCCGTAATCCAGCGGGCTGGTGGTAGCATCGCCAGTCTCAGCGGCAAACCCGACAATCGTGTGGGGTGAGTGCTGTGGGTTCTCCTGGCGATAAAGCACCGCTTCTTTTAACACATCGGGGTTACGGACCAGACGTATCACCGGGTCCTGGCCGGGGTCGTCCGTCTTTTTAATCTTAGAGTCAATGTACTGTGCAGGCCTAAAGTCAGCTACCGCTGCGGTCATCACGAGGACGTCGGTGGTCGCTAGGTGCTCAACAACAGCTTCGCGCAGTTGCAGGGCACTTGAAACCCGTGTGACCTGATCAAGGTTCTCAGGGATATCCACTTCTACATGGGCGGCAATGAGGTGAACTTGGGCGCCCAGTTCGCTGGCGGCAGTCGCTAAGGCTATACCCTGCTTGCCGGAGGAACGGTTGCCCAAGAAGCGTACCGGGTCAAGGGCTTCACGGGTGCCACCGGCTGTAATAAGTAGCCGCTGCCCCGCCAGAGGCAGATCATCGGTTTCTACCGGGGGGTTCTCCCCTGCCTCCTTCTGCTTCCAGCCTAAAAGCGCAAGGGCCTGGGCGTAGATATCTTCAGGCTCAGGTAGACGCCCCACACCAGAATCGGGGCCGGTCAGACGCCCCACGGCAGGTTCAATCACCTGATAGCCATAGGACTTCAAAGTAGCCACGTTAGCCTGAGTGGCCGGGTGCTCCCACATCTGTGTGTGCATGGCAGGGGCCAGAATAACCGGGGCGTAGGTGGTCAGTACGGTGGCGGTGAGTAGGTCGTTAGCCCGACCAGCCGCTAACCGGGCCATAAGATCTGCCGTTGCCGGGGCAATAATCACAGCGTCAGCCTCTTCAGCCTGCCGCACGTGGTTGACCTCGGGAACCCTCTCAAAAACGTCCACCGATACTGAGTTTCCACTCAGAGCTTCTAGAGTTGGCTGGCCCACAAATTTGAGGGCAGCCTCGGTCGGCACGGCAATAACCTCGTGCCCAGCTTTACCAAAAAGACGAAGGAGCATTGCCGCCTTATAGGCCGCAATGCCCCCTCCAATGCCTATAACAACTCGCATGAGCTACTGCAGATTAGGCCTGATCTGCGTCTTCAGCGTCGACGTATTCAACGAAAGGCTCTTCCATGTAGAAATCGCCACCAGCAAGGAAAGCGCTGGGCTCTTCTTCATGAAGCAGGGTGCCATTTTCATCGAACTGGCCATCAGCAATATGGCGGGCCTCAATCAGGCCCTCGTTAATTTCACGCATAGCCACAGAGAGCGACTTCTCGTTGGGCTCAGAATCTACCAGAGGGCCTACGTAATCGTACAGGTTCTCGTGAAGCTGTGAGTAGTAGGCGTTAATCTGGCGAGCACGGCGAGCACCAAAAATCACCAGACCGTACTTCGACTCAGCTTTTTGGATCAGAGCGTCTGCGCTGGGATTGATGATACCTTCATCGTTGTGTGCGTTTGCCACGTAAGACTCCATCTTGACTGTGCTTGCTCACCACCGGTTATACCGGTGGCATAAAACTCTACCTATACTATCGGTCAACCGTTTTTTTGTCACGCAAAAGGGCGGCGGTGCAGGGGTGATATTCCCCTACACCGCCGCCCTAGTAGATAGGTTTTCTACTTGCCCTGGGCGCCCATGAGCCGCACAATTTCTTCTGCCGCTTCTGCCACAGTCTCATTAATGACAGTGTGATCGAACTCAGGCTCAGCAGCTAGCTCAATTTTGGCTGTCTCGAGGCGGGCCTCTTGCTCCTGGGGGGACTCGGTACCGCGGCCAATCAGCCGGGAAACCAGTTCATCCCAGCTAGGAGGAGCTAAGAAAATCAGTTGAGCCTCGGGCATGGCGTTACGTACCTGGCGGGCCCCCTGCAAGTCGATTTCAAGCAAAACATGTTTGCCAGCTTTAAGCTGCTCTTCAACTATGGACCGCATGGTGCCGTACTTATAGGAGTTATGTACGGTAGCCCATTCCAGCAGCTGGCGGTTCTCTACCATTGACTCAAAAAGTTCTTCAGAGACAAAGTGGTAATGCACACCGTCTTCTTCACCGGGGCGAGGGTCACGGGTCGTAGCTGATACAGAGAACCACACCTGGGGGTAGTGCTCCCGAATATAAGCAGAAACGGTTCCCTTACCCACAGCAGTGGGGCCAGCGAGCACGGTCAATTTAGGTGCAGAGGTCTGTTCAGCCATAGTCTACCTATCGGTCAAGAAGATTGATGAGTGCCTTACGCTGGTGGATACCAAGACCACGCAGACGGCGGGACGCAGCAATATTCAAATCGTTCAAAATGTTCTCAGTACGAACCTCTCCCACGCCCGGCAGGGAAGTGAGCAGGTCAGTTACCTTTAGTCTAGCGACTGCCTCATCAGTTTCGGCACGCTTGAGAACTTCTGCGATAGTAATCTGCTTGTTCTTAACTGCGTCCTTAATTTCAGCGCGGGTAATGCGGGCCTTTTTGGCCTTTTCGCGGGCGGCGATGCGCTGTTCTTCGGTGAGGGGCTGAAGAGGCATAGTATGTTGTCCTTCTGTGCGAGATGCCAATGAGGCAAAGAGCGGGGTTTGTTGGAATAAATAAGCAACCGAGCAGCTTTGCTCAGTCTTGGGGGTATTGCTTATTTATTTGCGACCCAACAATTACAAAATACCATGTCAGAGATGGTTAGGGAAGATAGTTACCCGTGAGTAACCTTATTTAAAGAAAAATGGTGGGAATTTGAAATAAATTCCCACCATTCTTCCGATAAAGACTCTATCGAGCCTTCAAAAGCTCATCACGAGCAGCTTCAGCAGCCTGACGCAGCCCCTGAGCTGACGGCCCAGCAGACAAGACGCCACGGCTTGAGTTCACCAGCACCTGTTTCTCAATACCAGCAAAGACAGTATAGAGATCACCAGCAGTAGCCCCTTGAGCACCAAAACCTGGAGCCAGAATAGGGCCATTGAAAGCGGAGAGGTCAATCTCGAGCTTCTGTAAGGCATCAGCTACGGTAGCACCCACGACCAGGCCGCAGGGGCCCATAGCCTCCCACTGACGCTGGCTGTTCTCAGCGTGAGCTGCTGCAATAATGGTTGCAGCCACAGATGAAGTGCCACCAACATGCTGCACAGTCCGCCCCTCAGGGTTCGAGGTAAGTGCCAGCACGAAAGTACCCCGCTGATTGCGGTCCGCCACCTCAAGAGCCGGACGCAAGGACTCAAACCCCAAGTAAGGGCTCAAAGTCACCGAGTCAGTGGCCAAGGGCGAGTTCTCCCCCAGCCAAGCGTCCGCATAAGCAGCCATCGTGGAGCCAATATCACCGCGCTTAGCATCGGCAACTACCAGCACACCGGCCTCCGCAGCATCACGCTGCAACTGCTCCAGGGCAGCTAAACCAGCCGAGCCATGACGCTCAAAAAGCGCCACTTGGGGCTTGAGGGCAGCAACCACCGGGCCGCAAGCCTCAAGCACAGTAGAAGCGAAGGCGCCTAGGGATGCCGCAGCGTCGGGCAGACCCCAAGCCTCCAGCAAAGCAGGGTGGGGGTCAATGCCCACGCAGAGGGGGCCCTTCTCCCCCATGGCCTGAGCCAGGCGATCACCAAAACCGCCTGACATTAGGATTCACGGCCTTCCAGAGCAGCCTCAATAGAAGCGCCGTGTTCCTGCAAGCTCATAACATCCCAGCTGTACTCACGCAGAGCGTTAATACCCTGAACTGCTGCACCAAACTCAGAGACAGTGGTCATCACCGGGCAACCAACGGAGGTTGCCGCAGCGCGAATCTCGTAACCATCGCCGCGAGCCTGACCGCCAGAGGGGGTGTTGAAAATCAGGTCGATATCGCCATCGCGCACCATATCAACGATGGAACGCTCTCCTTCCTGAGTTTCAGCAATCTTAGGAACAACCAGCGACTCAACACCATTGCGACGCAGAACATCGGCAGTGCCGCCGGTAGAGACAATCTCAAAGCCCAGCTGCTGCAACATCTTCACATAGATGATGGAGTTACGCTTATCGCGGTTAGCAACGGACACAAAGACCTTACCCTCGGTAGGTAGCTTGGAACCAGCAGAAGCCTCAGCCTTAGCAAAAGCAGTGTCGAAATGACGGTCCAAGCCCATGACCTCACCGGTCGAACGCATCTCAGGGCCAAGCAGGGAATCAACCACAACACCCTCGGGGGTGCGGAAGCGACTAAAGGGCAGTACAGCTTCCTTGACCGCAATAGCGGTTTCAACAGGAAGTGAAGCACCATCCATGGTGGCAGGCAGGTAGCCCTCAGCCTTGAGATCAGCAATGGTCTTACCCGTACCAATCAGAGCAGCAGCCTTCGCCATCTGCACACCGGTTGCCTTGGAGACGAAAGGCACGGTACGAGAAGCACGCGGGTTAGCTTCAATCACGTAGAGAATCTCAGAAGCGACAGCGAACTGAATGTTAATCAGACCGCGCACGCCCACACCAGCGGCAATCTTGTAGGTTGCCTCCTTGACCTGCTCGATGACGTCCGGACCCAGGGTAATGGGGGGCAGGGTGCAAGCAGAGTCACCTGAGTGAATACCTGCCTCTTCGATGTGCTCCATGACGCCGCCCAAGTAGAGCTCTTGGCCATCGTAGAGGGCATCAACGTCAATTTCAACGGCGTCCTCAAGGAACTTATCAATCAAAGCAGGCTGAGAGGAAGAAACCTCAGTAGCGTTCTCCAAGTAGCGCGCTAGCTGAGCCTCAGAGTAGACAATCTCCATGCCGCGTCCGCCCAGAACGTAGGAGGGGCGCACCAGTACGGGGTAGCCAATCTCATCCGCAATCTTCTTGGCGTTCTCGAAAGTGTAGGCGGTGCCGTTCTTGGGGGAAATCAGACCTGCTTCTTCCAGCACACGAGAGAACTCGCCGCGGTCTTCAGCCAGGTCAATGGCCTCAGGTGAGGTACCCAGAATGGGGATGCCAGCAGCCTTGAGCTCCTGAGCCAGCTTAAGGGGGGTCTGGCCGCCTAACTGAACGAAGACGCCCAGCAGACCACCGGTACGACGCTCAGCCTCAACGATTTCAAGGACGTCCTCTAGAGTCAGGGGCTCAAAGTAGAGACGGGTAGAAATATCGTAGTCAGTTGATACGGTCTCAGGGTTGCAGTTGACCATAACAGTCTCATAGCCAGCCTCACGCAACACCATAGAAGCGTGCACACAGGAGTAATCGAACTCAATGCCCTGACCGATACGGTTGGGCCCAGAGCCCAGAATCATGATGG
This sequence comes from Rothia sp. 88186D007BW, assembly GCF_053544215.1. Taxonomy (NCBI): domain Bacteria; kingdom Bacillati; phylum Actinomycetota; class Actinomycetes; order Micrococcales; family Micrococcaceae; genus Rothia; species Rothia sp. 88186D007BW. Next base: position 43,973 of record NZ_JBPPTR010000008.1, on the reverse strand, counting down.
AAGGCTTCTCGTGGTGAGCAACCTCGTCCTCCTGATCGTAGGAGGAGTAGTGGTAAGGGGTGAAAGCCTCAAACTCGGCAGCACAGGTATCAACAGTCTTGAAGACAGGGCGGATGTTCAGGGCGTGGCGGATGCCGCGAACCACGGCCTCGCTCATACCCAGAATCTCACCAATCTGAGCGTCAGAGAAACCGTGACGCTTGGCCAGGCGCATAGTGCGCTCATCGAGGGACTTGGCAGAGGCGATTTCTGCGGCAACCTCGTTCAAGAGCACCAGCTGGTCCAGGAACCAGGGGTCGATAGCGGTTGCCTCGTACATCTGCTCAACGGTAGCACCAGCTAGCAGGGCACGCTGAACCTGGAAGATACGGTCAGTAGTGGCAACCTTGGTCTGCTCAATCAGAGTAGCCAGCTCATCTGAACCCAGCTCGGGGTTATCAAAGCGGAAGGTTGAGCCCTTCTGCTCCATGGAGCGCATAGCCTTCTGCAGGGCCTCGGTGAAGTTACGGCCCAGGGCCATAGCCTCGCCCACTGACTTCATGGTGGTCGTCAGGGTGGGGTCTGCGGCCGGGAACTTCTCGAAAGCAAAACGGGGAACCTTGACCACAACGTAGTCGAGGGTGGGTTCGAAGGAGGCCGGGGTCTTCTGGGTGATATCGTTGGGGATTTCATCCAGGGTGTAGCCCAAGGAAAGCTTGGTAGCGATCTTAGCGATCGGGAAGCCGGTTGCCTTTGATGCCAGTGCTGAGGAGCGGGAGACACGGGGGTTCATCTCGATGACGATGATGCGCCCGGTTGCAGGGTCGATAGCGAACTGGATGTTACAGCCACCAGTATCAACACCAACCTCACGAATCACATTGATAGCGATATCGCGGAGCTTCTGATACTCACGGTCGGTCAGAGTCAGCGCGGGGGCTACGGTGATGGAGTCACCGGTGTGTACGCCCACCGGGTCAAAGTTTTCGATGGAGCAGATAACAACTACGTTGTCATTCTTATCTCGCATCATTTCCAGTTCGTACTCTTTCCAGCCCAAGATGGACTCTTCGAGCAGAACTTCGCTGGTGGGGCTGTACTGGATGCCAGCACCGGCGATACGGTGCAGGTCTTCCTCGTTGTAGGCCATACCTGAGCCCAGGCCACCCATGGTGAAGGAGGGGCGGACGACCATGGGGTAGCCCAGTTCTTCGGCAGCTTTGAGGGCTTCGTCCATGGTGTGAACAATGACAGAGCGGGCTGACTCGCCGCCTGCACGTTCTACTACGCCCTTGAAGGCCTCACGGTCCTCACCCAGGTTGATAGCTTCAATGTTGGCGCCAATAAGCTCGACACCGTACTTTGCGAGAATGCCCTGCTCATCCAAGGAGATTGCCGCGTTCAGTGCGGTCTGGCCACCAAGGGTAGGCAGGATAGCGTCAGGCTTTTCCTTGGCAATAATCTTTTCGATGACCTCAGGGGTGATCGGTTCGATGTAGGTGGCGTCGGCGAACTCGGGGTCGGTCATGATGGTGGCCGGGTTGGAGTTGACCAGAATGACGCGTACCCCTTCTTCTTTGAGTACGCGCAGGGCCTGGGTGCCCGAGTAGTCGAATTCGGCGGCCTGACCGATAACAATCGGGCCAGAACCGATGACGAGAATTGAGTTGAGATCGTTACGCTTCGGCATGGTTCGGTGTCCTTAGTTCTTCTTCTCAAGCATGAGGTCGATAAAGCGGTCAAAGAGGTAGGCTGCATCGTGCGGCCCTGCTGCTGCTTCGGGGTGGTACTGCACTGAGAAAGCAGGAATGTCTAGGCAACGCAGGCCTTCAACAACCTGGTCGTTCAGGCCCACGTGGGAAACCTCAACGCGACCAAATTCAGCATTGGGTGCGGTGACGGCCCCCTCCAGGGGTGCATCAACGGCAAAACCGTGGTTCTGGGCGGTGATTTCTACCTTGCCAGTAGTGCGGTCCATGACCGGCTGGTTGATGCCTCGGTGGCCGAAGGGCAGCTTGTAGGTGCCAAAGCCCAGGGCGCGGCCTAGCATCTGGTTACCAAAGCAAATCCCGAAGAAGGGGGTGCCTTGGCGCAGGATGCTCTGGAGTAGTTCTACCTGCTCATCAGCAGTGGCGGGATCACCAGGGCCGTTAGAGAAGAAGACGCCGTCGGGGTTCTTGGCGGTGATATCTTTAAGGGTTGCGGTTGCAGGCAGCACGTGCACGCGCACACCACGCTCGGCAAAACGCTTGGGGGTCATGGCCTTGATGCCCAGGTCGATTGCTACCAGAGTAGCTTTGACGTCTCCGTCCCAACCCTGGTCGGCAGGCTCTACGATGTAGGCCTCATCGATGGAGACAGTGTCAGCTAGCTTCTGGCCCTTCATTTCGGTGGCGGCCTGTACTTCGGCAACCAGCTCGGTGAGGGGGCGTTCGGCGTCCGCACCGGTGAAGATACCGGCGCGCATGGAACCGGCGCTGCGCAGGTGGCGGGTGAGGGCGCGGGTGTCAATACCCTGGATACCCACGATGCCCTGGGCTACGAGCTCTTCGTCTAGGGAACGCTCTGAACGCCAGTTTGAGGGGCGGCGGGCTGCGTCACGCACGGCGTAACCTGCAACCCAAATTTTGCGGGATTCGGCATCTTCATCATTGACACCGGTGTTACCGATGTGGGGTGCGGTCTGAACCACAATCTGCCCTGCGTAGGAGGGGTCAGTCAGGGTTTCCTGGTAGCCGGTCATACCGGTTGAGAAGACCGCCTCGCCGAGGGTCTTGCCGGTAGCGCCGTAGCTTTCGCCACGGTAGAAAGTACCGTCTTCAAGGACGAGTACTGCTGCACTTGGGGTGGGTGCTTGGTGGGACATTCACACACTTCCTGTTGATTGGTGTAGTCACCTGCCTCTGACAGGTGGAAACTTAGGGGCGGGTTAGGGTGCCGTCATCAGCGGTAGCCTGAGGTGCAATAGCTGCCACAGCATCAAGAATTGATGTTTTATCGGCTGCATACCGGGTGCGGAAACCTGTATCAACGGGGTTACCATTCAGTGACCAGGAGAGCACGACCAGGCCGTCCTTCTCTACAAATTTACCGTTCATTCCAGCTTCCGTGCGTACCCCGATAATATCCCCGGCAGGGATCCAGATATCTTGGGAGCCATTGCGCATGATAATCACTGCATCTTCGTAGACGAAGAAAGTACCGGTTGATTTCACGCCCAGGGTGTTGGTGGCGATACGGTCAAGCCAGTCCCCCATGACGGTGGTGGCCACGTAGGTGCCGGGTACCGCTAGCAGGGATTCGGTTTCCTCATACCGTTGAGGCACATCAATCAGGGTGCCTGTGTGTGCTTGACGCTGCTTCCGGCTCTTCCAGCCGTACCACATGGCCCAGAAAATGAGGGCAGCGATAAGGGCCAGAACGAGGGTGGGAATGAGCTTGTCAGACACAGGCACTCCTAGCAGTTATTTAGCGGACGGGGGTGTTGAGCTTGCCATCGAGTACGGTGGGGTGGCCGCCGTAGAAGGTGGCAATAATCGCGCCGGGCACTTCCAAGCCCCGGAAGGGATTGTTCTTGCCCTTGGTGGCCTGGTCGGCAGGTTCAATCACGCGGGTAGCGGCAGGGTCCACCAGTACCAGGTGGGCAGGTTCCCCCGCTTCGAGCGGACGCCCTTGGTCAGCTGCAAGGCCGATTTCGGCAGGCTTGGTGCTCATGATGCGGGCAACGTCAGGCCAGGTGATGTAGCCGGTGTCAACTAGGGTCTTCTGGATAATGGAAAGAGCCTGTTCCAGGCCGGTCATACCATTAGCAGCGCAGGCCCATTCGCAGTCCTTGGACTCAGCCGGGTGGGGCGCATGGTCGGTGCCGATCACGTCGATGATGCCGTCGGCTACAGCCTGGCGTAGGGCCATAACGTCTTCTTCGGTACGCAGGGGCGGGTTCACCTTATACACCGGGTCGTAGGTGCGCACCAGTTCATCAGTGAGCAGCAGGTGGTGGGGGGTCACCTCAGCGGTCACCTTAATGCCGCGTTCCTTAGCCCAGCGCACAATCTCAACCGAGCCCTTGGTGGAGAGATGGCAGATGTGCAGGCGGGAACCAACGTGTTCAGCCAGCAGCACATCGCGGGCAATGATGGACTCTTCAGCCACAGCAGGCCAACCAGCCATACCGAGCTCAGCGGATACCTGCCCTTCGTTCATCTGGGCGCCTTCCGTCAGGCGGGGCTCCTGGGCGTGCTGGGCAATCACGCCGTCAAAGGTTTTGACGTATTCCAGGGCGCGACGCATCAGGGCAGGATCCCACACGCAGACACCATCATCTGAGAAGACGCGTACCTGGGCACGGGATTCAGCCATAGCACCAATATCGGAGAGACGCTCCCCTGCTAGCCCAACGGTCACAGCACCAATAGGCTGTACCTTGGCCCAGCCGGAGTTCTTACCCAGCTCGTAGACCTGCTCCACAACACCAGCGGTATCAGCCACAGGGTTTGAGTTAGCCATAGCGAAGACGGCGGTGTAGCCGCCCAGGGCTGCTGCGCGAGTACCGGTTTCAACGGTTTCGGCGTCTTCCTGGCCAGGTTCGCGCAGGTGAGTGTGAAGGTCAACGAAGCCAGGCAGGGCAATGAGCCCTTCTGCCTCGATGACCTGGGCGGTAGCGTCCTCAAGGTTCTGGCCGACCTCGGCGATGAGGCCGTCTTTGACGAGGATATCGGCGGTTTTCTCACCTAAGAGTGAGGCGCCTTTAATGAGGTAAACAGATTCAGTCATTGTTTCTCTTTCGTGCAGGCTTAGGAATGAGCGTAGAAGTCTTGGGCAGAGCCACCGGTCATGAGTAAGTAAAGTGCCGCCATGCGCACAGACACCCCGTTGGTTACCTGGCGCAGCACCCAGGAGCGAGGCGAATCGGCTGCTTCAGCACAGATCTCAAGACCACGGTTCATCGGGCCGGGGTGAAGGATGGCAGTCTCATGGGAGGCAGCATCGAGACGGGCAAAGCGTTCAGGGGTTAGGCCCCACAGCCGCGAGTATTCCTCTGAGGAAGGGAAGAAGGCAGCATTCATACGCTCTTTTTGAATGCGGAGCATCATGACCGCATCGACCCCAGATTCGATAGCGTCATCGAGGTTGTAGTAAATCTCTGCAGGCCAGCTGTCAATATCAACCGGGAGCAGGGTGGGCGGGGCAACGAACTTAACGGTTGCACCCAGGGTATGAAGCAACCAGAGATTGGAGCGGGCCACACGAGAGTGCAGAATATCGCCCACAATGGCTACGCGCAGTCCCTCAAGGGTCAGGCCACGGGTTGCTACCCCCTCAACCTGAGCCTTGAACTGGCGCAGAGTCATAGCGTCCAGCAGAGCCTGGGTGGGGTGGGCATGGGTGCCGTCCCCCGCGTTGAGCACCGGAACATCAATCCAGCCAGCCTCAGCCAGCCGTTGCGGTGCCCCTGATGCACTATGGCGGATAACCACCGCATCAGCGTTGATGGCCGCTAGGGTCTGGGCGGTATCTTTGAGCGACTCGCCCTTAGAGACCGAGGAACCCTTGGCAGAGAAGTTAATGATGTCAGCAGAAAGACGCTTCTCGGCGGCCTCAAAAGATAGGCGGGTGCGGGTTGAATCTTCAAAGAAGAGGTTGACCACGGTGCGGCCCTGCAAGACAGGTAGCTTCTTCACTTCGCGCTTGCCGATTTCGCCCATGTAATCCGCGGTATCAAGGATATTGAGGGCTTCATCCAGGGAGAGATCCTTGGTATCAAGCAGATGACGCACGGCTACTCCCCTCCTTCCTGAGCTGAGGTCATGGAGCGGGCAGGCTGAGAGATGATAACTTTGTCATCCCCACCGTCGATAGGCGAAAGCAGAACCTTCACAGATTCGTGAGTGCTGGTGGGAAGATTCTTCCCCACATGATCAGCACGGATAGGCAGCTGGCGGTGGCCCCGGTCAACCAGCACAGCTAAGCGGACGGCTTCGGGCCGGCCATAGTCTTTAAGAGCATCAAGAGCAGCGCGGATAGTACGACCGGAGAAAAGGACGTCATCTACTAGCACAACGGTGCGCCCCTCAATTCCTGCTGCGGGCAGGCGGGTGGGCTCAGGCGTCCGCCCCGGTTTGGAGAGCAGGTCATCACGGTACATGGTGATATCGAGTTGCCCCAAAGAAAAAGCAGGGTTAAACCCAGAATCAGTCTGGGCAATTTTTTCTGCCAGACGCTGCGCTAAGGGGAAGCCCCGGCGCGGAATACCTAGAAGAACCAGGTTATCGCTGCCCTTATTGGCTTCAAGAATTTCGTGTGCGATGCGTGTAAGTGCTCGCTCAATGTCGGCTGACTCCAAGATAACCCGGTGAGAGCCTACTGCTTGGTCGGTGGATACACCCTTGGTATCGGTCATATGCCGGCCTCCTTCCCCGCCTCACAGGACGAATTTAAAGGTTGCTGTCACCCCTCAATCTACCATGTTCACCCTCATCAGGGCTAAACGTGAGACACGTTTCAATAGCTAGCGATTAAACCAGAAAAACCCACCGACTAGGTGGGTTTTTCTCATGTAGATGATACCTATGAGTCTAGGCCAGCAAGGTGGGCTTTACCTGACGCAGGCGATCGAGCAGACCATTCACGAATTTGGGTGAATCATCGGTCGATAGCAGGCGAACCAGGCCGGTTGCCTCTGAGATAGCCACAGCATCAGGGACCTCATCGTTAAAGAGGAGTTCCCAGGCACCCAGGCGCAGAGCCACACGGTCTACGCTGGGCATACGGTCCATAGTCCAGTCCTGGGCGTAGGTTTCAATGTACTCACGGATCTCTTCGTCGTGGTCGCGGACGCCACGAACAATCTGTTCAGAGTAGAGAGAAATCTGTGCTGAGGTATAGGTGCGACGGCGAATTAGGACGTCAATGACGTCCTCACCGCGCTGATCAGCCTCAAACAGGACTTCCAGGGCGCGAAGTCTAGCTTTGGTTCTTGAATTCACGGTGCTTAGTCGTTAACGCGGCCGAGGTAATCGCCGGTACGGGTATCGACCTTAACCTTGGTGCCGGTTTCCAGGAAGAGAGGTACCTGGATCTCAGCGCCAGTCTCTACGGTTGCAGGCTTGGTGCCACCGGTGGAACGGTCACCCTGCAGGCCAGGCTCGGTGTAGGTGATTTCAAGGACGACAGAGGCAGGAAGCTCAATGTAAAGAGGTGAGCCTTCGTGCATGGCGATGGTTGCAGTCTGGTTTTCCAGCATGTACTTGGCGGCGTCGCCCACGGTGACCTCAGATACGTTGATCTGGTCGTAGGTCTTCATGTCCATGAAGACGTAGTCAGTGCCGTCCTGGTAGAGGTACTGGTAGTCGGAGCGGTCCACGGTTGCGGTCTCAATCTTGGCACCAGCGTTGAAAGTCTTATCAACAACCTTGCCGGAGGTGACGTTGCGGAGCTTGGTGCGCACGAAAGCGCCACCCTTACCGGGCTTGACGTGCTGGAATTCGATGACGGACCAGAGGTTGCCGTCAATCTTGAGAACGACACCGTTCTTGATATCTGCGGTAGTAGCCAACAGACTCTCCTCTAAACTGAAATTTTCAATAAGCGTTGCGGGGTAAACCGTAGATAAGTCTACAGTGTGCTTTGCACGTTTGCGGAGTTTCTTGGTGAGGCTCACACGAGATATTAGGGACCAGATTACTCTCAATGGTATGTCTTGGCATGAAGTACTTTGGGAGTAATCTGGTCCCTACGCATTAGGCGGCAATTTCTTGGTAGGTCATGTAAAGAATGGAATCGTCAGGCACCTCGTAGATACGGGGTTTACCCAAGCTTTCAAGTACCACAAAACGCAGCATGTTACCGCGGGCCTTCTTATCACGGCGCATGGTGTCAAGGAGCTTGGGCCACCGGTCTGCCGGGTAGGTGGTGGGCAAATCAAGGGCGGTGCAGATAGCCCGAGTACGTTCAACGGTTGCTTCATCAAGGTAACCAGCTGCAAGGGAAAGCTCTGCGGCGAAGACCATACCGACCGCTACAGCAGCCCCGTGACGCCACTGGAAACGCTCGGCATGTTCAATGGCGTGCCCCAGAGTGTGACCGTAGTTGAGGAATTCACGGCGGCCCGATTCTTTCAGGTCCTCCGACACGACCTCAGCTTTAACCCGGATAGAACGCTCAATCAGTTCCCGCACCACATCAGATTGTGAGTCACGAATAGCAGCAGGGTTTGCCTCCATCAGATCGAGTATCACCGGGTCTGCAATGAAACCGCACTTAATGACTTCGGCCATGCCAGTCAGTAGTTCATGCTCAGGTAGGGTGCGTAGCACTCCTAGCTCACAGAGGACGGCGGCCGGTGGGTGAAAGGCTCCTACCAGGTTCTTGCCCTCTGCGGTGTTGATACCGGTCTTACCGCCGACTGCTGCGTCCACCATGCCCAGTAGCGTGGTAGGAATGTGAATGACGCGGACTCCACGCAACCAGGTAGCTGCCACGAACCCGGCCAGGTCGGTGACTGCACCGCCGCCTACGGAGATTACCGCATCGGTGCGGGTGAAATCATTCTGACCCAGTACCTGCCAGCAGAAAGCTGCTACTTGAATGTGTTTGCCTTCTTCGGCGTCCGGAATCTCAGCAGAAAAAGTCTGGAAACCTGCTGTACGCATCTGCTCCATGACCAGCTCCCCGGTGGAACGCAGGGCGCGGGGGTGAATGACCAGGATGCGCTGGGTGCGGTTACCGAGAATCTCAGGGATTGCACCGAGCAGGTTATGGCCTACATAGACATCGTAGTTTTCAGAAGGCTGGGTGCCGGTAACGGGGATGACGGTGGTAGCCTGGTCGCTCACGCTTGAGCCTTTCGGGTTTTGATGATGAAGTTCTGAATTTCTGCTGCCATGTCTGCAATTCCTCTGCCGCCGCGGGCGTCAAGGGTGTAGCTGGCTAGCTCTTCGTAGCGGCTGCGGCGGGCTTTGAAAATTTCGGTCCACTTTTGCACTGGGTTAGGTTGCAGAAGGGGCCGGGTTTTGCTGTTCTGAATGCGCGGGGCCACAGTCTCAGCATCGACCTTAATATAGATAACGGTTTCGTCTTTGAGCAGGCTAGCTACCTCTGAGGTCATGGGCGCTCCCCCGCCTAGGGAGAAGATGGTGTTGCGCCGGGCAGGTGAGGTCAGCACCTCCCGGATAACCTCTGCTTCAATACGACGGAACTCTGCCTCACCGTAGTCAGCAAATATTTGTGACACCTCACCGTATTGTTCAACGATGAGGTGGTCAGAATCGAGGAACTCGTAGCCGTAGAAGCGCGCCAGGTGCGTGCCTATATACGATTTTCCTGCTGCCATGGGGCCGATGATCACGACCGGCCGGGATTTTTCGATATAGGTTTCTTGCACCTCACGCACCTGGTTGGGTGCGAGAACCTCGGTCATGTCGATCGCGTGGTCACGTGATCGGGGGGTCATGGTTAGGCGTCCCACCCTGCTACGTTAGATTCCCAGGCCAGGGACTCGGGAATGGCAGCTAGGTAGGAGTCCATGTTGCGGCGGGTTTCAGTGATGGAGTCTCCACCAAATTTCTCGAGGGCAGCTTCTGCAAGAACGAGCGCCACCATCGCCTCTGCGACAACACCGGCAGCAGGTACCGCACACACGTCTGAGCGTTGGTGGTGGGCGCGGGCGACCTCACCGGTGGCGGTGTCGATGGTTGCCAGGGCCTTAGGTACGGTGGCGATAGGCTTCATGGCTGCACGGACGCGCAGCAGGTCGCCAATGGTCATGCCGCCTTCGATACCGCCTGCACGGTTTGAGACTCGCTGTACGCCGTGCTCGCCGGGCACAATTTCGTCGTGGGCGCGAGTACCGGGGCGCTTGGCAGTTTCAAAACCATCGCCTACCTCTACGCCCTTGATGGCCTGAATGCCCATGAGGGCAGCAGCCAGGCGGGCATCAAGGCGGCGATCCCAGTGGACGTAGGAGCCAAGTCCCGGGGGTAGGCCGTAGGCTAGAACCTCAACCACGCCGCCGAGGGTTTCGCCGTCCTTATGGGCCTGGTCTACGGTAGCTACCATGGCCTCAGAGGTGGCAGCATCAAAGCAGCGCAGGGGGTCAGCGTCGAGGGCGGTAACGTCACGAGGGGTAGGACGCGGGGCATCAGCAGGGGCTGCCACCTCGGCGATAGCGGTAGTGTGGCTGACAAGCTCCACGCCTAGAGCCTTGAGAATCTGGGCTGCAACAACGCCAAGGGCGACACGGGTTGCGGTTTCACGGGCGCTGGCTCGCTCCAGAATGGGGCGGGACTCATCGAAACCGTACTTCTGCATGCCAGCGAAATCTGCGTGACCGGGGCGGGGGCGGGTAAGAGCCGCGTTGCGGGCCCTACCTTCAATCAGGGAAGGGTCAACAGGGTCAGATGACATAACATCAACCCACTTGGGCCATTCGGTGTTAGCAATCTCGATTGCTACCGGCCCGCCCTGGGTCTTGCCGTGGCGCACACCGCCCAGGATGCGCACGCGGTCTTCTTCAAACTTCATGCGGGCACCGCGGCCGTAGCCGAGGCGGCGGCGGGCTAGAGCATCGCGCACCATCTCACTGGTAAGTTCAACACCTGCCGGTACGCCTTCAATAATTCCTACCAGGGCTTCACCGTGGGATTCACCGGCTGTGAGCCAACGCAGCATCTCTAACCTTCTTTACCTTTGCCTATGAGTCTTGTGTTCTAAGATTTCCAAAAATAGCGGTCGATAGCAAACCGCCGCTTCATCATTCGGTATAAAGAGTCTCAGCGAATGATTGAGCTGATTTCGTTAATCGGTTCAGGGGCAAAGCCCGTCACAGGAAGACCCACTGCGTGACGCATGGCCGCAAGAACCTCATTTTGTTGTGGCAGTGGGAGCGACCGGGGGTGACCGGTAAAAAGCTTCACCTGGTCTACAGCCTGATACATCAGCATCTCTAAGCCGCTGGTCACTACCCCACCGAGAGATTCCCACTCCTCGGCTAAGGCCGATGGCCAAGGGTCATACGAAACATCAAGTAGGTAACCGGCCTGCTGGTCTGTGCCAGCAGTAGCCAGCAAATGGTTAGCAGCCCCCGCTGGTAGGGTGCAAATAGTAATATCGAACTCGGCGTACCGCTGAGCAAAGTCGGCAATGGGCAGGAAGTCAAGGCGCAAACCCAGGCGGGTGGCGGCGTCCGCAACCCCCTGAGCACGGCTAGCATCTCGCACAAAGACACGGACGCTCTGAGCTCCCATAGCGCGCACAGCAGCTAGGGCTGCGGTTGCGGTGCCACCACCACCGATAATGGCAGGGGTGACAGGCTGACCTGTAAAACCTGCCTGGCGCAGGGCATTGACAATACCTGAGACATCGGTGTTATCACCGTACGAGACGAACTTACCGTCGGGGCCCTGTTGCCAGTAGACAGTATTAACAACACCCACGGCTTGAGCAAAGGGAGTCAAATAATCGAGGTAGCCCTTAACCGCAGATTTGAGGGGCATGGTCACGGAAAAACCGCGGGTGCCCTGCTGCGGAGTATAGCGAGCAAAAACCTCTGCCAGCTGATTCTCACGGGTATCTAAACGCTCATACCTGATGTCGAGGCCCATCACCTGGTAGGCAGCCCGGTGCAAGAGGGGTGACTTACTGTGTGTAATGGGGTGCCCCAAGACAAAAGCCTTGGGGCACTTTGCTACTTGCCCATTCATTAGGAGCAGACACCTTCATGAGTCGCACAGAACTGGTTGTACACTTCAACATTCTTGAGGTGTTCCTCGTAGGTCTTCGCGAAGAGAGTTTCTCCGGTAAAGAGATCAACGGTCACCCAGAAGTAGTAGTCGTTCTGTTCAGGGTTAGCAGCAGCCTTAATGGCAGCCAGACCCGGAGAACCGATGGGACCTTCCGGTAGCCCCTTGTAGTAGAAGGTGTTGTACTTGTTGTTGGCGTCCTGCTTCTGCTCGTTGGAGATGTGATAGCTCTGAATACCCAGACCGTAGGCCACAGTCGCATCAGACTGAAGGTAGCCGCTGGTCTCACCCTCAGGGTTGTTCATGCGGTTCTCAATAGCCCCGGCAATAGGGTAATAGTCAGCCTCACGGCCCTCAAATTCCAGGATGGAGGCAACAGTGACCACATGGAAAATGCGGTCGTCTCCCGAAACGCCAGCTTCCTCCAGGGCCTTGAAGGTGTTATCAACCATTATCTGCAGAATCTCTTGAGCATCGGCGTCCTTGGGGAAGCGGTATTCGCCGGGGAAGAGGAAACCTTCAATGGTGGGGAACTGAGAGGGTATGCCGAAGCGGGTCGGGTCGGTAGACAGGGCCTTGAACTCCTGGGCACTAATACCGGTGCCAGCTGATAGAGCCTCAAAAGTTTTATCCATACGCCAGGTACGGGCAACAGCAACATAGTTAGTGTTAGCCTCATCAAAACGCAAGAGCTCGCCCAGGGCAGCAGAACTACTCATCTCTTCTTGCATCGTGTACTCACCAGGCTGGAAGAACTGGCCCTGACCTTTTTCAGAATACTCCTTGAGGAAGCGGTCAGCATTAGCGATAATGCCCTGCTCCTCTAGAGAATTAGCGATACCAATTGCCGAAGCTCCCTCAGGGATGGTGAAAGTAACCTCGGTGCCGTTACCATCGCCCGCAAAGTCTTTACGCTCAAACCAACCGAACTGGGGTGCTAACACTGAGACGATGAGCACCAGGGCTACTGCAAATACTAGGCCAGCGGAAATAATGAAGTTGCGGGAGCGGCGGCGGGTTCTGGCACGCTCATCTGCAGTGTATTCGTCTTCGTCAATGGCTGTAAAAAAGCTGTAGCTGTTGGAGGTCTCTTTATTGGAGGCTAATAGCCCGTCCAGGTCGGTCTGGTGGTTCTTAGCCATATGGCGCGGGGGGCGGTTAGAACTCGAGTTTTCAGTCATTCGGGTTCTCCGTTTCGTCTGTGGAGGTTCTGGGAATAAGCGCATCGTGTGGGTCACTGAGCTCAACTTGGTAGCCAGCTAGGTGCTGACCAGCTTTGAGAGTGTCAACAGCGTGCTGCAGGATGTTGACGGCAGCTACCTGATCGACCATGGTTTTAAAATCTCTGCTCGACACCCCGGCCTCGTGCAGTGAGCGGTGAGCGCTGACCGTGGTAAGTCGCTCATCGACCAACCATACGGGCACAGATGCACCATCGGCAGCGAGTTCTTCCACCAGGGCCTCGGCATACTCGCGAGCCATGAGGGTTGAGGGGCTCTCTCCCCCGCGCATGGTTTTGGGTAGCCCCACAAATACTTCGGTGACTTCGTTAACCTCAATAAGTTTGCGAAGTACCCGCCGGTCCGAGTTCTTTTTGAGATCTCGGCGCAGGGTTTTGAGGGGTGTTGCGAGTATGCCGTCGGGGTCGCATAGGGCCAGGCCGACGCGGGCGTTACCCACGTCGACTCCCATGCGGCGGCCTCTGGTGAAGGTCACTGGGTTAGGCTCCCAGCTCTGAGATAGCTGATCGAATAGCGGTGAAAGCCTCGTCAATCTTGGTGGCGTCCTGGCCGCCGCCCTGGGCGACGTCGTCTTTACCGCCACCGCCGCCGCCAAGCACACCGGCGGCAATACGGACCAGGGCGCCTGCCTTCACACCAGCGTCACGAGCAGCCTGGTTGGTGGCAACCAGAATGACGGGGCGGCCATTATTGACACCGGCAACTGCTACGGTGGCGGCGTCCTCACCCAGGCGTGAGCGCAGGTCAAGGGCAAGCTCGCGCACGGCGTTGGCATCTAGCTCCCCCGCATTGTGCAGTAGGGTGCGGACGGAGCCAACCATCTGGGCGGTTTCGGTCAGCTTACCGGCCTCAGCCTGGAGCTTCTCCTTGCGGAGCTTAGCTAGCTCCTTCTCAGCTTCCTTGAGCTTTGCCAGGGTCTGGTTAATCTTTTCGGGCAGTTCATTGGAGGACTGCACCTTCATCAGGCCGGTGAGCTGGTTGACCAGGGTACGCTCAGCAACCAGGTGATTAAAGGAATCCAGGCCGACTAGAGCCTCAACACGGCGGTTGCCTGAACCGACGGACTGCTCGGTGAGCAGGGTCAGGGAACCAATCTGGGCGGTAGAACCAACGTGGGTACCGCCGCAGAGTTCTCGGGAGAAGTCGCCGCCCATTTCGACGACGCGCACGGTGTCACCGTACTTTTCACCGAAGAGGCTCATGGCGCCCAGCTTCTTGGCCTCGTCCAGGGGCATTTCGCGGGTGATGGTCTGGAAGTTATCGCGGATAGCGGTGTTAGCTACCTCTTCAACTTCCTGTTTTGCGGCGTCGGAAAGACCTTCGCTCCAGGCAAAGTCAAAGCGCAGGTAGCCTTCCTTGTTGAAGGAGCCACGCTGGGTTGCCTCGTTACCGAGTACCTGGTGCAAGGCTGCGTGGATGATGTGGGTACCGGAGTGGGCCTTTTCGCCGTCCTGACGGCGCTGTACATCAACCTGGGCTACCACGGGAACACCAGCAGCGACCTCACCTTCGCGCACAATAGCACGGTGGACGGAGAGGCCCTTGACCGGCTGCTGAACGTCTGAGACGTCGATGATGAAGCCGCTGCCGGTAATAACGCCAGTATCGGCGGCCTGGCCACCTGCTTCTGCGTAGAAGGGGGTTTCATCGAGAACAATCTCAACCTTCTGACCGGCAGAGGCCGCGGGTACAGAGACACCATCGACGAGAATAGCGCGCAGGGTGGTTTCGGTGCGTAGCTCGTTGTAGCCGGTGAAGATTGAGCCGCGTTCGTCAGCGAGCTGGCGGAAGACTGAGAGGTCGGCCATGCCGCCCTTCTTAGCTTTAGCATCGGCCTGGGCACGGTGACGCTGTTCTTCCATGAGGGCACGGAACTGGGCTTCATCAACCTTTACACCAGCTTCTTCAGCCATTTCGAGGGTTAGGTCGATGGGGAAACCGTAGGTGTCGTGCAGGGCAAAGGCATCTGCACCTGAGACTTCGCCCTTGCCGGCGGCCTTAGCTGAGGCAACGGCTTCTTCTAGGCGGGTGGTGCCAGATTCGATGGTCTTAAGGAAGGCCTTCTCTTCGGCGTAAGCAATGCGTGAGATACGCTCAAAGTCTTCTGCAACGTAGGGGTAGGCACCGGCCATGGCGTCCTTTGAGGCGGGGAAGAGGACGGGCAGGCAGGGCTCGGTGACGCCCAGCAGGCGCATGGCGCGGATAGCGCGGCGCATGAGGCGGCGTAGAATGTAGCCGCGGCCTTCGTTGGAGGGGGTCACGCCGTCTGCGATGAGCATGAGGGATGAGCGGATGTGGTCGGCAACCACGCGCATGCGCACGTCGTCTTCGTAGCCCGCATCGTTGGCGTTTTCTGAGCCGTGGTACTTCTTGCCAGAGAGCTTTGAGGCGGCATCAAGGACGGGGCGCACCTGGTCGGTTTCGTAGAAGTTCTCTACACCTTGCAGGAGCATGGCTAGGCGCTCTACACCCAGGCCGGTGTCGATGTTCTTCTTGGGTAGTTCGCCTAGAATTTCGAAGCTGTCTTTGCCGGTGCCTTCGCCGCGCTGGTACTGCATAAAGACCAGGTTCCAGATTTCGATGTAGCGGTCATCATCTGCTGCGGGGCCACCTTCTTTACCGTATTCGGGGCCGCGGTCGTAGAAGATTTCGGAGTCGGGGCCTGCGGGGCCGGGCTGGCCGGTTGACCAGTAGTTCTCTGCCATGCCCATCTTCTGGATGCGTTCGGCGGGGAAGTTTACGTCTTTGGTCCAGATGTCGTAGGCTTCGGTGTCACCTTCGTAGACGGTAACCCAGAGGCGCTCAGGGTTTAGGCCATAGCCGCCATCTTCAACTGAGGAGGTGAGCAGCTCGTAGGCCCAGGGGATAACGTCCTTTTTGAAGTAGTCACCGAAGGAGAAGTTACCAGCCATCTGGAAGAAGGTGCCGTGGCGGGCAGTTTTACCTACTTCATCAATGTCGAGGGTGCGGATGCACTTCTGTACGCTCACTGCGCGGGAGAACTTGGGGGTCTCACGGCCTAGGAAGTAGGGGATGAAGGGCACCATGCCTGCAATGGTGAACATGGCACCGGGCTCGTGTGATACGAGTGAGGCTGAGGGAACTACGGTGTGCCCGCGCTTTTCGAAGAATTCGATCCAGCGCTTTGAGATTTCCTGTGAGAGCATCGAGGCTTTCTTCCTTCGGTTGGTTTTAAATCTTGGGTGGTTCGCTTATGCGAAAAAGTCTTTGCCGAGTTCAGCATCGCGCTCTAGGCGGCGTCGTATCTCGGCTTCACGCCCGGTCAGTTTCTGAGACGGGGGCAGGGCTTCTGATTCGATGATCAGGCCGTCGTCTAGTTGCTGTGCTGTACCTTGCTGTTGCCAGGTGTCGAGTGAGCCGGGGCGGACGTCCTTGGTTTGGGTGTCGAAGCGCTCTTTGAGTTCGGTTTCTTTTTCGTCCATACCTGCTTTGACGGTGGCTGCGAAGCTGATGGCTTTGAGGGCTGCGCCTTTGAAGGGGGCGCCGTATTTGGAGTCAAAAAAGTGAGCCATGGTGCTATTTTCTGCTGTGAATCGTTGCAGGGTGTGACGGGCTGAGACTTCAAGGTCGGTGGACGCTGGTGAGGGGGTGCGGGTGCGTGTGGCTAGATAGCCTGCGGCGGCACCACCGGCGATGAGCAGTACATTTTTGAGCAGTCCCATTAGTGGCCTTCAGTTGAGCTGCCGGGGTGGGGTTGTGCTGCAGCGGGTGAGCTTGTTGCGGTGGGTGCCGCTGATGAGGAGGGGGCGTCTCGCTTCACTGCTTTGCGGATGCCGTGGGAGAAGGCGGCGACCTTGATGAGGGGCTGGCCTACGGTGGAGGTGACGAGGGATGAGAGGGCAGAAACGTTTGCTGAGGCGTCAGAGACGTTGCTGGTGATGTTGTCTACCTTGTCGATTTGGGCGTTGGTGCTGGCCACTGTTTTGGTGACTTCACCGATGAGGGGGGTGGTTTCGTTGTTGAGGGACCGTATGGTTGCGGTGAGTTCGTCGAAGACTTTGCCGAGTTTGAGGATGGGTAGGGCGAGCAGGGCCACGAGGATTGCGAATACTCCTGCGGCTATGAGGCCTGCAATATCTGCTCCGCTCATGGCTTTCCTGCTTTCTGCCGTGGTACCCGGCTGGTAAAGGACACGATTTGATAACAATCTTACTTTACATGGCATTAAGGAGCCAGCCCGCTCCCCTGTCCCTATTGTGGGGGCAGGTGGGCGGGCTGGTTGTGCTTGGCGTGTTTAGGCCAGGCGTGAGTAGTATTCAACCACGAGCTGCTCTTCGCAGGTCACGGGGATTTCTTCACGCTTGGGTGAACGCTCTAGCTTGGCGTGGAGCTTTTCGATCTCTACGTTCAGGTAGGCGGGGGTGTCAGGCAGGACGTCCTGGTGTGCGCCGGTGGCTGCAACCTGGAAGGGTGCCATTTTCTCGCTCTTGGGGTGAACGTGGATGAGCTGGCCGGGCTTGACGCGGAAAGAGGGGCGGTCAACGCGGATGCCGTCTACCATGATGTGGCGGTGGACGACGAGCTGACGTGCCTGTGCGATGGTGCGAGCGAAACCTGAGCGCAGGACGAGGGCGTCTAGGCGGGTTTCGAGGATCTCGACCAGGTTCTTACCGGTCTGGCCTTCGATGCGCTTGGCTTCGAGGTAGGCGCGGCGCATCTGTGCTTCACGGATGTTGTACTGTGCGCGCAGACGCTGCTTCTCGCGCAGCTGGGTGGCGTAGTTTGAGTCTGCCTTCTTGCGGCTGCGGCCGTGCTGGCCGGGGCCGTAGGGACGACGCTCGAGGTACTTTTCTGCCTTGGGGGTCAGTGCGATGCCGAGGGCACGTGACTGACGCACGGTACGGCGGGTACGGTTGTGGTTTGCCACAGTTCGTATTCCTTTTCTTTAGCGGTTGGCACGGCCTGTAACGCATATACGGTGGTGTGCTGGGCTTTTCCCACGGGTGTGGGTGTGCCATTGTTCTGGTGGTCTGGCCTCCGGTGGGCCGCCCACGGTTTGGGCGGTGGAGAGTAGAGAGCAGCCGCACTCTTGCTACTACGAGCTACCCGGTGATCAGTTTCTGCGCCCTTGCCGGGGCGGACGCTGCGTTTTGGGTAGTCTGCCAGCCAAGATTTAAGCATACAGCTCTGTCTGCTAGAAGTCTCTAGCAGGCAGAGCTGTAGCGGTGTGGGTTTGTCCACACTGTTAGGTTAGAGGGGTATTTTAGTAAATGCCGTTGTGGTCGTAGTTGAGGCCTGAAGGTGCAGCGTTTAAGGCAATCCGGGAATCAACTGATTCACCCCATGCGATAGGTGTAACCGGTACGCGACTTGAGAAAGCCTTAAAACCGTACTTGTAACCATAGCCAGCAGCACGCCAGGTGGCACGTGCAGCTTCGTAGTATGCGATAACTTTGGAATCGTTTACGTAGTTATCGCCAACAATGCTACGCAGGTCAGGTGCACCATCAGTTAGGGGGGTGACAACGATTGCGTTCTTGATGCGGCCGCTACGGGAAAGCCCATCACCAAAACCAAAGACCATATCAGCTGAGTTCTTGAAACTGGAAACAGAACCGCCCAGGAAACGATCAATAGTCCAAATGTAGGATTTTTGCCCAGCTACTCCGCTATGAATTTCTGCGACTTTGCCATAGGAGCTCAATGCACGTGTCATCCAACGAGTAGCTGAATTTTCTGTAACACTAGTCTTGGGCAGGTCAATACGGAATTGCAGTAGGTGCTCGGTAGGTGCTTGGTCGTTATTACGAACATTCACGTAGGCATCTTGAGCGAAACCATCTAGTGCAGAGAGCGGGGAAAAGAAATCAACAGTAATTTCACCATTGCGAACGGTGTTTGATGAAGCAAATGCTTGGTCAATCATGGCTGCAAGTACGCGATTAATAGCAGGTTCTGAACTGGTCTCTGCAGCAGATGCCTGAGATGGTAAAGCAGTAAGAGCCAGTGAACTAAGTGAACCCGCTACAGTTGCTTTAAGCGCAGAACGGCGGTTGAGTGAAATCATAATCGTATCCCCTAATTACTTTAGTATGAACAGAAAAATGTATTCAGACAAGATACCTAGCTAGTTTCCATCTTATCTTCTCCTAATATATCAATTATTTATAGGAGTCAGTCTCTTTGTATCACTACTATTCCATGCACACTTTAGTGGACAAATTTTTATCCATCATTCTAAAAACGGAAGAAACCCTATGGGCTTCCATAGGGTTTCTTATCCTGATTCTGCTATTACAGTACGCTGAATTCTATTGTTTAGAAGATACCATCGCGGGTACGGCGGTAGTAATCAGTCTTCGCGTAGCCAGTGAAGTTACCGGTAACAGTAGAATCCACAGGAGTGTTTACATAAACAGGAGTTTCAGTGGTGTAAGGAACTGAACCGTTGGTGTTACCCAAATCGCCACGGAAGGTGTATGCAGCCTTAGTTGTTGATTCGTGAACAGCAAGCTTTGACTTGTAGTATTCAGCACATGCCGCATTGGTAAGATCAACAGTATCAGGCAGCTTGGGTGAGGGGGGCACAAGTGCAAGAGGAGTGAGAACTATCTTGCTTGTAATACGCCCAAAGCCACAGATGCCATCACCAATACCAATCCTGAAGTCAGCTTCATTATCTCCAGATCCTGAAGCGGGAATAACCCCAACAAATGTCCAAATGTAGGTGCGGGTCTTGGTGGCAGCGTTGTACCCCCGATCCTGCACGTTTCCCCAAGAAGTCGCTGTTGACGTTACAGAGCGGCCAGTTGAAGAGCAGTTAGTATCGTTGAGGTCAACAAGTTCAATCTTCATCACCAAAGGGTTGGTAGCAGTGAAAACCGCCTCACAGGCTGAGTTGTTTTTAACGTTTACATACGTTTCGGCAACGAAACCGTTGAAATCGCCCATGGAGTAGATATTAAGCTCCATGTCATAATTAGCGCATGGATAGGTCTGCTTAAATTCAGCAAAGGCAGTATCGATTGCCTTGATAGTTGCAGTGCTACAGGCAGTAGGGGAAGCAGCATAGGCAGTAGGGGAAGCAGCATAGGCAGGGATTGCAGTGGTTGCAACAACTGCAGGAGCCGCCCAAGCGGCACCCTTAGCCAGGGTACGGCGTGAAACATTGTGAGTCATGATGTTATAAATCCTCATCATAAGGTGTAAAAAGACGTGACCTCACTACAAAGAACAAGTACACCCTAGTGCTCAGCGCCTTGCCCTTATAAGGTCTACACAAAAGTCTAAAGGTTTCCTGGCAAAAAACCAGAGAACACACCAGCCTACATGTATGGCATGCAGCACACTAAGATGTCGGCAGAACAGCCCACATTACTTATAAGCCCCGCAAGGCCCTAATACGCCGCAACCGATCCCCCAACTCCTTCTCAGCACCAAAAACCGTAGGCGAGTAATACACCTTCCCCACCAGAGCATCAGGCGCGTACTGCTGACGGGCCACCCCACTCTTCTCATTATGGGGGTAAACATAACCCCTCCCATGCCCCAACTCAGCAGCCCCAGGGTAATGACCATCCCGCAAATGCAGCGGCACCGGCCCAGCCAAGCCAGCGCGGACGTCCGCCAGCGCCCCATCAATAGCCCGATACACCGCATTCGACTTAGGGGCAGACGCCAAATGAATCGTCGCTTGCGCCAAATTCAAACGAGCCTCGGGCAGCCCCACTAGCTGTACCGCCTGGGCAGCGTTCACCGCTGCGGTCAAGGCAGTCGGATCAGCCATTCCGATATCCTCACTGGCATGCACCATCAAGCGGCGGGCAATGAAGCGGGGATCCTCCCCCGCCTCAATCATGCGGGCAAGGTAGTGAAGGGCGGCATCAACATCTGAGCCCCGAATGGACTTAATGAAGGCACTGGTGACGTCATAGTGCTGATCCCCCTGCTTGTCGTAGCGCACAACTGACCTGTTAACAGCTAAAGCCGCGTGCTCAGCCGTCACCGGCAAAGGCTCACTCACCGAAAACTCAATCTCAGCGTCCTCAGCCTCACCAAAAGCCACAGCCGCAGCAGCCTCCAAAGACGTCAAAGCCTTACGGGCATCCCCATTCGCCATCTTAACCAGATGCTCAGCGGCCTCTTCATCTAGGTCAATCACACCAGCAAAACCACGAGCATCCGCAACCGCCCGTTGGAGCAGTTCAGCGATGTCTGTATCGGTGAGCCCCTGCAGGGTCAGAAGAATAGAACGCGACAGCAAAGGCGAAATCACCGAAAAAGAAGGATTCTCAGTGGTTGCCGCCACCAGCACCACCCAGCGGTTCTCCACCCCCGGCAGCAGGGCGTCCTGCTGGGCTTTAGTGAAGCGGTGAATCTCATCAAGAAAAAGTACGGTAGTCAGCCCACGAAAATCACGGTCCTCAAGGGCCTGATCCATGACGGCGCGAACGTCCTTAACCCCGGCAGTAATGGCAGAGAGCTCAACAAACTTACGCCCGGCTCCCCCGGCAATCACGTTGGCCAGCGTAGTCTTACCTGTACCGGGCGGGCCCCATAAAATAACCGAACTCGGGCCAGCCGGCCCACCACCCTCACCCGCCAGAACCCGCAAAGGTGAGCCAGGGCCCAGCAAATGCTTCTGCCCCACCACCTCATCGAGGCTACGCGGGCGCATACGCACCGCCAAAGGAGCCCGTTCCCGCCTACGCGTCACCTGCTCACTATCGGTATCGGGCTGAGAATCATCAAAAAAGAACAGAGAAGGTTCCATACACCATTTCCTTCCAAGCCAGTAAGACACACCCACCTACACAAAAGTGCCCAGCAAAAACCTGGGCACTTTTCTCGGAACATCAAGGCAAACTGCTATACAGCCCGAGAAGGGGCGCTTACTTCTCGCCGTCCTTCTTAGGCTTGAAGTCCACACCGGCTTCCTTACGCTGCTGCGCGGTAATCGGCGCAGGGGCTGCGGTCAGCGGGTCATAGCCGCCACCGGTCTTGGGGAAGGCAATCACATCACGAATTGAATCAGTGCCACCGATTAGCTGCAACACACGGTCCCAGCCGAAAGCAATACCACCCATGGGGGGCGCACCGAAGCTGAAAGCCTCCAGCAAGAAGCCGAACTTCTCCTGGGCCTCTTCCTCAGTAATACCCATAACCTTGAAGACACGCTCCTGCACATCACGCTGGTGAATACGGATAGAACCGCCACCAATTTCGTTACCGTTACAAACAATATCGTAAGCATAGGCCAGGGCCTCACCAGGGTTCTCATCAAAAGAGTCAAGGAACTCAGGCTTAGGTGAAGTGAAAGCGTGGTGCACAGCAGTCCAGGCAGAGTGGCCCAGGGCAACGTCACCAGAAGCGGTAGCGTCAGCGGCAGACTCAAACATGGGGGCATCAACCACCCAAACAAAAGACCAGTCGCCCTCCTTAATCAGGCCGGTGCGGTGGCCAATCTCAACACGGGCTGCACCCAGCAGGGCGCGGGAAGCCTTAGCCTCACCGGCGGCAAAGAAGATGCAGTCACCGGGCTTAGCACCGGTAGCCTCAGCCAGGCCCTCACGCTCAGCATCAGTAATGTTCTTAGCAACGGGGCCGGTCAGCTCGCCGTCCTCCTGAATCAGCACATAAGCCAAACCCTTAGCGCCGCGCTGCTTAGCCCACTCCTGCCAAGCATCCAGAGTACGGCGGGCCTGAGAAGCACCACCAGGCATCACAACAGCACCAACATAAGGTGCCTTAAAGACGCGGAAAGTGGTGTCCTTGAAGTAGTCAGTCAGCTCAGTCAGTTCCAGGCCAAAGCGCAAATCAGGCTTATCTGAACCATACTTCTGCATGGCGTCCTTATAAGTGATGCGCTCAATGGGGCGGGGAACCTTCACATCAATAAGACCCCAGACCGCCTCAACAATACGCTCACCCAGGTCAATAATGTCTTCCTGATCAACGAAAGAAGCCTCAATATCAAGCTGAGTGAACTCAGGCTGACGGTCGGCACGGAAGTCCTCATCACGGTAGCAGCGGGCAATCTGGTAGTACTTCTCAAGGCCACCCACCTGCAAAAGCTGCTTGAAAAGCTGGGGCGACTGAGGCAAGGCATACCAGGAGCCAGGTGCCAGGCGCGCAGGCACCAAGAAGTCACGGGCACCCTCAGGGGTGGAACGAGTCAAGGTGGGGGTCTCAACCTCGGTGAAGCTCTGGCCGTGCAAAACCTCGCGGGCTGCACGGTTAGCCTCCGAGCGCAGACGCATCAGACGGGCAGGCTCCGGGCGACGCAAATCAAGGTAACGGTACTTAAGGCGAGCCTCTTCACCCACTTCAACGTGCTCATCAATCTGGAAAGGTAGAGGCGCTGACGTGTTAAGCACCTCAGTCTCCTTGACCATCACCTCAATCTCACCGGTGGTCAGGTTGGGGTTCTCGTTGCCTTCAGGGCGGCGGGTTACCTCGCCCACAACCTTGAGGACGTACTCGTTGCGCAGGTGCTCGAAGTCGGCTTCATTGTGGAAAACTACCTGGGTGACACCTTCACGGTCACGCAGGTCAACGAAGGCCACGCCACCGTGGTCGCGGCGGCGAGATACCCAGCCAGAGAGGGTAACGGTTTCTCCGATGTTCTCGGCGGTCAGCTCGCCGAGGGTATGAGTGCGTAGCACTGAGTTCCTTTCGATGGGGCACGGTACCGGGAGGCACTGTAAAAGTTCAGTTTGCACCCGATTTTACCGTGTTGTGGTGCACCTGGCACCGGTTAGTCGGGTGTGAATTAGGCGGTAGGGAGCACGCGCACGTGCAGGTCCTCGGCAGGTGGCGCCCAGGTGGCGGGGTCTGCGGCTACCTGTTCGCCGCTACGGATATCTTTAACCTCATGGGTCAGCTCGCCGCTCTCCCCTACTGAGGTGAACCAGACAAAGGGGATTCCGCGCCTCTCAGCATATTTAATCTGCTTACCAAACTTAGCGGCAGTAGCGGAAACCTCACAGGCAACCCCGCGGGCGCGCAAGGCATCGGCCACATCCTGGGCACCTGACCACATCTCATCGTTAGTGAGGGCAATCAGGACGGCGGTGGGCACCTTACGAGTAGCCTCAGCAAAACCCTGAGACAAGATACGAGCCACCAGGCGGGTCACACCAATGGACAAGCCCACACCAGGGTAAGTCTTCTTACCATTTGAGGCCAGAGATTCATAGCGGCCACCAGAACATATAGAACCTAGCTGCTCGTGGCCCACCAGCACAGTCTCATAAACAGTACCGGTGTAGTAGTCCAAGCCGCGGGCAATAGAAAGATCAGCAACGACCCTACCAGGGGCGCGCTTAGCAGCCTCACCGATCACCTCGGTCAGTTCTGCCAGACCCTCATCAAGTAGCTGATGGGTTACGCCCAAGGCCCGCACCTGGTCAGCAAAAGAAACATCTTCAGCGCGGATGCTAGCCAGCTTCAAAGCGGCAGCAGCCTGCTCATCGGTAGCGCCGACCTCCTCTTTAAGGAGCTGGGCGACGGCGTCCGCACCAATCTTTTCAAGCTTATCGATATTGCGCAGAACCCCGGCAGTATCGGTCAGGCCAAGGCCCAGGTAGAAGCCCTCCGAGAGCTTGCGGTTATTAACCCGCAACTTGAAATCAGGGATAGGCAACTTAGAGAGCGCATCAACAATGACCAGGGCCAGCTCCACATCGTAGCGGAAAGGCAGGGTGCCATCGCCAACGACATCCACATCAGCCTGAGTGAACTCGCGGGCACGACCCTCCTGGGGGCGCTCACCACGCCACACCTTCTGAATCTGGTAGCGCATGAAAGGGAAAGAAAGATAACCGGCGTTCTCTACCACGTAGCGGGCAAAAGGTACGGTCAAATCAAAGTGCAGGGCCAGCTTTTCTTTCTTGCCACTGCGGGACTCGTCCGCATCGTCCAAAAGGCGAGAAACAGCGTAGACCTCTTTATCAATATCGCCCTTACGCAGAAGCTGCTCAATGGTCTCAACCGAACGAGTCTCAATCGAGGAAAAACCATGCAGCTCAAAGGTCTCTCGCAAAGTATCGAGAACAAAATTCTCTACCAGGCGCTCCTCAGGCAGGTGCTCCGGAAAACCAGAAAGCGATTGTTTGCGAGCCATGTGCTCCCCTTTTATCGAATGAAAACGGTCGAAGTAAACAGCCTGCCCTCACCCAAGAAACAATCTCTTGAAAGAGCACAGTCCCTATTAATACTAGACCGAAGGGGCACCAGCCCGGTAATTACACCCGTAAGCGCCACAAACACGCTATGCTGGTAACTGCGCCACCTGCGCCCGATAGATTATTGCCGCCTCACCATGAAGCAGCAACCAGCCCTATCGACACGGCCCGGTCTGGTGCGCTTTTCATTACTTAAACAGGGAGACATACTCCCCCACTACTGATGCGAAAAGAGTTATAGCGGTGACTACCCAATCCGACGACACCACCCTCAACGTAGACCTCGAAAAGGCCCGCCAGTTCGGCCGCGTAGACGAAGACGGCCACGTATTCGTCATCGTTGACGGTGAAGAATACGCAGTAGGCCAGGTACCCGGCGTAACCGCCGACGAAGCCCTCACCTACTTTGCCCGCAAATTTGAGAACTTTGAAGCTCAGGTTGCCCTGCTTGAAGAGCGCGTAGAGCGCAAAGCCAAAGCCGCCGACCTGCAGAAAGCCGCAGCCCACCTGGGCCAGCAGGTTGCAGCCCGCAACATGGTTGGCGACTACGCAGCCCTACAAGAACGCCTAGTTACCCTGGTCAGCAAAATCAATGAGCGTGAAGAAGCAGAAAAAGCTGAAAACGCCGAAGCCCGCCAGGCTGCCCTCGAAGCCCGCGAAGCCATCGTCTCAGAAGCTGAAACTATCGTAGCTAAAGACGATTCCAGCATTCACTGGAAGAACTCCCACGCCCGCATGAACGAGCTTTTTGAAGAGTGGAAGAAAACCCAGAAAGAACATCACCTAGCCAAGAGCATCGAGGACGAGCTGTGGAAGCGTTTCCGTGCAGCCCGCACCAGCTTCGACCGCCGCCGCCGCGCCCACTTCTCCCAGCTCGATGAAGCAAACGCCAAGGCTAAGCGCGTGAAAGAAGCACTCATCGCTGAAGCTGAAGCCCTGCAAAACTCCACCGACTGGGGCGCTACCACCGCTAAGTACCGCGACCTAATGGACCAATGGAAGGCTGCCCCCCGCGGCACCCGCAAGGAAGATGACGCCCTCTGGGCCCGCTTCCGTGCAGCCCAGGACGTCTTCTTCGACGCCCGTACCGCCGTTAACGCCGAACTGGACAAGGAATTTGAGGCAAACCTCGAAGCTAAAGAAGCCCTGCTTGAAGAAGCCCGCGCCATCCTGCCCGTCACCGATATCACCGCAGCCAAGAAATCCCTAGAAGGTATCCTTGACCGCTGGGAGGCCATCGGACGCGTACCGCGCAACTCCGTGCGCCGTATCGAGCAGGAGCTGCGTAAGGTTCAAGACGAAATCCACCGCGCCGAAAACGCTAAGTGGCAGAAGACCGACCCCGCTAAGCAGGCCCGCGCCAACTCCATGCTCACCCAGCTTGAAGACGCTATTGCCGGTCTAGAAGCAGACCTGGCCAAGGCTGAAGCGAGCGGCAACGCCCAGAAGATTAAGAAGGCCCAGGAAGCCCTGGACGCCCGCAAGCAGTGGCTAGAGACCCTTAAGGCTTCTTCCGCTGAGTTCGGTGCCTAAACCCCAGCATTTTCTGTGACGTCTTTATGACAAGGAACCCCCGTCTACCGGCCGGTAGGCGGGGGATTTCTGTGGATAAATAAGCTCTGATGAGGGACGTTATCCACAATCTGCTAGTATCCCAAGCCCGCACCTTTCTCAGTGTGCTAGAAACATAGGCATGGCACATCTCAACTCACTTGGTGCTCTCTCCGAGCTACCCCTGCCCCTAGCCCCAGGCCCCCTCAGGGCAGGCAATACCCTGCAAATTATCGCCCGCGATAAAAAATCATTCGCACCCATCAAGGCTGAGAACCAGCAAGTAAGCTGGCAAAACTCACCCACCCTCGTCCGCCTCTACACGCAAGAAACCACGG
Source organism: Rothia sp. 88186D007BW (assembly GCF_053544215.1). Lineage (NCBI taxonomy): Bacteria > Bacillati > Actinomycetota > Actinomycetes > Micrococcales > Micrococcaceae > Rothia > Rothia sp. 88186D007BW. The sequence continues at coordinate 16,980 of NZ_JBPPTR010000008.1, read as the reverse complement.
GGCTACAAACCCGCCTCTGGCGAGCCTTCATCAAAGACCGCAACCTCGTACCCTTTCACCACGATATCTACCGGGAAGCAGAAGATGAGCCCACGCCCCTCACCCGGGCCGCCAGCTTAGGCCTACTCACCCCGTCAGGGTATCACCACCGTATCCGCTACTCACGAAGCACCGCTGCCTGGGTACTAGGCTACCTGCCAGAACTACCAGAAGGGCGGCTACACGTAGACTACGACCGTGATAACAGGTGCAACCTCCCCCGCCCCTATCGGGCAGGGTTCGCTACCCACCAGGCTGTACTGCGCCCCTACGAAACCATCACAATCGGCCCCATCAAACTAACCAGCCCACTCAAAACAGCCCTAGATATCATCATTCACTCCACCGATGACCAAGAGCTGATGATCGTCAAAGAAATCCTGATCGACAGCCACAACAGCGTCACCCCGCAGTTGCTGCTACAAAGCGCCCGAGAGCACCTAGCCCGAAAGTCCCCGGCCCTGCTGAGAGCCCAACATTTAGCCCACCAAGTAGCAGCCGCCGCACATGAAATCTAGCCCTGCTTATTCTTCAGGGGGCGGGAACCTGTCAGACGGTAAGCATTATAAATACCTGGAACGTTACGAATCTGATTCAATAGGTGCTCCAGCATGAACCGGTCAGAAAGCTCCACGGTGTAACGATTCACCGCAAAACGGTCATCACTGGTGTGCACCTTGGCATCTACAATATTGCAGCCAGCCTCAGAAATCACACGGATAGTATCAGATAGCAAAGCCTTACGGTCAATGCCCTCCACCTGAATCGAAACCCGGTAGACAGAATTACTGTGGGAGGCCCACTCCACCGCGGTCTGGCGGGGATCATCAGCCTGACTCAGCACATTAGGGCAATCAGTGCGGTGCACCGAAATACCCTGCAAACGGGTCACAATACCCACAATCTCATCAGGCGGAACAGGGGTACAACAGCGAGCAATCTTCGTCAAAATACCCTCAGCACCGGGCACGACCACACCATTATCGTCACCAGCTGACGGGCGGCTAGAGACCAAAGAAGCATCAAAACTATCAAGCTCAACAGCCTGATCAACCTCGTCCTCACCGTAGTAGAGGTTCACCAGGGAAGTAATAATAGCCTGGGTTTCAACCTCATTCTCACCCACAGCATGGTAGAGGCTGGCAACATCGTGCTTATGCAGATCGTGAGCCACCTGAAGCATCAGCTCCGGCGTCATCATCTTCGTCAAAGGCAACTCGTGCTGGCGCATAGCCTTCACCACGCGTTCCTTGCCCCGGTTCATGGCCTCAATACGCCGACCCTTAGCATAGTGCTGGCGAATCTTCGTGCGAGCCTTACTGGTGCGCACAAACTTCAGCCAGTCCTCACTCGGGGCATGGTTCTCGTCCTTGGTCGTCTGAATCTCAACCGTAGAAGCAGTCTCAAGTTCAGTATGCAGGGGCACCAGCCTACCGTTGACCTTGGCCCCAATAGTGCGGTCCCCCACCTCAGTGTGGATAGCATAAGCAAAGTCAACAGGGGTAGCGCCCACCGGCAAAGTAATCGGCTTACCCTGCGGGGTAAAGACCACAATCTCATCAGTCTCTAGGCGCTCAGACAACTGCTGATAGAACTGCTCAGACTCAGGGTTAGATGAGGAAATCTCAGAAATTGACTGCAAAATCCCGATATTGAAAGCAGCAGTATGGGTGCTCGGCTCCTTGGGGGTAAGATCAACTTTCTCCCCCCGTGAAGCAGCCTTATAGCGCCAATGCGCAGCCACACCATACTCAGCCTCTTCGTGCATCTTATAGGTGCGAATCTGAACCTCAAGAGGCAGCCCGCCAGGCCCATGCACCGTCATGTGCAGCGACTGGTAATGGTTATTCTTAGGCTGCTTAATGTAATCCTTAAAACGACCGGGCACAGCCATCCACAAGGACATCACATGGCCCAAAGCGGTATAGCAATCCGCCTCGGTCTCCACCATGATACGCACAGCCAGAATATCGTTGATTTCATCAAAGCTCTTACCCTTAGTCTTCATCTTCTGATGAATCGAGTAATAGTGCTTAGGGCGGCCCGTCACAGTACCCTCAAGGCCCACCTGAGCCAGACGGTCTTCAATGGTTACACGAGCCTCAGCCAGATACTTCTCAAGCTTAGGGGTGCGCTCACCGACCATACGCACAATCTCAGCGTAAATATCGGGGCTCATTGCGGCAAAAGACAGATCTTCAAGCTCCCACTTGATAGTGTTCAAGCCCAGACGGTGAGCTAGCGGAGCATAAATCTGCAAGGTCTCCTCAGCCTTCTTAGCCGCAGAAGCACCAGAAACAAACCGCCAGGTTCGAGCATTGTGCAGACGGTCAGCCAGCTTAATAAGCAGCACGCGGGCGTCCTGCGACATTGAAATGACCAGCTTACGAATCGTCTCAATAGGGGCGTTTTCACCGTAACTCACCTTATCGAGCTTGGTCACGCCATCTACCAGGTAGGCGACCTCCGCACCGAAATCAGCGGTTAGCTGCTCCTGGGTATAATCGGTATCTTCAACCGTATCGTGCAGCAGACCAGCGACCAGCACCGTGCCGGTAGCACCCAGCTCAGCAAGAATAGTGGCCACAGCTACCGGGTGGGTGATATAAGGGTCACCGCTCTTACGTTTCTGCCCCCGATGGTAATGGTTTGCTACCTGAAAAGCCCGCTGAAGAACCTCAAGATTCTCATCAGGGTGGAACTTCTTAACAGTACGAATCACCGGGGCCAGCACCGGGGAAAAACGTGGGGCAGGGTTCTGTTCCTGCTCCCGCCCAAAGACCAGGCGGGTAGGCACACGCCCCGAAGCGGACATCACCCGGTGCGACCCGCGAACCGGCCGCTTCTGCTCTGCGCGGGCAATCTTCTGACTGCTCTCTTCTGACCGGCTCATGCCCAACTCCCCCTCGAAACTGAAATACTCGTGTGGGACTATCTTAGAATATTTCAGCACCCTACGTCACAAAAACGGGAGCAGACACTAGGTCTACTCCCGTTCTTAAGACACAAAGCCCAAGCTAAGGGGGCTAGTTTCGCTCTAGGTTAACTTCATGCACAGTCACCGTAACCGGCGCAACCGGCTGGGCAGAAGCGTCCGGACGCTCCCTGGCCTCTTCAGCCTGACCCCGGCGGGCACGGCGCACCAGCTCAGTATGCTCACCTACACTCTTTTCACTCAAACGCAGGGCAGCATAGGCAGGAGCAGCCACAAAGAGAGTGCCCAAGGTGCCAACGATAATACCGATAAAGAGAGCTAGCGACAGGTCTTTGAGGGTGCCAGCGCCCAGTAGGAGAGAACCGATAAAGAGAATCGACCCCACCGGCAAAATACCCACAATCGAAGTATTGATAGAACGCACCAGAGTCTGATTAACCGCCAGATTAACCTGCTCAGCAAAGGTCGCATCACGGCGTTTCTCTAGCCCCTCAGTGTTCTCACGAATCTTATCGAAAACCACCACGGTGTCATAGAGCGAGTAGCTCAAGACGGTCAAAAAGCCGATGATCGCGCTGGGAGTAATCTCAAACCCAATCAGGGCATAAAGGCCCACCGTAGTCACGATAGTGAACACCAGGCCAGCAATCGCAGAGACTGACATCTTCCAGGTGCGGAAATACAGGGCCATGCCCACCATCACCAGCACAATAAACCAGATCAGACCCATCAGAGCCTGCCGAGTGACCCCCTCACCCCAGGTAGGGCCCACAAAAGATGAGGTTACCTGGTGGGCGCCCACACCATAGGCTGACTGCAAGGCCTGCCCCACAGCAAGAGTCTCATCATCAGTTAGTTCACCCATCTGAGCGCGCACAGTTCCCGCAGCGATATTGGTGACGCGCACATCGGTAGCCTCAGGGGCAGCGTCCGCAATAGCCTGCTGACCGGTTGCGATATCAGCATCAGCCACCTGCGAGACAGTGAACTCCGAGCCGCCCCGGAACTCAATGCCCAGGTTAAAGCCCCCACGTGCCACCGGCACCAGGGCTGCAAGCACCACAATGAGCAGGGCAAGCATCAGCCACAGACGGCGCTTAGGCACAAAGGCAAAGGATCGCTGACCAGAATGTAGTTCGTTACCGAACTGAGCCAGTTTATTAGCCACGGCGGGCCTCCTCAAGGTTAGTGGAATCTTCAGCTGCCTCAGCTGCCTCAGCGGCAAGACGCTGGCGGCGCTTACGCTCAGCCAAAGACAAAGAAGCCTCAGCATCATCAAGAGTGCGGACGCGCCCGGCACCCCGATACAGCGGAGTTGCACCCAGCGCCACCGGATCCATACCAGAGAAACGCCCACCATTGAGGAAGTAATCCTTACGGCCCAGTAGAACCATGAGCGGGTGGATGAAGAGGAAGGTAATCACCAGGTCTGACATCGCGGTCAAACCCAAGGTAAAAGCAAAACCACGCACGTTACCCACCGAAGCGAAATAAAGAACCACAGCAGCTAACAGGTTCACAGCCTTAGAGGCCATGATGGTGCGCTTGGCGCGCAACCAACCGTGGTCGATAGCAGCCGGAATAGTACGCCCAGCACGAATCTCATCACGAATACGCTCAAAGTAGACGATAAAAGAATCAGCCATCAGACCAATCGAAACAATCAGACCGGCAACACCCGCCAGCGATAGGCGATAGTTCATCAGGTGCCCCAACAGCACAATCACACCGTAAGAGAGCAGACCCGCCACAATAATCGAAGTGATATTAACAAGACCCACCAGACGGTACTGGAAAAGAGAATACATAAAGACCAGGAGCAGACCAATCAGACCAGCAATGAGGCCCATCTTCAACTGGTCAGCACCCAAGGTAGCAGAAATCTGCTGCTCAGACTGAATCGTGAAGCTAATAGGCAGAGCACCGTACTTGAGCTGCTCAGCCAGATTCGCTGCCTCTTGCTCAGTAAAGTTACCGGTAATCTGGGGCTGGCCGTTAGTAATCACTGCCTGAGTGACAGGAGAAGAGAGCACCTGCCCATCAAGCATGATGGCAAAACGGGCACGCGGGTCGGACGGGTTCGCCCCACGAATTGCGTTCAAGCGGGTGGTGACGTCCTTAAAAGTCTGGGTGGCAGCATCGTTAAAGACAATGTTCACACCCCACTGGCCGGTCGCAAAACCGGTCGAACTGGACACCTGCGAGTAGGAGGCAGTGCTAATATCGGTGCCCTCAATTTCAATGGGGCCCAGAATATACTTTTCGCCTCCATCTGAAGCGCAGGCAACAATAGCGGAGTTAGGGTCCTGGCCAGAGCTATCAAGGTTGGCAGGTACAGTACAATCTAGCTGCTCAAACTCACGCCACAGTTGAGGGGTGACCCAGTTATAGTCAGACCCGTCAGCTGGCTCAGCGGTCGGTTCCGGTAGAGAATCCTCAGGTGCAGCAGCGTCCGCCGCAACAGCCTGAGGGGCACCAGAATTAATGACGGGGCGGAAGCTCATCTGCGCCGAGGTCTGAATCAGGTCGCGGGTTTCGGCACTCAAAGTACCAGGCACCGAAACCACCACATTCTGACCAGACTGGGTGGTAACCTCAGCCTCCGCTACACCCGAACCATCGACGCGCTGGCGGATAATCTCAACCGCCTGGTCGAGCTGGTCAGCGGTAATCGCTTGGCCTGACGAATCATTAGACTCAGGTGACAGAATCAGCTGGGTGCCCCCTGAAAGGTCCAGAGCCAGCTTAGGTAGCCAGGTGCCCCCGGCAAAGGTGGTGCCGAAGATTGCTCCGGCAAGTAAGAGCAGCACCAGGGCCATAGAGGCAAGTGCGCCCCTGGCCTTGGCGGCGTAGGATGGTTGAGCCATCAGCGCCCCTTCAAGTAAGTGATTGCGTAAAACGTGAAAAAGCGCGCTACCTCTCTTCCAAGAGGTAGCGCACCCTAGATGATGGTTTAGTTTTTGGGGTCTTCTGCGACCTGACCCTGAATGGTAGGACGCTCAGCCTCAGCTACCGGAGCAACAGCAACAGTGTCTTCTTCGATGCTGGTCACCGTCATGAGGTGAACCTTCACCACGGTGCCCGGAGCGATTTCAAGCTGGGCGGTGCTGGCTTCTTTATCGATCGAAACAACAGAACCGTAAAGACCGAAATTGGTCATGACCTTAGTGCCGGGCACCATGGCGTCCTGACGTTCTTTAATCTGCTGCTGAGCCTTCTTTGCTCGACGTGCCGGCAATACAATCAGCACGAGCATCATAATGCCCAGAAGTAGAAGCATAAATACGGGTGAACCGGGTTCCACGAGATTCCCTCTTAACGTAAGTGATGGGGGTAAACAAACTAAAGCCCCATTCTATGCCACCTAGCTTGCAGTTAGCTGATTAGCCCCCGATATTACAAGCACCGGTAAGGCGCCAGCAGCACTGGCACAGGCGGGACACTCAAGGCAGTTCTGGTGCCTCAAGCCCCAGGTGCTCCCAGGCAGCAGGTAGAGCAACACGCCCGCGAGGTGTGCGACCTATCAGACCCTCACGCACCAGGTAAGGTTCAGCCACCGTCTCAACAGTCTCAGTCTCTTCACCCACAGCAATAGCTAGAGTAGATAGACCCACCGGCCCCCCACCAAACTTAGTGATAAGAGCTTCAAGGACAGCCCGGTCAAGGCGATCAAGGCCGCGCTCATCTACCTCATACATGTTCAAGGCAGTAGCAGCAGCAGAGGCCTCAATACGGCTAATACCATGCACCAGGGCCCAGTCACGCACACGGCGCAAAAGACGGTTGGCAATACGCGGCGTACCACGGGAACGGCCCGCAATCTCAGCGAAGCCCTCAGGGCTGATACTTAGTTCCATCAGACCAGCAGAGCGGCGAATAACACTCTCCAACTCCGCCACCGAATAAAATTCAAGGTGGCCGGTGAAACCAAAACGGTCACGCAAAGGCCCAGGGAGCAGACCAGCACGGGTAGTAGCACCCACCAGAGTAAAAGGCGGCAGCTCCAGAGGGATAGAGGTAGCGCCAGCGCCCTTACCCACCACAATATCCACACGGAAATCTTCCATGGCCATATAGAGCATCTCTTCAGCCGGGCGGCTCATACGGTGAATTTCATCAAGGAAAAGTACCTCACCAGGAGTCAGCGACGAAAGAATAGCGGCCAAATCACCAGAATGCTGAATAGCCGGGCCAGAAGTAATACGCAGCGGGGCATCCATCTCAGCGGCAATAATCATAGCCAGAGTAGTTTTACCCAAGCCAGGAGGGCCAGATAAGAGCACATGGTCGGCCGAGCGTCCGCGCATCTTTGAAGCCTCAAGCACCAAAGACAACTGCTGCCGCACCCGCTGCTGACCCACAAAATCATCAAGTGACTTGGGGCGCAGGGCGGCCTCAATCATCTTTTCTTCTGGCTCTTCATCCATAGACACCAGGCGCTGGCCAGGAATCTGGCTATCAGCGTGAGGGAACTGACTCATACTCTACCTATCGCCCCACCGTGTTCTGGCTCCCCAAAGAGGCCAAAACCCCACGCAGAGCCTCAGCCACACCCATAGTTTCAGCAGCCGGATTATGCTCAATAAAGGACCCAATAGCGCCCTCAGCATCCCGCTCAGACCAGCCCAGGCTAGTCAAAGCGTCCTGCACCTGAGGCTTCCAACTCACACCCTGATCCATGGGCAACTGGTCAGTGGCACCATCTGCCAAAATCAGCTTGCCAGCAAGCTCTAAGACGATGCGGCGCGCCCCCTTAGGGCCAATACCGGGCACCTTAGTGAAAGCTTTATCGTCACCGGTGGCAACAGCACGCTCAACCTCAGCCGGGGTATGCACACCCAACACGGCAAGAGCAATCCGCGGGCCGATACCAGAGACCGATAGCATCATGTCAAAGACCTCACGCTCAGCAGGCTCAGCGAACCCGTAGAGAGTCATCGAGTCCTCACGCACAATCATGGTGGTCAGAACCGTAGCCTTCTCCCCCAGACGCAACTGCGAGGCGGTGCGGGCATTGAGATGCACCAGCATGCCAAAACCATTGACGTCGATAACAGCGGTCTCTAACCCCAAGTGGGTGACAGTACCGGTCAGTGAGCTAATCATGAAACCAATTCTATTCGAATATATGTACTAATACAAGGAGCCTACCGGCGGGCCCTCGCCTCCGCCTGCATCCAGGCCCGCTGGGCAGGAGTAAGCTGGGCAGACCGCCTAGCAGCAGCCGGGTTAGACCCCTGGTGAGTCTGCGTCCTAGCAGCCATATTAATACCAGAACCAATACCACCACCACGCCAGCCATGACAGATAGCAAGAGCCAAAGCATCCGCAGCGTCCGCCGGTTTAGGCATAGCATCAAGCCCCAAAATACGTGTGACCATACGCCCCACCGAAGCCTTATCAGCCCGGCCCGAACCCGTCACCGCAGCCTTCACCTCCGAAGGAGTATGAAAATGCACCGGAACACCGCGCGCAGCAGCCGCAGCAATCACCACACCAGACGCATGAGCGGTACCAATGACCGTATTAACCTGCTCCTGAGCAAACACACGCTCAATCGCCAGCGCATCAGGCTGATAAGTATCAAGCCAGGCCTCAGCCGCCCGAAAAATCTTCAAAATACGGGCATCCAGGCTCTCCGATGCGGCAGTACCTGCCACCCCCACATTCACAAAATGGGCTTTACGGTTAGCCGTCATATCAACCAAGCCAAAACCGCACCTGGTCAAACCTGGGTCAACCCCCAGAATGCGGGCAGCGCCCGGAACTCGCTGGGCGGGTTCCGGGCGCTGGTGCGAAGTGCCGTGAACAGGGCTCACGCACTCCCCCTTTCTACAGCCGTTTATTCAGCTTCCAGCTCGGCCATCACGTCTTCGTTGATGTCTGCGTTAGAGTAGACGTTCTGAACATCGTCAAGCTCTTCAATAGCGTCAGCCAGCTTGAGGAACTTCTTAGCACCTTCGGCATCCAAATCTACCTGCATGGTGGGGCGGAAGACCGGGTCATCGTTGTTGTATTCAAGTTCTGCTTCTTCCAGAGCCTTACGGATAGCAGGCAGGTCGGTAGCCTCAGAAACAACGGTGAAGATATCGCCCTCGTCAATAACTTCCTCAGCACCTGCGTCCAACACAGCCATGAGGACGTCATCCTCAGTCAGGCCCTCAGTCTTAGCGACTTCGGCAACGCCCTTGCGCTCAAAGAGGAAGGCTACAGAACCGGAGTCTGCCATGGTGCCGCCGTTGCGGGTCACAGCGGTACGAACCTCTGCTGCTGCACGGTTGCGGTTATCGGTCAGACATTCAATGTAAAGGGCGGTACCCTGGGGGCCACGAGCCTCGTACATGATTTCGGTGTAGTCAATGGCTTCACCGGTCAGACCGGCACCACGCTTGATGGCGCGCTCAACGTTGTCGTTGGGCACAGAGTTCTTCTTAGCCTTTGAGACAGCCAGGTCCAGGGCGGGGTTACCTGCCGGGTCGGGCCCACCCATACGCGCTGCAACTTCAATTGCCTTGATGTACTTAGCAAAAGCCTTGGCGCGCTTGGCGTCAATGGCGGCCTTCTTGTGCTTGGTTGTGGCCCATTTGGAGTGACCTGACATGATTCTCCTTATTCGTCTGATGCGCCCACACACGGGGGTAGGCGCGATGTACCTCGTACTATTCTAGCGCGGACGGGCGGACGCTGAGGCGCGCGCCTTCTCCACCAGGGTGTCGTCAATGACGACGGGGGTGAACTCACCGTACTTCTTGATAGCTGCCTGCTTAATCAGGAAGTCCGAGATAGCAGGGTTCTTAGGGAGCAAGGAGCCGTGCAGGTAGGTTCCGATGACATTATGCACGCGGGCACCTTCACCAGAATCTTCCTTATTATTGCCCTCCCCCTTAGTCACGGTGGCCAGGGGCTTGGTGTCACCGGCTAGATAGGTCAGACCCGAGTGATTTTCAAAGCCAATAATGGTGCCGAACTCTTCAGATTCTTCAACGATGTTGCCAATCAGGCGTTCTTCGCCGCCGACAGTCTTAGCATCAAAGACACGGATACCGTTCAAGGTGGCGCCACTGACCGTTTTAAACTCTTTACCAAAGAGCTGGTACAGGCCGCAGATGACCAGCATGGGGGTGCCGTCCTCTGCCAGCATACGCAGGGTTTCAGCGTTAGCCAGTAGGTCCTCCTGAATCACCGACTGGCCCGAGTCTTGGCCACCGCCACCCACAAAGATATCACCGTCAAGCGGGAATTCATCACCGGGGTTGTAGTCCACAATTTCAGTGGTAAAACCGTGGGCCTGGGCACGACGAGACAGCGAGAGGGTGTTGCCCCAGTCCCCATAGATGTTCATGTCTCTAGGGTAAAGCTGCACAATTTTGAGGCTCTTATTGTTCCCGGTCTGGGTGATAATCTGCTCGCCCGCCTCTACCGGTGCATTCTCAAAATCGTTCATTAGATTTCCTCCACATCGGTAATTTTTGCCAGTTCCTTACGGATAGCCAGCATGGCGGTGTAAGTGCAGAAGATGCGCATGGGGCGCCCCTCAGACTTAGCAATAAAAGTGGCCAAAGCTTCTTCAAGGTTCTCATTGATGTTCTCAACAAAAACATCATCGTGCTGCAAACGCAGGGCCATATCGTAGGCGCGCACACCAGAAACCATAGTGACACCGCCCTGCACCAAGGAATGGAAATCAACATCCCAGAGCCAGGAAACATCGCGCCCATCAGCGTAAGCATCATTGATAGTGATCATAGTGGCATAGTCCTGGGCATCAGCGGACGCCAGAGACAGGCGGAAACCACTCGGATTCTTCACCAGCAGCAGTTGCAGGGTCTGGCCCTTAACGTTGAGGGTTTCACCGCGACCAAAAGCCGGGGCAATATGCTCAAGCTCAGCCAAAAGCTTAGTCTCGTTGAGAGCATCTCCCATGACCTCACGCGTCAGGGCCATAGCAGCTGCAGCGTTAAAAATGTTATAGACACCGTAAAGGTTAATGGTGCCCGCCAACTCCTTACCAGCCACATCAAAGGTAGCGGCAGCTCCCTTAAAATCCTTAAGCAAGACGGACGCCCCCGGCAACTCCGGTGCCAGACCACCGGCGTCCGCACCCCCAGCACCCTCAGGGCTCGTACGCAAACCATCATCAGAAGGGAAAAGAGCACGCAACTTCTCAGACAAACCAAAGTAGCTCACCTGCGTACCAGGCTGAACATTCTCAGCCAAAGAACGAATACGCGGGTCTTCACGATTAAGCACCACCGTGCCAGTGGTTGCACCGGCCACAGTAGCCAGCATGCGGCGGGTCGCATCAATCTCACCGAAACGATCCAACTGATCCCGCAAAACGTTCAAGAGCAGCGCGTAATCGGGCTTGACCTTACGCACAAAGTGCACGGCATGCGCCTCATCTAGCTCAAGCACCGCAATATCAGCATCCAGCTTGCCGCTCAGGCTCATCTCACCCAGCAAAGCCGCAGCCACACCACGCACAAAATTAGAGCCAGTGCGGTTAGTGAAAACCTTCAGCCCCTGAGCCTCCAACAACTGCACAACCATCTTGGTTGTGGTGGTCTTACCGTTCGTACCCGAAACAACAACCACACCGCGCGGCAGCTTAGCAAGCTCCTCAGCCACAAAATTAGGGTGCAACTTCTCCATCACCAAGCCCGGGAAAGCAGAACCGCCCCCACGCAACTTGGTCGCATAACGAATGCCTTGGCCAACAAGGCGAACAACAGGTCGTGACATGGTGACTATCATACCTTGCACACACCAGGCAGCAAGAGAGAACGCACCTACCCCCTACGTACTACCACACGTAAAATTGAGAAAAGAGAACACCAAAACGCCGACCAACGAAACCTACCACACCCATGAATAACCCCATCAACCCACTCGTAACCCACCCCGAATTTATTTGGCGTGACATCACCTGGCGCAACCGCGCCCCCTACCTCAAAATTGAGCCCCTTACAGACGGTCAACCAAGCGGCAAGATTGAAACTATCACCATAACCCCCGGCAGCTTCCTCGGCCTGCAAACCCTCCCAGCAGACGCACGCGGCGCAGGCACCTACTGCACCGGCTACGCCAAAGCCAACACCGACAGCATCGGCTTCCACCAAGTCCCCTGCCCCCACCACGCCACACTCACCAAAGGCAAACAGTGCAACCTATGCTTCGCACGGGACGAATTCGCCCCCATCCACCGCATACACATAGGCTCCCGCATGACCGAAGCAGCCCTAGCCTACGTCAACCTAGAACACTACCTCTACATAGCAACCTTCCCCGACGGCACCTCCAAAGTCGGAACCGCCTCCCTACACTCCAACCCACGCCGCCTAGACGACCAGGCAGTCGCCGCCGCAACCTTCGTAGCCCGAGCTGACACCGGCATCATCATACGCCAGCTAGAAGACCTCGTTTCACACGAAGCCAACCTCACCCAGTTCAAACACGCCTCCACCAAATACAAGGCCTGGGTAGACCCCGCCAGCACCGAACACCTCAAATCAGCACACTACATGGCCGTAGAAAACGCCACCTGGGCACTCGACAACGCCCAAGACACCATCGACGGCTTCGACATCACCGCAAACCGCTGGGTGCCCTCAGCTGCGATGAGCCGCGCCTACGCGTCCTTACGGGCAGAAAACCCCGAACCGCTCAGCGCCCACCCCACCCTCACAGAAGGCGCACACGGCTTCTACATCAGCGGCGGCACCGGCAAATTCCTCACCGCCCACTTCGGGGACCCCGACCAGACCTTCCTCATCAACACCGCAGAACTCTCCAACAGGGCCTGCCGCAGCTTCGGGGAACTCACTCCCCCAGCGTCCGTGCAGGAATCCCTGTTCTAGAAATATAGTCGCCATAAGGCAGCAGGCAAGCCAAACGCCCGCCGACCCTCTGATATCTCGCGCTGGGGCGCTCGATATCATTCACGCCAGCCCCGAGCCAGCGGGCTTACTTAGCTTTCCTGCTGCCTCCGCTTAGCAATCCCAGGCAGCACTGAGCAGATCCCGAATCTCACCCAGAGTCTGCGTAACCGTCTTGGTGCCCGCAACAATGGGCAGGAAGTTGGTGTCCCCGCTCCAACGCGGCACAATATGCTGGTGCAGGTGAGCAGCAACCCCTGCCCCGCCAACCTTGCCCTGGTTCATACCGATGTTGAACCCCTCCGCCCTGCTGACCTGCCGCAAAATGCCCATAGCCTTCTGGGTGAGAGCAGCAATTTCAGCGGTTTCCTCAGGCGTGGCGTCATCATAATTCGGGATGTGCCGGTAGGGGCAGACCAGCAGATGCCCCGGGTTATAGGGGTAGAGGTTAAGAATGACGTAGGCGCGCTCGCCACGGTGCACAATCAGCGACTCAGCGTCACTGCGGGCTGGGGCCTCGCAGAAGGGGCAGGTGTTCTCGGTGTAATCCTTCTGCCCGCCCTTCACGTAGGCGCGGCGGTGGGGCGTCCAGAGACGCTGAAAAGCATCTGGGACGCCGGGGAGCTCAAAATCGTCGGTGGTGTAGCTGGGGTTTTCTACCATGAACCCAGTTTATCCCGAGGTGCAGGCAGGACGCCGTCTAGCGCCGGGTGCGCGTGGACGGCTCATAGCGCAACTGCCTCTTTGAGAGTTTCGGGTGTGGCTTTCACAGTTTCCAATTTAGTTGGTCAAGGCTTTGTTGCGGTAAGTCTCCCCCGCGTTTACACCACTCTAGGGTATCTCCCGCAGCCTGGCGGCCTCGAAATGCTCCCGGGGGTACTGCCCCGTATGCGCGAAACCAGCCCAGATAGCGCGCAGAGCCTCCCCCTGGGTCTGCTGCTGGGCCCGGTCTGCCCCAGCCCAGAGGCTACTACCCTCCCAGATAGGGTTATCAAAGAGCAGAGCCAAATCAGTGCAATGAACAGATTCCATAGGGTGCCCCACTGCGCCTGTTGCCAGCTGGTAGGCAAGGGCCTGGCCGCCGGCGTCCTGGTGCCGCTGGGCAAAGTGACGGGCCGGTTGGGCGTAGAGCCTGCGGGAGAACTGGCAGATCAACCGGTCAAGGACGGCCCGCTGGGCACGCCCTGCCCTCCCAGTTAGGTGCGGGGTGAAATAGCCGGATTCTCGTTCCATGGACCCCACCAGCACCTTGAACTTCCCTGCGACGGCCCGGTAGGCGGCGTCCTCGTCCTCTTCGGCAGGTAGGGGGTAGTGCCCGTACTGGCAGCCGAAGGGCATCATGGCGCGGTCAAGGCCAAAACGGAAAGGATTGGCCATGACGTGCTTGTGGGCGGCTTCTCCCCAGGTTTGTGCTGGTGCTCCCTGCGGTATGCCCTGAGTTGCGGTGAGTAGGTGGCGGGTCATGGCGTCCTTGCCGTGGATAAGGTGCAAGGGGGCGCTTTGAATGATGGCCTGCTGGAAGAGGTTTTCTTGGGCCACGCCGTCTGTGATCATGAGGCGGGCTACCAGGTCGCCACCGGCTGATTGGCCAAAGGCGGTGACGCGGTCAGGGTCTCCCCCGAAGTCTGCGATATGACGTTGCACCCAGCGCAGGGCCTGGCGGGCATCAAGTAACCCTAAGTTGGCCGGGCGGCTTGGCGTGCCGCCCATAAACCCCAGGTAGCCCAGCCGGTGCGTCACTTTGACCACGATCAGGCGGTGCTCGATGACCAGCAGGTAGGGGTCGTATCGCTGCCCGTCCCCGGAGCCGTAAATGTAGGATCCACCGTGGAAGAAGACCATGACCGGCAGGTTCTCGCCCGGCGCTGTACCGGCCGGGGTGACGATGGTGAGGTTCTGGCAATCTTCGCTCAGGTGCGCCGTCTGCCGCATACCCTTTTTGCCGGGGCGCACGTGCTGGGGTGCAGCAGGTGCCGGGTCGGTTGCGGTGAAGTCTGCGGGTAAGTTCTCTAAACCGAGCGGACGCGGCGACGCAAACCTCTCTGCCCGCGCGTAGGGAATACCGCGATAGTAGTGGGCGGCCTTAATTGTTTCACCGAGACGGGCAATGTTCATAGGGTGGTCCTTGCAGGTAGGTGTATATCAGCGATGACTGTGCTGATGTTCCACAGAATCAGGTGGTTGCTGTGGTCAACAACTGTTGAGTGGTTGCGATGTTCGATGATTGCAGCAAAGAGTACCCCTGTATGTGTGCGGGGTGCCCCTTCATTTCCTGACCAGCTGGTCATGTGTCCCAGTTCTCTGGAAGTAGGCAGTCTTGTTATCTTCGTACCAAATTAATAACCAGTCGCCAGCATTAGCTATATGGCATTCTTGGCTCCCCAGCCACTCACCTTTGAGAGAATGTATTCGGTGCCGTTGACGTAGTACCTGTTGAGCCTCGGCTGTATTTTCTAGCACTAGGCTGATGACTTCTCGCAAGGGAGCCATATCCGTATGCTTCTTTTTTAAACGCTTTACGTCTCGGTGAAATGCAGAGCTGTAATCTGCGGTAAGGCCCATTAGATACCCAGGTCGTTGAAGAGCTCTTCAGCGTTAGTGAACCTACCTTTTCGACCGCTGGCGAAGAATTCTTCTGCTTCCCGAATAGCTTCAAGCGAATCGGCATTGGGTTTGGGGTCGCCCACCATGAAGGGGATTCGGTTCTCTCTGATAGCCTGCTTGACGAACATGTTGATTGCGGTGGACATGTTGAGCCCAAGCTCCTTAAAGAGAGCCTCGCCTTCTTGTTTCGTTTGAGCATCCATACGGACGCTAATACTGGTAGTAGCCACTACAAACCTCCTAAAGAAAAATACACTGTATATACAGCGTAGCATCATAGTGGTGGGGTGGCACCCCCTGCTGGCAATCTAGAAACGCTTTTTTATACCCGACTACCGGCTAATGTTTGTCTCGCAGAATAAGTTCAAGGTCATTCCTTTACTCGATGTCAGATTAGGCAGGCTGTCTGAAGAGGACACCCAGGAACTCTTTGACTGGGATGCAGAAGCCCAAGGGCGTTTCAAAAAAGCACGCACTCAGTCTGGCTCGCAGAAAGCTGAGGGTTATTCATAAAGAGTGCCCAACAACTAAAAACACCCCCACCGCCAAAAACACCTACCCACAAGACCCCAAGCAGCCGCCGAAAACCCGATTACAAAACACCCTAAATCTTCACCTGCGCAATGACATTCCACCACCGCTCACAGCTTATCGATAATACGGCTACTATCTCCTTTACAGCCTCAAGTGAGCGTTTTCACCCCAGACTTACACTGAGCAAGGGATTCAACAACCTCAACCCGACGGTAGCCCCTATCAACAAGGATCATCTCCTCCACATACTTGTGTAAAACCGTGCTCCTTGACGGCATAAACATCACGCCAAGCACCAGGTAGCCGGTCAGTAATAACAAGGAGTCTACCGTCAATGGTGCAGATGACCTAGTGGTTGTAGCCAACACGTTTATCTTTGCCTGAAAAGTTTATTTCACCTCGCCAGTTCCAAACCGGTACCAGTGTGCTGTTGATGACCAGTGAACCTGGTGCTTTGAGTGCTTTGTCTAGGGGTTGGATCAGTGGTGTGAGGATTTTATCCAGTGCCGTCTTGATCCGGTTGATGGTTCTTGAAACTGTCGGTTGGGATATGCCGTAGAGGGCTGGGAGGAGCTCGTCGGTGAGGTTGTGCCGGTGGTAGGGCAAAGTAGCTTTGAGTGCCTGGGGTAGGGTGAGCGCTGGTGGTCTGCCTCCTGGTTTTCCCTAGGTGAGATGGTTGTTTAGGGCGTGTAGTAGCGTGGGTGTTTTGCGTAGTTGTTAGCCTGGTTGTACGTTGGTGGGGTAACGGTCTTTTCCGGTTGGTGTAAGGTTATGTGTAGAGGTTTAATGCTCATTTTTTGCTACTGGTGGGGCTGTTATTTAGTTGGCGGGTGTGGGGTGTGTTCCTACTTGTGAATAAGCCTCAATGTGTCAGAAGCTAAATTGACGCTATTTGGCTAAAATTGCTGGAAGCTATGAGGCTTATTCAAAAGTCCCACCCGCAGCCAAAAACACCAACCCCCGCACCACCGCAAACACCCGCCCATACAACCC
>NZ_JBPPTR010000007.1:0-126450 GCF_053544215.1 Rothia sp. 88186D007BW | reverse complement strand
GTTGTATGGGCGGGTGTTTGCGGTGGTGCGGGGGTTGGTGTTTTTGGCTGCGGGTGGGACTTTTGAATAAGCCTCTACTTCTTCTCGAGATAAAACAACCAAGTTTGAGGCTTGGAAAGCTCAGTACGAGAGCGCTAAAAAATCCAAAAATAATGACGATTTCATAGCGCACCATACTCTTGTCTACAAGACAGAAATTCCTGTGTGGGCAGCACTAGAAATTTTGTCCTTTGGAACCCTAATTCACTTTTATCTTTTGATGAAGGTAGAAGACCAAAATGATGTGGCAAGAAAGTTCGGGGTTCGACAAGGCACCAAGTTTGGCTCCTGGCTACTTGCAATCATGGATTTAAGAAACGACTGCGCTCATGGCGCAAGAGTTTTCAATAAGAGCATGAAGAGAAATGTATCTGTTCCTCCAAACTCTTACTTCAAAATATATCTAAAGCATATAGATAAGACGCTCCCAGCCGACAAAGTTTACATGCCGTGTGTCTTACTTGCCCACATGCTTAGATGCCATGAATCTGGAACTAATTGGCACAACACGTTCAAAACACAGGTTAAAAAGCTACCCCAAATATATTTGAAAGAGCTATCTGAACCGCTTATTACTGCCGAACGTAACATGGGTTTTCCTGGCAACTGGCAAGAATTAGAAATCTGGAATAACTAATATTCCACAAAGGTGGAGGAGCTGAGCCACTAGAGATTGTGGGACATCTTAGAGAGCAAGCTCTCCGCCACCTGCTCCACACCCAGGCGGTACTGTGCAGAATCACGATCTGCACGACGCACATCCGTTAAATCAAGGACAGCCCTACTCTGTTCCTCTGGAATCTTAGAGTTAGCAATCCACAGAACCGGCACAACGTTCTTACTGTCTAACACAGACAAGTCACTTATTTGCTTTACCCAGCGAGGCGTCACCAAAGCCAAGCCAACATGAGGTAGCTGCTCGTCAGCGTCCGCCCCAAAGGTATCGGCCAGGCCTGTCGAATCATCATCAAAGATGAGCTCAACATTCAAACCAGATAGGCCCTCAACAGCATCAGCAACGTCTTCAGCAAAGCCACGAATATTCCCTGCTAACGCAGAGCCCCCATCAGCCGCAGCGAAACTAGCAACGACACGCAGGTCAACATCGCCAGTGTTCTTAGAGGGCTCAAGCTCTGCCCGTGGCTCAATCGCAGTTGCGCGCGCTCTGTTCATCAGCCCCTGCCACAAACTAGCGTCCCATAAGGCGGCCAAGGGAAGTGCCCATATGTTCTCACCTAAAGGCACAGGCTGAGCCACATTACAAACGACGAAACCCCGAGCTACCCTGTCACCATACAATTCTTGAAAGGCCTTTAGCCCCTTCAAGAATTCAGGTTTTACACGCGCAGAAGCTTTCACTTCCACAGCAATGAGAGAGCCCGCAGAATCACGCAAGACTACATCGACCTCAACGTCCTTGTTCTTAATCCGCTGTCGCCAATGGAATATCTCCACACTACGCTCAGCCCATCCAGCATGGGCGCGTACCTGCTGCATGACCAGCGTCTCGACCAGGCGCCCTCGTACATCTGCATCAACTAACTGTGCATCACTCGTACTCACCAAAGACCGGGCGGATAAAGCCACATCTGCGGGGAAAAACTTAGCTGAAGACCGCAGAGACCTCTTTGAAGCCCGGTGTAGGTTAGGAACCTCATAGATTAAGAAACGTTTTTCGAGAGCGTCGAGATAAGAATCAACTGTGCGGCGATCCATTGAGAGTTCTCTGCCCATTTCAGAGATATTTAGCTCTGAAGCAGGGTGCCTTAAAACATAAGCCAAAATCTCGTGTGCACGCACCTGATCAAACGACTCACCTGGCTTTACCCGCTGAGTTAAGATGCTTCTTATACCCTCGTCAATAGCCAGCCCTAAAGTAGAGGTCGCTGAATAACCAGCAAACCGACGATACTGGGGCATACCTCCTAGAACAATCGCATCAGATTCAATATCCAGAGGTTGTACTTGTTCCCCTGTAATCGGATGTGCATCAAATAGTGCATCTATCACAGACCACGGCTGCTGATGGGGAGAGCTGATTTCTGCCTCACTCAAAGGCTCTAATGATACTCGTAAAGCCCTGCGTGCCAGAGGGTCAGTGCCGCCAAAGCCGCTTTGCCCGATGCTTGAAGAACCGGTAAGAACCAGACGAATTGAGTCCTGGTTCTCATCGAGAACCTGTTTCACAGCAACCGGCAGCTCAGGGACCAGCTGAGCTTCGTCGATTGCGCAGGGCCACTCTAAACCACGGAGCCAACCCACTGTATCAGCCTCAACCACTGCTCGCAGACCGGTATCAGCCATGGAATAAACTGCCTTGAGGTACCCCTCATGAACTAGTTTATTCACCAAGCTTGTCTTCCCCACAGCGCGAGCGCCTTCGATAATTACGACAGGCGCAACAGAAAGTAAGTCAAGTATCTTGGGCTCAAGGAATCTGGTATAGAAGGTCATAGGTCAAATTGTACATTCGATGTACAAAATTTTGTACATCGAATGTACAAGTTGTTAAAAGTACGGTGCTTTCCTACCGCACCTCGTACCCAGCCGCGCGGATGGCGTCCTTCACTTCCCCAATGCTTACTTCGCCGAAGTGGAAAATTATAGCTGCACACTAGGCTTCCGCGCCGATCTCAATGACGGGCGGGAAGTACCAGGCCAAGGCAGTTCTCGACATGGCCCAGGACTACCAGCCCTCTTCCCAGAAATAGAGTAAAAACAGCAGTCAGAAAAGCTAAAAAGGTACTAAAGACCAGTAACAAAGCTACAACTCGTCGCTCACGCACCGAACATACGCGTGGCACAGATGGGCTAACAGACGCAAAGCGGAGTATCTATGCTTTCCAGGCAAAGTCTCTCCACAACAGCCTGCCCATCAAAGACCTTGAAAAAGCATTTAGCCGTCTAGCTACAGAGAAGCGCTAAAACCATGTAAGTTTTATTTTCGAAAGTTAGCTGGGAGAGGTAAGGCAAGCCAGGCTCACAGCGAAGCTGTTGGCTCGATGAAGTGAGCGAGTGTGAGCGCGCGAGCACACAAGAGCGAACGAAATCCGCCGTCAGACGGGGAGTGCCCCCCGTGATCCAGCTAGTTCATCAAGATTGTCTTCCCCACTGTACGAGCACCCTCTATAACCACGACAGGCACAACAGCAAGTAAATCAAGTTTTTTAGGATGAAGGAGTCTGGGATAGAACGCCATAGATCAAGTTGTACATATGCGCAAGATGCCAGCTGAGCAGTTTGTCGAGTTCATGCTCGATATAAACTGCTAGATGGGCTCTGTACGGTTTACTCGTAGTGGGTCCACATCTTTAGCACATGGATGGTGTGTTCCTCTTCGAACACGTCATACACAAGTCTGTGCTGAACGTTGATTCGTCTGGAATACAAGCCCGCCATGTCTCCAACGAGTTTTTCGTAGCGTGGAGGGTTCTGCCAAGGGTTTTCAGCAATTACCTCTAGCAGCTTCTGAGCCTTAGGTTGTAAGCCAGAACGTTTAAGTTTGAGTGCATCCTTTTGCGCTTGCTTGGAGTAAATCAGTTTCCAGCTCACCAAGGAAGCTCCGTGCTGCCTTCGCTCAGAGGCTCCTTGCGAGCCTGCTGGATACTTTCTCGGATTTCAGGGATAGAGCTGAGGTATAGAGTTTCTTGGATAGCCAGCCAATCATCTTCGCCAATTAACACAGCGTTACCTCGCTTTCCTGCAATGGTGACAGGGTGCGAGTCAGCGTTGACCTGGTCAACCAACTGGTAGAGATCGCTACGGGCATTAGTTACTGAAATCGTAGTCATACCCCAATAATACGGAATTACGTACGCCTCAGCAAGAGGGTATCTGCTTGGCTTTCACCACCATGATGGAGTTTTTCTATCAGCCAAAGGGTATTTATATTCTTAATAGACGCTAAACGGATGCAGGTTTTATTTTCGAAATTTGGCTGGCAGAGGTAAGGCAAACCAGGCTCACAGCGAAGCTGCTGGCGCGGGGCTGGCGTGAATCGCCTGTGAGCGCTAGCGAACCGGCGAGAGGGTCGGCAGCGAGCGTGAGCCTGGTGTGTCTTACTTGTCTTCCCCTACCGCACTTCGTACCCAGCCGCGCGGATGGCGTCCTTCACTTCTCCGATGCTTACTTCGCCGAAGTGGAAGATGGAAGCGGCCAGCACAGCGTCCGCCCCGGCCTCGATAGCGGGTGGGAAGTGCTCGGCGGCGCCCGCGCCGCCCGAAGCAATCAGGGGCACCGACACAACGGAGCGCACCGCACGAATCATGGGCAAATCAAAACCGGCCTTAGTGCCGTCGGCATCAATGGAGTTCAGCAGGATCTCCCCCACCCCACGCTCAGCGGCCTCCGCAGCCCACTCCAGCAGATCAAGGCCGGTGGAAGTACGCCCGCCGTGGGTGGTCACCTCATAGCCAGAAGGGGTGGCATCCGACTTCTTGGCATCGGCAGAGAGCACCAAAACCTGGGAGCCAAACCGCTCGGTAATCTCGTTGATCACCTCAGGGCGGGCAATCGCCGCAGTATTGATAGAGGCCTTATCGGCGCCGGTGCGCAGCAGGCGGTCAACGTCTTCAGCGGTGCGCACTCCCCCTCCCACGGTCAGCGGGATAAAGACCTGCTCGGCGGTGGAAGCGACCACATCAAAGGTGGTCTGCCGGTCAGAAGAAGAGGCGGTAACATCCAGGAAGGTCAGCTCATCGGCGCCCTCAGCGTTATAGCGTTTGGCCAGTTCTACCGGGTCACCGGCGTCGCGCAGGCCCTCAAATTTGACGCCCTTGACCACGCGGCCGGCGTCCACATCAAGACACGGAATAACACGAATGGCAACACCCACGGGTGCGCCCCCTTTCCTTGAGTTTAAAAAATTAAAGCGGCGGCGTCCACCCCAAGATAGACAGGGTGAGGACGCCGCCGAGAAACTTTACAGGCGGGCAGCCTGAATAGCGGTCACAAGAATACCGCGGCCACCAATCTCGTAGAGAGAGTCCATGACCTTATTAGCGGCCTTACGCTGCACCATGGAGCGCACAGCAACCCAACCATCACGGGAGAGCGGGGAGATAGTGGGGGCTTCCAGGCCGGGGGTGAGCTTAGTAGCGGCCTCAAGGTTAGCTTCTTCGACGTTGTAGTCAATCATCACGTACTGGCGGGCAATGAGCACACCTTGCAGGCGGCGCTGCAGACGCTCCAGCCCAGTGTGGTCTTCAACGCCGGGGCGCTTAATGAGCAGAGCCTCAGAGCGCATAATCGGCTCACCAAAGGGTTCTAGGCCAGCAGCGCGCATGGTGTTGCCGGTTTCGACCACATCGGCGATAGCGTCCGCAACACCCAGGCGAATCGAGGACTCAATCGCACCGTCTAGACGCACCACCGAGGCCTTGATACCGGAGCGTTCCAGGTAGTCAGTGAGCAGGCGCTTGTAGCTGGTGGCGATGCGCTTACCTTCTAGCTCAGCAGGGTCAGCGAAAGTACCAGCGGGCCCGGCTAGGCGGAAGGTGGAGCGGGCAAAGTCAAGGTTGAGGGCTTCTTCGGCGTGGGTGCCTGAGTCCATGAGCAGGTCGCGGCCGGTGATACCCACATCCAGGGTGCCTTCACCCACGTAGACGGCGATGTCACGGGGGCGCAGGTAGAAGAATTCGACCTCATTTTCTTGGTCGACGAGTACTAGTTCACGGGAGTCGCGGCGCTGGAGGTAGCCGGCTTCGGTGAGCATGGTTGAGGCAGCCTGAGAGAGCATACCTTTGTTGGGGACTGCAACACGCAGCATATGTTTTTCCTTTGCGGTGATGATGTTTTAGAGGTACTTGTAGATATCTTCGGGAGTCAGTCCCTTGGCGATCATCATGCACTGCAAATGGTAAATCAGTTGTGAAGCTTCTTCAGCGAATTCGGCGTCGGACTGGAATTCAGCGGCCATCCAGACCTCTGCGGCTTCTTCTACGATTTTCTTGCCGATAAAGTGCACGCCCTTGTCAAGCTCCGTCACGGTGCCCGAGCCCTCAGGGCGGGTTTCAGCCTTCTCGGTCAGTTCTGCGAATAGGGTTTCAAAGTTCTTCACAGTCTCTAGATTACCTCTCTTTGCGCCCCTGGCGGGGTTACCGCGCAGGGGCAGGTTTCACGTTCTAGCTCACAGGCCTAGAGTCCGCGCAGTGCCACCACTGTTTCGAGGGCGGCGGCCATGGCCTCGTAGCCCTTATCTTCAGTGGAGCCGGGCAGGCCAGCGCGGTCGATGCCTTGCTCTTCGGTGTCGCAGGTCAGCACGCCAAAACCGACGGGGGTTTTAGTGCTAATAGATACCTGGGTCAGGCCGCTGGTGGCGGCGTCACAGACATATTCAAAGTGTGGGGTGCCACCGCGAATGACCACGCCCAGGGCGACCAGGGCGTCGTATTTGTCGGCCAGGGTGGCTGCGGCGACGGGCAGTTCGAAGGTGCCGGGTACGCGCACGATGGTCGGTTCGATACCGGCGTCCGCTGCGGCGCGGCGGGCGCCATCAAGCAGGCCGTCCATGATTTGGGTGTGCCAGGACGCCGCAATCACGGCGACTTTCAGACCTGCAGTGTGGGTGGGGTTGAGTTGGGGGGCGGGTGCTCCTGCTCCGCTCATGGTGTTCTCCTTAGGGTTGGGTTCGGGGTGGGTACCAGCTAATTCAGAAATGACCACAAACTAGATGGGTTTTTCTGGCTCAGATGGTACCTAGTTGAGGATGTGGCGCATGCGGTCGCGTTTGGTAGCTAGGTAGCGCTCATTTTCGGGGCGGGGGGCGATCACATCAGGGACAAGACCGGTTACATGCACGCCTAATTCGGTGAGGGCTTCAGCTTTTGCCGGGTTGTTGGTCAGTAGGCGGATGCGGGTGAGCCCTGCCGCTTTTAAGATGGCGGACGCCTGGGTGTAGTCTCTGGCGTCGGCGGGGAAGCCTAGGTGTAGGTTAGCGTCGAGGGTGTCGTCCCCGGCATCTTGTAGGGCATAGGCGCGTAGCTTATTGACCAGGCCGATGCCGCGGCCCTCATGCCCGCGTAGGTAGAGCACGGACCCGCCGAGTTCTTGGACGGTGGCTAGGGCTTTTTCTAGTTGTGGGCCGCAGTCACAGCGGTAGGAGCCGAGTAGGTCACCGGTGGCGCATTCGGAGTGGATACGGACGAGGTGGTCCTGGTCTTGGTCCCTGGAGGTGGTGGGGTGCCCGTCCGCGCTGACGGCGGTAGCTAGCATGTGTTCGGTGCCATCGGCAAAGGAGTACCCAGAGACAGCGAATACACCGTAGGGGGTGGGAACTAGCACCGGCTCACTGCTAGCGGTGAGAATGTTTTTATCGTTCACTCTCATGCTCCTGCAGGTAGGCTACCAGGTCAGCGATGGATATCATGGGCAGCTTGTGTTCGGTGGCAAAGGCCCGTAGGGCGTCAAAGCGCATCATGGTGCCGTCGTCGTGGACGATTTCTGAGATTACGCCTACCCCTGAGAGGCCCGCTAGGGTGGTGAGTTCGACGGCGGCTTCGGTGTGGCCGGGGCGTTGGCGCGCTCCCCCGTCTACGGCCCGTAGGGGTAGCACGTGGCCGGGGCGGGTCAGGCACCTTGCGGTTGAGGTGGGGCTGGCAAGAACCTGGACGGTGCGGGCCCGGTCGGCGGCAGAGATGCCGGTGGTGACCCCTTCGCGGGCGTCGCAGGTGACGGTGTAGGCGGTGCCTTTGGCGTCCTCATTGACTGCGACCATGGGTGGTAGCCCCAGGGTGTCGGCTCGGGCGGCGCTCATGGGGGCGCAGATAACACCTGAGGTGTAGCGGATGGTGAAGCCCATGAGTTCGGCGGTAGCGTGTTCGGCGGCAAAGATAATATCGCCTTCGTTTTCGCGGTCTTCGTCATCCACCACAACCACTGCCCCGCCCTGGGCAATGTGGGCCACAGCCTGCTCGATGGAATCAAGGGCGGTGGTAGGCTGCTGCCAGGTGCCGGTGCCCCCGGCTGGGGTGGTACCTAGCCCGGCTGGTGAGCCTGAAACAGCCAGGATGCGCTGCACATACTTAGCCAGGGCATCAGTTTCGAGGTTGACGGTATCGCCTGCGGTTAGCTTACCGAGGGTGGTGGCTTCTAAGGTTGCAGGGATGAGGCCTACCTCGAACCAGTGGGTATCAGCGTGCGGGTGGGAGACAGCGGTAACGGTCAGTGATGCCCCTGAGACTGTGATAGAGCCCTTTTCGGTCAGGTGTGCTGCCATATCGTGGGGCACGCGTACGCGCACGGTACGCCAGGATTCGTGGTCTTCTACCTTTACCACGGTGCCTAGCCCGTCCACGTGCCCTTGGACCACGTGCCCATCAAAACGGCCACCGGCTGGCATGCAACGCTCTAGGTTCACGCGGTCCCCTGGTTTTAGCTGCCCCAGGTTGGTGCGGCCTAGGGTTTCACCCATCATGTCGGCGGCAAAATAGCCCGGTGCGAGTTCACGCGTGCGGGTGGCTGTCAGGCAGACCCCGTTGACGGCTAGGGAGCCGCCGTGTTCAAGGTCGTCAATGAGCGGGCCTGCTTTGATGGTCAGGACGGCTGATTCAGCCTGCCCTGAGCTATCCACCACAGGTTGAAGAGATTCTACGGTGCCAACGGCGGCAATGATTCCGGTAAACATGAGGTCCTTAGGTGAGATGGTGAGGCCGATAGACGCAGCCCCGCGTGTTGGCGTGGGGCTGGCACGAATCATGTCCAGCGCCCCGGCGCGAGACATGAGAGGGTCACACGCGGCTGCGTCTATCGGGCGCACCTTGTCGAGTTTCTATTCGTTTGCTGGCACAAGCCGGGTGCGGACGTCCGCCCCCAGGGTTTGCACTGCCGGGTGGTAGGTGAGGTGGTCAAGCTGCCAGCGCCCTGCCTGGCTCAGGCTGGAGATTCCCAGCTCCCCCAGGGCTGGTTTCCCTGCCCCGAGGAGTAGTGGGGCCCGGTACCAGTAGAGTTCATCGACCAGGTTAGCCCGTATTAGGGCGGTGATGAGGGTGGGCCCGCCTTCTACCATGAGGTGGCTAATACCCCTGGCGTGCAGGTCAGTGAGGGCCTCAGCTAGGTCGCGGGTGCGGTAGTGCAGGGCTTGCCCGGCCTGGACGGCCTGGCCCAGGTGGCTACCTGCGGGCAGGGGCCTTTCCCCGACCACCACACGCAGGGGCTGGTTTTCTGCTAGCTGCCCGGCATCCGTCCGCGCGGTGAGCTGGGGGTTATCAGCTTCTAGGGTGCCGGTACCAACCATGATGGCATCAGCCCGGGCGCGCAGGGTGTGCCCGTCGGCGCGGGCTTCAGCCCCGGTAATCCATTGACTGCTGCCATCGGCTGCAGCAATGTAGCCATCGAGGGAGCTAGCAATTTTTGCGGTGATGAAAGGGCGCCGCCCAGTTGCTGCTGCAAACCAGCGGGCGTTGAGGTCGTAGGCTTGGCTCTCTAGCAGACCCCCGCGCACGTCTATGCCCTGTGAGCGCAGGTAGGCTGCTCCCCCGGCGGCGTGTTCTGTGGTATCTGAGTAGGCGTAGATGACCTGGCCGATGCCTGCTTGGGCGATGGCTTGGGAGCAGGGGCCGGTGCGTCCGGTGTGGTTACAAGGTTCGAGGGTGACATACATGCGGGCCCCGCGCACATCGATGCCGGCTGCTTGAGCTTGTGCGAGGGCGTGGGCTTCGGCATGGGGTGTGCCTGCGCCTTGGTGCCAGCCGGTAGCCAGGTGCTGCCCGGCACTGTTGACGATAACTGCCCCGACGAGAGGGTTGGCTCCGCGCACCCCATGGCAGGCGGCTGTGAGAGCCAGGGCCATGGCTTGGGTGTCTGTGAGGGTTTGCATGGGTTAGCGGATGTCTACAGTGGGGTCGGGGAAGGCAGTTTCTACTTGGACCTTATGAGCTTCTTGGTTGCGGGTGCGCCACCAGATGAAGAATCCGGTGAGGGTGAAGGCCCCGTAGAAGAGGTACATGAAGGCGCTGGCGTAGTAGCCTGCTGACCAGAGCAGGGGTACACCGACGATGTCTACGGCCACCCAGACCAGCCAAAATTCGACCCAGCCTTTAGCCATACCGTAGGTGGCCAGCAGGGAGCCGGTGAAGATCCAGGCGTCTGACCATACGGGTTCGTAGGAGCCGAGGGCGCGAAAGATGGGGGTGAGTAGGCCGGTGCCTAGGAGCATGAAGAGGATCATGAAGATTCGTTCGCGTCCGCTAGCCCATTGGGGGATCACTGCTGCCTGACTGGTGGTGCTGTCTTTGCGGGTTTGGTTCCAGCGGTACCAGCCCCAGATGGAGACGGCGATGAACATGATCTGCCGCCCGGCTTGCCCTAGGAGGTTTGCGGTGCCGTAGGTGGAGCCGAAGAGGGTACCGAGGAAGACGGTGAGTAGAAGTAGGTTCCCGATGATGCCCATGGGCCAGGCCCAGACTTTGCGGCGCATACCGCCGAGGGCTGATAGTAGACCAAAAATGTTGCCAAGGACTTCGCGCACCAGTAGGGATTGGTTGTCACCAATCGCTATTTGAGCGTCGAAGAGCCACCGCAAGAATTCCATGAAAAAACTCCCAAAGCTAGTGGCTCCGGGAGAACAAATCGAGGGTGCCCAGCCGTGGCTTGGCCCGCGCGCGTTCAGAAGTGAGGACGCACGTGGGCCAGGCTGGCGGGTAGGGCAGGTGCCAGGTGGCACCGTACGGTTTGCTCGTGCTACCTTCCATCCAGACTGTACTGTCGGTACAGGAATTTCACCTGTCAGGTCCTTGGCTCTGGTGAGCTGAGGATTAGCGGACTATCACCGCCGGTTCGGATTTTCACCGGGTCCCGGAGCACGAAATTATTGATACAAAAATTATGGCATACCCAGGGCCGTCACCGCATGTTCCATCCACTGGGTGGAGTTTTTTCTAAAGTGTGTCAGCTCCTGCTCAACAAAAGGTAATACCTTGTCATAACCGACCGTAAAGCCTTTACCTGCCCCTGCTGGTAGTTGAGCTACTACTTTCAGGTCCTGCTGGGTGAGGGCTTGTAGGTTGCTTTCTTCTACTTCGTTAGGGGTGGCTGGCCAGGCGCCGATGATAATGCCCTGGGCTTTTATGCCGCGCTGGTACAGGTAGGACTGGGTGAGGGCGGTATGGTTGAGGGTTCCTAGCCCTGCCCTGGCGATGATAAAGGTGTGCGCCTGCGGGGGTAGAAGTTCTATCAAATCAGCCTGGTTTTGGCTGGCATAGCCTGCCCCTGTCTCTAGGGGTTCAGCCAGGTCTACGGTCACTCCCCCAGCACCCTCTACCAGCACATAGTCGTACTGGTCAGCTAGCTCTTCAACCTTTGCCCGGTGCTCTTGCAAAGGCGGTAAGGTTTTCCCTTCGCGTGCCGCTGCAGCAACCGGTGCCATGGGGTGGAGCATGCGGGCACCCTCATAGGGTGTGGCCCCTGAGAGTGCGGCAGCGTACTGCACATCACCTATCTCCTGGGGGCGCACCCCGGTTTGGGCGGGCTTATAGAGGGCAACCGTCTTACCTTGGTTGATGAGGGTAGCAGCCAGGGCCGCAGTTGCTACGGTCTTACCAACATCAGTATCAGTGCCAACAATATGGATAATTTTTCCGGCGCTCATTCTTATTTCCCTTCACCGGTGCCGATGCTCAGCTCGTAGGCTGAGCGGAAGGAGAGCAGGTCAATCCACTGCGGTTCACCCTCATGGTGCAAGGTGAGGCCCTTTTCTTGGGCCCACCGGCCCCACTCGTTGATCAGCCAGGTCGATTCAGATTCTGCCAGCAGGGCACCGAGGCAGCGGTGCAGCCCCCACCCGAAGGAGAGGGAGGTATCTGGCTTATCGGGGTGAGCGGGGCGTCCAGAGAGTTGGACCAGTATTTCTGAGTCGGCCGGGTAGGTGTGCTCCCCTACGGTTGTTTCTTCTGCGACCACGCGCCGCCAGGTGGGAACCGAGGACTGGGTTTCAAGGACGCGGCGCACCAGCAGGTTAGCCTCTTCGGCATCTGCGCATTGGGTGAGGGTGATGTCTTTTTGCCCGGTCAGTGCGTAGTACATGATGCTGTTGATGAGCAAGGTGGTGGTAAATTGCCCGGCAACGGTTAGGAAGAAGGCCAGGGAAACTACCTCGGCCTCACTTTTTCCTAGGTCAAAGAGCTTGCCGTAGAGGGAGCTGGTGTCGCCCTGGCAGTGGGTGACCATCTGGCGGAGGGTGCGGTGGAGTTGTCCGACGCTGTGGGCTAGTTCTTTTTGGCGCTCGCTATCAGGCCAGCCCCAGAAGAGTTCGAGGGCATCTAGCGAGTGCACCCATAGGGTCTGGTCATCGAGGTTGATGCTGTGGCGTACTTCGGGTTTAACGCCGGTGAGTTCCCACATGAGCATGGTGGGCACCTGGTGGGAGAGTTCGTGAAAGGCGCGGGTGATCTGTTGGGGCTCTGTGCTGGTGGTAGCAAGGCGGCGGGCGACGGCGCAGCGTACTGCCCCTTCTTGTGCCCGCACGCGCGCCGGTGAGAAGAAGGAGGCTACGGTAGAGCGCACCTGCCGGTGGGCGCTGCCACTGGCGCTGGCCAGAACGGGTGGTAGCTCAAACTTGTAGCTCAACAAGATACGTAAGGACGCTGGGCTCAGGTCTACTGCTGCGGTCAGGGCGTTGGCGGGGATGAAGGTATCTGGTGCCCCTAGAATTTCTTTGACGTCTTCGGGGTCAGAGACCAGGGTGAGGGGTGTGCTGGCCTGGGTGAGACCGTAGTCGTCTTTGAGCTGGTGGAAGGGGCAGGTAGGTTGTGTTGTCATTGCGTATTTTCCTTACAGGGTGGTGGTTTCTAAAAGCTCGGTCACAAGGGCGAGAGCCTTGTTCAGAGTGGTCTGTTCTGTATCAGCGCAGGCGGTAAAGCGTAGGCGGCTGATGCCATCGGGTACTGCCGGTGGGCGGAAGCACCCTACCGATACTCCGGCAGCGGCGAGTTGGCCAGCTAGTTTTGCTGCCTGCTGTGAGCCTGCGGTGAGGGGTAGAGATTGCACGGCCCCGCTGCTTTGTTGCAGGTTCAAGGCGGAGCTAATCTTGTGGGCCTTGGTGAAAAGCTGGTGGGTCAGGTCGGTGCCTTCAGCCTGGATAATGCGGGCAGCCTGGTAGGCTGCGGCGGCGTTGGCTGGGGCTAGGGCTGTGTCGAAGATGAAGGTTCGGGCGGTATTGACGAAGTAGTCCCGGAACTCGGTGGGCCCCAGTAGCACCCCGCCCATAGAGCCTAGAGCCTTGCCTAAAGAGCTGGTAATCAGCAGGTTATTGGCCCCGGAGATTCCTTCCTGGCGGCAGATACCTGCACCTGCCCCTAGAACACCGAGGGAATGGGACTCATCAACTACCAGCACAGCCCGGTATTCGGTGGCTAGGGCTAGTAGCTCCCTCACCGGGGCGCTATCACCGAGAACAGAGAAAATGCCCTCAGTCACAATGATGCTGGGCTTTTCGCCCTGTTCTTCTAAGAGGTTGCGCAGGTGCACCAGCTTATTGTGCTCAAAGAAGGTCACTGAGGCTGCCGAGAGCCGGGCCCCATCGTGTAAGGAGGCGTGCACATGCTCGTCCATGAGCAGGCTGGTTCCGGGGCGGCCAAGGGCTGCTAAGACAGCTAAGTTGGCGGTGTAACCGGCAGAGAAAACTAGCCCGCTTTCTGTTCCGGTAAGCTGCGCCAGGGCGTCCTCTGCTTGCTGGTGGGCGGTGGTTGTGCCTGTGACGACGCGGGAGGCGCGGGCTGAGGTTCCCCACGTGCCCAGGGCGCAGTGGGCAGCTTCAATGACCCGGGGGTCTTTGGATAATCCCAGGTAGTCGTTGGAGGCCAAATCGCACCAGAGAGGGCCAGTAGGGTGAGCAGTACGTTCTATGCCCCTGCGCGAGCGCACCCGGGCTGCCTGGGTGAGGAGGGGGCTCAGGGCGTGAGGCTGGTTCATTGTGGGTAGACCTCCTTGATGGCTTCTACCAGCCCGCCGGTGAGGTGCGCGAGTTCTTCTGTGGTGCTGATGTAGGTGGGCATGGTGTAGACCAGGTTGCGGAAGGGCCTGACCCAGACTCCGCGTTCGAGGGCAGCTTGGATGATTGCTCCTGTCTTGACTGGTTTTTTGAGTTCGATGACGCCGATGCCCCCGAGGGTGCGTACATCGTGGACGGGTTCGAGTTGGCGGGCTGGTTCTAGGCCGGTGGCTAGGGCTTGGGAGAGCCTGGGGACGTTTGTTTCCCAGTGGCTTTCGGTGGGTACGGCTGCGGTGAGTAGGTCGAGGGAGGCTGATGAGACGGCGCTTGCTAGGGGGTTGCCCATGAAGGTGGGCCCGTGCATGAGGGCCTTGTAGCTGGAGGTGCTAATGACGTGGGCGACATCGGTGTGGACGATCACGGCGCCTTGGGTCATGTAGCCGCCGGTCATGGCTTTACCGACGGTCATCACGTGGGGGGTGACGTTGGCCCAGTTGGCGGCGAAGAGTTTGCCGGTGCGTCCGAAGCCGGTTGCGATTTCGTCGAAGATGAGCAGAAGTTGGTGTTCTTCGGCCCAGGTTTTGAGGCG
The DNA here is from genome assembly GCF_053544215.1 of Rothia sp. 88186D007BW. Lineage (NCBI taxonomy): Bacteria > Bacillati > Actinomycetota > Actinomycetes > Micrococcales > Micrococcaceae > Rothia > Rothia sp. 88186D007BW. The sequence continues at coordinate 111,898 of NZ_JBPPTR010000007.1, read as the reverse complement.
GGTGAGGCATTGGGGGTGGTAGAAGTGCATGCCTCCGGCTCCTTGGACGATGGGTTCGACGATGATGGCGGCGCACTTGTGGGCTTGGGTGGCGATGTATTCTTCGGCGGCTTGGTCCCAGGCGGTTTGTTGGGTTTGGTCTACGGACCAGGTGTCGGTGGTGGGGTTGTAGGTGGCTGCTGGGGGTTTGGGCAGGAAGTATTGGCTTTGGACGATGTGGGTGAAGTCTTGGTGCATGCTCCCTTGGGGGTCGGAGACTCCCATGGCTCCGATGGTGTCGCCGTGGTAGCCGCCGCGTAGGGCGATGAAGCGGCCTTTGTGGGGGCGTCCTAGGGCGTTTTGGTATTGGATGGCTAGTTTGAGGGCTACTTCGACTGAGACGGAGCCGGAGTCTGCTAGGAAGATGTGGTCTAGCCCTGCGGGGGTGAGGTCGCGTAGTTTTTCGGCTAGGGTGATGGCTGGTTGGTGGGTTAGCCCGCCGAACATGACGTGGGAGAATCGTTGGATTTGTTGGGTGAGGGCCTTGTCTAAGTGGGGGTTGGTGTAGCCGTGTACTTGGCACCACCAGGAGCTCATGGCATCTAGCCCCTGGTAGGTTTTGCCGTGTTCGTCTTGGAGGGTGAGGGTGCTGCGGTGGGCGGCGGTGACGGCGTAGAGGGGGCGGGTGTTGAGGGGGGCGTAGGGGTGCCAGAGGAGGTTTCTGTCGCGGGTTACTAGGTTTTGACCTGGAAGAATATCATTTTTGAACACTGTTCAAATATTGCATACTTTGAGCCACTTTTGCCACATCTGAGAATTTCAGCACCTCATGGGCGAGTCATTTTCTGACACAAACCAGACAAGAGACCCCATAGCCCACCAGAGAAGAAGCACGCACGCTAAAGTCGAACAGGGGTTAGAGTCAGCCCAACCCACAGGCTGGGCCCCTCATAACCAGCTATCATCACCGACCAAACGCACCCGAGGTACCCATGCCCACCCACCGGCCCCCAACAGCCACACCCACCCCAGAGCACCAGCTCACCCAAGAACTCGACCAGATGCCCCTCACCGGCAAACACGCCAAACTCCTCGGCATCACCGGAATCGGCTGGTCACTCGATGCCATGGACGTTGGCCTGCTCTCCTTCGTCATCGCCGCACTGGGCGTCCACTGGCAGCTCTCCAACCAGGACGCCTCCCTCCTCGCCTCCATCGGCTTCATCGGCATGGCCATCGGGGCAACCGTCGGCGGCAAACTCTCAGACACCTTTGGCCGCCGCCACATCTTCGCCATCACCCTACTCATCTACGGTGTAGCCACCGGCCTCTCAGCCCTGGCCACCACCTTCACAGCCCTCCTGGCTCTGCGCTTCCTCATCGGCCTAGGCCTGGGTGCTGAACTGCCCGTAGCCTCAACCTACATCGCAGAATTCTCACCCCGGCGCGTGCGCGGGCGCATGGTCGTTCTCCTAGAAGCCTTCTGGGCCATCGGCTGGATCCTGGCAGCACTCATCGGAACCTACATTGTGCGCGACTCAGAAAACGGCTGGCGCTGGGCCCTTGCCATCGGTTGCATCCCCGCCCTCTACGCCCTGGTCGTGCGCCTGGGCCTACCAGAATCAGTGCGCTACCTCATCAGCAAAAACCGCACCGCAGAAGCCCAAGAAGTCATCAACTCTTTCGCAGCCTCTAAGCCCCTAGCCCTGAAAGAAAAAACTCGCCCCCAGCCTGCAAACCCACCGGCAACCACCGGCCAGCTGACGGCAGAAGCAAAGGCCACTTCCCTCTGGTCACCGGCCCTACGCCGCCGCACCGCCGCCTTCTGGGCCATCTGGTTCTGCATCAACCTCTCCTACTACGGTGCCTTCATCTGGATCCCCTCCCTGCTCGTCCAGCAGGGCTTTAGCCTCATCACCTCCTTCACCTTCACCCTAATCATGACCTGCGCCCAGCTACCTGGCTACGCAGCCAGCGCCTGGCTGATTGAACGATGGGGCCGACGCAGCACCCTAGCTATCTTCCTCACCGGCTCCGCCCTAGCCGCAGCCCTCTACGGGGCCTCCCATGAAACCACCATGCTCATTATCAGTGGCTGCCTACTCTCCTTCTTCAACCTGGGTGCCTGGGGTGCCCTCTACGCGGTAGGCCCCGAACTCTACCCCGTGCACCTGCGCGGCTCAGGCACAGGCTCCGCAGCCGGTTTTGGCCGCCTAGCCTCCATCATCGCCCCGCTGCTGGTGCCCTTCCTCATGCCCCACATCGGCATCCCCGGCCTCTTTGGAGTCTTCGCCGCAGCCTTCATCACCGCCGCAGCAGCCACCCTGCTCCTACCTGAAACCCGCGGCAGAGAGCTCACCTAAAAGAGCCACCAGCCCAACAAGAGCAGAAAAGCAAACAGGGGTTCCACCCAAAGTCGCTAGACTAGGGTGGAACCCCTATTAATACCCCTGGCATCACACTGCCCTGGCACCACGAAAGAACGCTATGACCGAGCTAAAACCCGCCAACATTCAAAAACGTGACACCACCTTCAAACAGGAACACGGCGCCGTAGCCCACCTCGTCAAACGCAAGCCCCAGCAGGCTGTCACCCGCGCTGTCAAAGGCGCCCAGAAACTCCTAGAAGAAGGCCAGAGCAAACAAGCTCTGAACGTACTCACCCTCACCAAGCCCGTCCTGGTGGCAGGTTCAGAGGACGCAACCCTCTACTACACTATGCTGGCAACCATCCACCGTTCCATGGGTAACGAGCAGGCAGCAGAACGAGCCCAAGAGCAGCTCACCGAAGGCTAACTACAGCTAGCTCTACGGCTAACTACGGCCAGTAAGTCGCTGAAGCAACTCCTTCACAAAAGCCTCATTATCAGCATCCCCTGCAGCGGCATAGTGCTCAGCAGAACGCACCAAATAGCCCTGCGCGGCGTCCGCGTCCCCTTCCTGGGCTGTCACCAAGGCCAGAAGCTGGTAAGTCTCACCCAAGAAAGCATGATCCTCAAGCTCCTGGGCCAGATCAAGGGCCTCCGTCAGGAGCGGGCGGGCAGCGTCCGTATCACCGGTAGCCAGCAGCCCCTGAGCCTGAGCATTACGCACATGCATCAGCTGAACCTTATGCCCACCGGACGCATACAGCTCATAGGCCTGGGCAAGGTAGGTTTGGGCCGCAGCCTCATCTGGGGCCTGCCGGGCAAGACCTGCCAGAGCCACCAGGTTATGAGCCTGCCCCTCAGCATTGCCTTGGGCCTCATAGCCGCGCAAACCCCGATCATACCAGGTTTTAGAGCGCTCAAAGTCGCCGAGCTCAGCGTGAAGAGAACCCACCTCAGTCGCAAAATCTGGTAGCTGCTCAGCATCAGGCTTAGCATCAGCTAGCAGGGCATGGGCACGGAGCACATCTTCCAAGGCAGGGCCAGCATGGCCCATATCCCGCTTGACCTCACTGAGAATTTTCAGGGCCAAAATCTGCCCAAAAATCTCCTGGGCACTCTCAAAACCGCCCGCAGCAGTTTCAAGGGCAGGTAAGGCATCAGCAAGCTGCCCGGCAGCAATCAGTTCCTGGGCGCGAGCAAGTTCACGGTCGGCCTCTTCAAGGGGTGTAAGTTTCTCAGTCATATCTTCCTAATGGTGGTGGGTGGACGCAGCAGCCCGGCGCAGGCCCGCAATAGCAGCTTCAACATCATCGGCCCCATAGACAGAAGAGCCAGCCACAAAACAAGTAGCCCCAGCCTCAGCTGCACGCACAATAGTTTCTTCAGTGATACCACCATCGACCTGCAAAATCACATCAGCCCCGGAGCCCTCAAGAGCGGCAGCAGCCCGCCTAATCTTCGGCACAGTAACATCAAGGAAGGACTGACCGCCAAAGCCCGGCTCAACGGTCATTAAAAGCAACATATCAATCTCGCTGAGCATATCCAGGTAAGGCTCAACACCGGTAGCCGGGCGCAAGGCCATACCAGCCTTAGCACCACTCTCACGCAAGGTACGAGCCAGCTTAATAGGGGCGATAGCGGCCTCGGCGTGGAAGGTTACCGACTCGCAGCCCACCTCAGCGTAGGCAGGGGCCCAGCGGTCAGCGTCCTCAATCATCAGGTGCACATCAAAGGGAATGGGCGAGACCTCTTTCAAACGCTTGACCACCGGTAAGCCCCAGGTCAGGTTGGGCACAAAATGGCCGTCCATCACGTCAATATGGGCGGCATCAGCAGTTGAGATAGCGGCCAGTTCCTCCCCCAGCCGAGAAAAATCGGCACTCAAAATGGAAGGGTTAATTAGGCAGGTCATAGGCGCTCCGTTCATAGTCAACTCCCCCACCACCTTACACTGACTCCCACCGGAAAAGCGGTTAGAGCATAAGGGCTATCACACCTTAATATCCGAGCCTCAGCAAGCTGAGAAAAGGTCTCAAAAGCTAGAATTTACTCATATTTATTCAAAGGTTAGGAAAATTATGAACTCGGTTCTGCTTGCGGTCCTGGTCATGCTCATCCTCTCCGCAGCACGCGTACACGTCGTCCTCGCACTCTTTATTGGAGCTCTCGTAGGTGGTCTTGTAGGCGGGCTGGGGCTGGATGGCACCATGGTCGCCTACCAGGAGGGCCTCTCTGGCGGTGCTATGCTAGCGCTCTCCTACGCCCTGCTCGGCGCCTTCGCCATGGCAGTTTCAAGCTCGGGCCTGCCCCAGCTCATCGCCAATGGCATCATTAACAAGGTTGGCTCAGAAAGCACGGCGGCCAACCAGCGCATCGAATTTACCGTCAAATGGGTGCTGCTAGCTGGAATTCTAGCGATGTCGGTTATGTCCCAGAACCTCATCCCGGTTCACATTGCCTTCATCCCGCTCATCATTCCGCCCCTGCTAGCTGTCTTCAACCGCTTCAAACTGGATCGACGCCTGATCGCCTGTGTGCTCACCTTCGGTCTGGTCACCACCTACATGTACGTTCCTGTAGGCTTCGGTGCCATCTTCCTGAACGACATTCTGCTGGGCAATATTGAGCGCGCCGGAATGGACACCAGCAACATCGACGTCATGCAGGCCATGGGCATCCCTGCCCTGGGCATGGTTGCAGGTTTGCTCATTGCTGTCTTCTTTAGCTACCGCAAGCCCCGCACCTACCAGGGGTTCGAAATCACCCCCGCAGAAATTGCACCTACCCAGGTCAGCCGGTTTAAGATTATCGTCGCTATTGTTGCTATCATCGCCACCTTCCTGGTGCAGGTCATTATGCAAACCATAGGCACCGAAGCTAATTCCCTACTCGTAGGTGCCCTGGTGGGTCTGACCATTTTCATGGTGACCGGTGCCGTCAAGTGGAGAGAAGCAGACGACGTTTTTACCGCCGGTATGCGCATGATGGCGCTGATTGGTTTCATCATGATTTCAGCCCAGGGTTTTGCCGCTGTTATGGACGCCACCGGGGACGTTGACCCATTGGTCACCACCGTCTCAGACCTCTTTGCTGGTAACCAGTCCGTTGCAGCTATGGCCATGCTCGTTGTTGGTCTTCTGGTGACCATGGGTATTGGTTCTTCCTTCTCAACCCTGCCCATTATCACCACCATCTATGTGCCCCTCTGCCTGGCCCTAGGGTTCTCACCCCTGGCCACTGTTTCTATCATCGGTACCGCTGGTGCCCTGGGTGATGCCGGTTCACCGGCCTCAGATTCTACCCTGGGCCCCACCGCTGGTTTGAATGTTGATGGGCAGCACGATCACATCCGTGATTCAGTGATTCCCACCTTCATCCACTACAACATCCCCCTGCTGATTGCTGGGTGGGTAGCGGCTATGGTTCTCTAATCAGCCCAGCCCTACCACTGGCCACCAGTTGAGTGCACCAGTTGAGCGCTCGACACAATAAAACGGTGTGCCCCTTTTCTTGGGGCACACCGTTTCTTTTTTCAGGCTCTATTAGCTCAAGCCCAATGCCCGCTGTTCTAGCTAGGCTTCGCGATAGCTAGTTCTTACGGAAAAGGGCGAAGAACATGGCATCAGTGCCGTGAACATGCGGCCAAAGCTGAGCGGTACTCGCCCCATCAGCTAGGGTTACCCCCTTAGGGGCTTCCGGGGTGAAGGCCGGGTCACGGTCACCGGCCAGGACGGAGGCACCCAACTCATCGACCCGGGCAACTGCCCGTAAGGCGGCCCCGGAATCCAACAAGGTCACATCGACCTTCCGGAGAATATCGTGCACAATGCTCTGGGTTTCTGCCGTGTGCGGTGAACAAGTCACATAGGCAATCAGGCCGCCGGGGCGGGTGACCGAAGCAGCAGCTGTAAAGAGCTCAAGCTGTAGAGGCAGCAACTCAGCAATATCGCGGGGGCTCTTGCGCCAGCGGGCCTCAGGGCGGCGGCGTAATGCGCCCAGGCCAGAGCAAGGAACATCAACCATCACACGGTCAAAGAGCACACCAGCAGGCATGCTCTCAGGCAGGTTCTTCCCCTCAGCCAGGGTGCGGGCAATCTGGCGCCCGTCCCCAGCGACCACCGAGTAAGAGCCCGCCGGTAGCGGGGCCAAGGAGCGGCGTACCAGTTCGGCCCGGTGCTCAGCAGCCTCATTAGCCAGCAGGCGGGCACCGCGCTGTACACCCAGGGCACCCAGCAGGGCAGCCTTACCACCGGGGCCAGCACACAGGTCAAGCCAGTTGCTGTCGCTGCCCTCAAGCGGAGCAGCAGCCAGAGCCCGGGCAACCAGCTGGGAGCCGGCGTCCTGGGCACGAACCACACCATCACGCACCGATTCGAGCCGGGCCAAATCTCCTGCCGAGTAGAGAGCTGAGCCTTCTACCAGCGGGCCGTCCTTAGCACCTGCGGCGTAAGCCTCATCCAGGTTACCCACACCGGGTAGAGCCACCAGGTTCACCACGGGCGAGAGATTATCAGCATCCAGCAGAGCCTCAACCTCACCGGGGGTACGCCCGTGCGCTGCCAGGGCCTGGCGGAAAGAACGAACCACCCAAGCAGGGTGAGACTTCTCCAAAGCCAGGCGGGTCAGCTCGTCGGGGGCCTCTTCAGCGATGAGGGCATACCAGCTCTCCGGGGTGTGCTCAGAAACCCTGCGCAACACAGCGTTCACAAAGTTAGCCGGGCCAGTTCCAATAGCGGCACGAGCCAGAGCAACCGTCTGGTTGAGTGCCGCATGGTCAGGCACCCGCATGGCCAGCAGCTGGTGCACGCCCAGGCGTAGCACCAGCAGAATCTTGGTACCAATCTTCTCTACCGGGCGGTCCACACAATGAGCCAAAATCGCATCATAGGTGCCCTGGTTCCGCAAGGTGCCGTAGGTGAGCTCAGTGGCAAAACCAGCGTCGCGGGCATCAAGCCGGGCAGCACGAATAGCCTTGGGGAGCACCAGGTTAGCGTAGGAGTCCTCTAAGGCAACAGCACTCAGCACCTCAAAGGCAACAGCACGGGCACTATCTGCGGTGCGGGCACGCTGGGAAGGAGCAGAAGCCGAAAAAGCCCTATCTTTGACCGATTTGCGGTTACGCTCATGCCCCTTGGCGTTACGGCGGGTCTCTCCCCCACCGCCGCGCTTAGCCTCAGGCTCACCACCGGGGTTGCGGTTCCCACGTGAACCGCGGGGATTGGGGGTTCCCCCGCCCTGCCCCTGCTGGGGGCGGTCATCACGCTTACGGGCCCCACTTCGGCCTTGGCCAGCCCGGTTAGCACCAGATTTATTCGCCCCGGCACGGCCCTTACCGCCGTGAGGGCGCCCGCCTGTGCCGTGTCCGCCTGCATTCATGCTCATACCAGCACCACTTTCTGTTCTGCCAGGGCCGCACCCTGACCGCGCGCCCAGTCGGCGGCATTCATCATTTTCTTACCCGCAGGTTGCACCTGGGTCAGTTCGAGGGCACCATCAGCGCAGGTGACAGCCACTTTCTTACCAGCCCAAAAGAGAGTGCCAGGCTCCCCCACAGGCTCAGCATCCAGGGCCTTGACCATACCCAGTTTGAAGCGGGCACCATCAAGTTCTGCCCAGGCACCAGGCTCAGGAGTCACCCCGCGCAACTGGGCGATAATATCAGCAGCAGGGCGAGCGAAATCAACCTTACCGTCAGCAATAGTGAGCTTAGCGGCATGGCTAGCTGGGCCGGTTTGTACAGTACCGGTAGCCCCGGCCGCAATATCGTCAAAGGTTGCAGCCAGCAGAGCCCCACCGGTTGAAGCCAGGCGGTGCAGCATATCCCCGGCAGTGTCCAGCTCCCCCACCACAGCTGATTCTGAGCGGAAGACCGGGCCAGTATCTAACCCGGCATCAATGCGGAAAGTGTTAGAGAAAATCTCCTTCTCCCCTGCCATCAGGGCCCGCTGCACAGGTGCAGCCCCACGCCAAGCAGGAAGCTGAGAAAAATGCAGGTTAATCCACCCTAAGGGCAGCAAATCCAGGGCACTTTGCGGCAAAAGGACGCCAAAAGCCACCACCGCCGCAATATCGGCACCCAGGTAGGCGACAGCGTCCGCAACCTCATCAGACCAGCGGTTAGCCTTGATAATAGGCAGACCCAGCTCCTGGGCACGGGCTGCCACCGGGGAGGCAGTAAGCACCCGCTTACGCCCGACGGGAGCGTCCTCACGGGTCAGAACCCCCACCACCTCATAGCCTGCCTCTAGTAAACCGTTCAGGGGTGCCACGGCAACCTCAGGGGTGCCAGCGTAGAGAACCTTCATGCTTCGCCTTTCCATTACACGTCAACAAACCAGCAGGTTTAGATACCAAAAGCACCAGGCTTTTGAGCGGTACGTTTTTGAGCGGCAGTCTGCTGAGCCCCGCCCGGCTGGGTGCCTACCGCACCGAAGGAACCACCCAAGGCACCAAAACCAGAGGAAGTCTTTGCAGCGCGCTCCCCCTGCACCGCAGCAGCTACCTGGTTATAGTCCGCCTGACGGATCTTACGCCAAATATTCTTCTTATCTTCACCCTCAACCCGGTCGATATACATCATGCCCTCAAGGTGGTCAGTTTCGTGCTGAAGCATACGAGCAAAAAGCCCCTCACCCTCATAGACCACAGGCTCACCCTTACAGTTCACCCCGGTCACACGGGCCCACTTCTTACGCGGAGTAGCAGCAGATAAGCCCGGCACAGACAGGCAGCCTTCACCGCCCTCCTGGGGTTCTTCCCCCACCTCAAGCACGGGGTTAATGATGTGCCCCTCCCGGCCATCAATATTGCCGAAAGTAAAGATTCGCTTAGAAATACCCACCTGGGGCCCGGCAAGACCAACACCCTCAACGTCATGCATGGTTTCAAGCATGTCAGCCACCAGTTTTTCAAGGTCAGCATCGAATACGGTGATGTCGTCGCACTTGGTACGCAGCACAGGGTCGCCTACGGTGCGAATGGGCAAAATAGTCATGCTTCTCTTTCTCGTCAGTGAGGTTAGGACGCCGCCGCGTCAGGAACATCTGTACCGGCAGCTAGCGGGGGCGGCACCACCGGCATCAGGGAATCTTCAGGGGTTTCTGAGAGGTCACGGTTAAGATCCCAGACCCGTTTGAGGGCACAAAACTTGTACCAGTTACGTTCAAGCACCTGAGGGTTGGCCTGTTGCGGCACCACCTGAGTTTCTCCCAGGGCAACGCCCATCAGAATACTGGCACCCCCATGCTTCCAGGGCTCCCAGCTGCCATGTTCAGCATCAATGAGGGCTTCTTCTGCCTTGACCCCGGCCACCAGTTGCATCACAACCTTATCGTCAAGGGGTTTAACCCTGCCTTTACGGTCGGTGCCCTTAGTCTTGTAGTCGATAATGCAGGTGTGCCCGGCAATATCAGCCACTAAATCGAGGGTGCCAGCGTAGCCAACAGTCTCGTTCCAGATCGTGACCTCAGTAGCCAACGGTTGGGGCCGGTAGAGGTCCCACCACTCATCAAACCGGTCAGCATAGGCCTGTTCCCCATGGGCAATGAGATTCTCCCGGTGCCCTTCTACTTCGTGGGGCTGGCCCATAGCGCGCAGGGCCACCTGCTCAGCATAGTTATGGACGCGATCGCCCCGCGCCGCCGCTGCATCACGGTAGCGTTCTGAGGCGGCAGCAGCGTCCCGAATGACCGCAAATTTAAGCCCCGCTGAGCTAGAGGCCCGGTAGGAACGCTGATCTTCAAGGGCAGCCCTAGCAGCCATATAGCCGTGCCAGCCTGAAAGGTCATGAGCCTGCTGCCCAATCACCGTGGTAATAGAAGGAACAAGTAGCTCCCCACCCAGTGTGCGCGCGTACATGCGACCGTGGTCGGTTGCTGACGCTAGCATGGGTGTGGTCACGCGCTCGTCCTGACGTCGGGGGAAAATCGAAAAGCGCCAAGCCTTCACAGCTTACCGGGCGCTCTATCGATTATACGCACCAGGCCCCTATCGCACGAGAGGCCCAAGGGGTTAGACCGCTTACCCTAGTCCCACTGGCGGGCCCCAGCCTCAGCAGCCCCCATAGACTCAACAATCTGCTGAACCCGGGCATTAGACTGCTGGGCGTAACCCTCATCAAGGCAGTTACTCTCAGGACGGCTGGGGGAGGTAACGCAGTAACGGTAGGCCGGGGTATCAACGATAGTGCTAGAAACCCACCGCAAATCGCGCACCTGCCAGTTGCCGTCCGCGTCCCGCTCAAAAATGGGGTTAACCATGATGCCCTCATTATTAGCCACATAGGTGGGTGAAAGCTCGGTGAGGTTATTCCCCATGCCGTAAACAATCCAGGTGCCCTGATAGTTTTCGATAGGCTGCACAGCGTGGGCGTGCTGGCCCACAATCATGTCAAATTCACCTGAATCAACCAGTGCATGGGCCACCTCTACCTGCTGGGCGTTAGGCTCATGCACATACTCATCACCGGCGTGGATATTAGCAATTACCAGGTCAGCACCCTGCTGGCGGGCACGGGTTGCCTTGGCAATCATGGTCTCAGTGTCGAGCATATCGACCTGCCAGTCAGCCTCTGGCAGGTTGCCGTTGAGACCATAAGTTCCGGTGATAATAGCAACCTTAGCCCCGTTTTCGGTAGTAAAAATATCGGGCTGGCTTGCCTCTTCTTCAGTGAGGTTGGTGCCGGTGACGCCCATACCGGCGGCCTCAACAGCCCGGTAGGTTCGCTCCAACCCAGCAGTTCCCCTATCAATGGAGTGGTTAGAGGCGGTCATGCAGACATCCCAGCCAGCCTCAGCGGCGGCCGTGAGAATCTGCGGGGGCACGTTAAAAGCCGGGTAGCCAGAAGGCTGCTCATCGGGGGCGCTGACGGGGGTTTCCATCTGACAAACAGCAAGATCAGCCCGTTCAATATAGGCTTTTTGTTCTGCCATGAGGGGGCCAAAGTCCATACCGTCTTTACCTTGGGCGGCCGCATCGGCTTTAGCCTGAGCCCAGAGCATATTGTGCATGAGGAAGTCCCCGGTAAAGAGCAGGGAAACACAGTCGTTCTCACCGCAGGCACCACCGGCTGCTGAGGCGGTTAGGGCCCCTGCACGGCTGGCCTGTGCACCCTCGTCTGTGGTCACCTGGGTCTGTGCGCCCTGCTGGGTGGTTGCGTCCGCCCCGCCCTGCCCTGGCACCTGGGGGTTGCCTTCCTGCGCCCCGCACCCTGCTAGGGCTAGGGCAGATAGGCAGAGAAATGAGAGCAGGTGTCGGCGCATGGTGGGGTCCTTTAGTTGGGGGATTTATCAGCTCAGTCTACCTAAAAGCCCCCTGGGGCAGGCGTTTATTACTTGATGGTGAGCTGTAGGGGCTTGAAGAACCTGGTCCCTGCTTCTCTCCCCCTCCCCCGCCAGATTCTGCGGGTGCACGAAAAAGCCCCCCAGCGTAGAGCTAGGGAGCTTTTCTGTGTGCGCGATACTGGGATCGAACTAGACGGAAGGAAATTTTCCGAGCTGGCGAGGAAATAAAAATTTCCTGGAGTGGTCACTGGTGAGAACCAGTGGCCACAATGCCCGCATACCATGCGTGCGCGATACTGGGATCGAACCAGTGACCCCTTCCATGTCAAGGAAGTGCGCTACCGCTGCGCCAATCGCGCGTGGAGGTGAGGACGGGACTCGAACCCGCGTACACGGTTTTGCAGACCGTTGCCTAACCACTCGACCACCTCACCACACGCTCAGACCTAAGCCTGAGATGCGAAAACGAGTTGTTTTCGTGAGAGCGGTTGACGAGACTTGAACTCGCGACATCCACCTTGGCAAGGTGGTGCTCTACCAACTGAGCTACAACCGCAACTCGCATTACTATACACGGTGTTGAATGAACTTTCAACCAGATCCCTTCCCCAGACCACCCGCCTCAGCAGCAACGCTCTCGCACCAGACGGCCTCGCACCAGACGGCCTCGCACCCGGCGGCCCGTTCCCCAGGCTTGTTAACTCGTGAGCGTGCGTCATATCGCCCAGCGTGCGGCAGGCAAGTGCACGCTGGGCGATATGACGCACGCTCGGTAAAGCTCTTGAGCTTGATTCTAAGAAACAGGCTTCAAGCCATGGCGCATGAGCAAATCCTTAAGAACCTCAGGGTGCCGAGTGAGGTCACTCCACCTCACACGCACCACAGTGTAGCCAAGTTGTTCAAGTTCCCTTTGCCGCAGATGCTCCTGCTGTATTACTTCAACTGGCTCACCGTAGGTTCCGTCATATTTCACAGCGCCATCAACTTCTAAGATGAGCATCAGCTCCTCCCACAGGAAATCTGGCCGATAGACCCTGCCTTTCACTACACATGCAGCCTGTTCTTTCGGCCGGGGAAAATTCCAATCAATTATGTGATTTCTAGCGATGGTTTCAGCAGGAGAAGCAGCATGTCTACTCATTCGTTGTGCAACGCAACGTGCTCGAGCAGCCCCGCGCCCTGTCACCTGGGTGAGTGCCTGCTGGAGTGCTGCTGATGAGCAAAGTTTGCTGTGAAGCAGGTAGTCAACGATGCACAATGCTTCAATCAGAGGTAGAGAACGGGCACAGTCCACCGCCGTCTGGGCTGGGTCAGTCAGATAAACCCCGTGATGAAGTAGCGCACTGCCGCATTCTGCTGGCCGGTTAGAAAAAATCTTATGGTGGGGCACCCTTGACCTGATATGTGCCGATGGCACACTAGCCCAGATCTGCCCGGGCAGGTTGAGCAAGGGCGCGCCCCAAAAGAGTGCCGCTGATGAATGGCTCAGCACATAGCCTGGGTGGTTTTTGCTAAAGGCATAGTGGCGAACTTTTAGTTTTTGTTCTGGGTTCAGGGTGGCCCATTCTTGGGTTAAGCAGTAGCTGTTGGGGGCGATTTTGGTGTAGGTGCCTTGTGCACAGTAGGTGCGGACGCGTGTGTGCGAGATACCTTGTGCGGCAAGTTCTTGTGAGGTTTTGACCCTCTTGTTTAGTTCTTCCATAGCGCTATTGTGAAACCTGATGCAGCAGGTATGGTTTATTTCTAAACATTTCAGCGACACTGTGGATAACCCCTGTATTTTTCTGAAAAGTCTTGGGCTGAAACCAAAGTTTTCCACACTCTGATGGCTACCTCTTCTTAGCGAGCGTGCGTCATATCGCCCAGCGTGCGGCAGGCAAGTGCACGCTGGGCGATATGACGCACGCTCGCAGGGTGAACCCCCGTTTTCAGTCAAATACTCGGGATTCTGGGCAGCGCCTACTTGGAGAGGGCAAGAGAAAAGCCCCGGTTCAGTGAACCGGGGCTTGCCTGGAGCGGTTGACGAGACTTGAACTCGCGACATCCACCTTGGCAAGGTGGTGCTCTACCAACTGAGCTACAACCGCAGATGCAATTATTTGCAGTGGATTTTCATCCAGTGCGCGATACTGGGATCGAACCAGTGACCCCTTCCATGTCAAGGAAGTGCGCTACCGCTGCGCCAATCGCGCATAACACTCGTGAGAGTGTTGCGAGCGGTTGACGAGACTTGAACTCGCGACATCCACCTTGGCAAGGTGGTGCTCTACCAACTGAGCTACAACCGCATTGTGTTTCAGTTCCTTTGGGGAACCGAACCAACGAGAAAATACTTTACACACTTTTTGAGGCTCTGCCAAATCGGGCAGCACCTTCTTGTAAACCCTTTTTTACCGCGTATTTTCGGGGTTTTTGCCGCAAGTTCTGGGTTTGACCCAAAATTTTTCTTTTATGCCTTGCACCACATTATCCTGGGGTGCGTAGACTGGGCAGAAAGTTTTCTATCGAATGTGGAGTTGGTATGCACCCCCAGCTATTAACCGAACGCTTTACCTTGCGCCCTTTACGGGAGGCTGACGCAATAGCAATCAACCAGGCCTGCCAAGACCCGGATATTCAGCGTTTTTGCCTGTCTGTTCCGCTCAATTACACAGAGCAAACAGCCCGCGATTTTATTGCTTATACGCATCAGGCCGGTGAGAGTGGGCATGAGCTGGTGTGGGGTATTGATGCCAGCGGTGTATTGGCTGGCGTGGTGAGCCTCTTTAACGTCACAGATTCTGCTGCGGAGGTGGGGTACTGGTTAGCGCCAGGTAGTCGCGGGCAGGGGCTGATAACTGAAGCCCTGGGAATGGTTGCGGGGTTTGCGCTGGACCCTCAGGGGCTTGGTCTTGACCGGCTGATTTGGAAGGCCTTGGTGGAGAACGGTTCTTCTGAGCAGGTGGTGCGCAGGGTTGGTTTTACTGATTTTCGTACTCTTCTGAAGAGTGAACCAGGCCGCCCCTTAGAGGACGGCTCTGTCCCCCTGCTCGATGTTCGGGCTGCGGAGCTGACCCGGGATCGTTGGGCTGAGTTGGGGTTCCCCGGCTAGGCTGCCTCGCTGAGCGTCCCTTGGCGGGCTAGGGCGGTCAGGCGTGAAATCGCGCGGAAGTATTTCTTTTGGTAGCCGCCGGCCATCATCTCTTCGGCAAAGACCTGGTCAAAGGGCACCCCGGAGGCGATGATGGGCAGGTCCTTGTCGTAGAGGCGGTCAGCGAGTACGACGAAGCGTAGGGCTACTGCCTGTTGGGTGATGGTGGTGACCTTGTGCCAGGCGATGGCGTCGATACCGTCGATGAGTTGGCGGTAGCGGGAGGGGTGTACGCGGGAGAGATGGTCGATGAGGGTTTCAAAGTCGTCGATGGCGACAGTTCCTAGAGTCCCGAAGCGTTCCTCAACAAGGTTTTCTAGGTCGGTGTCTGCTACGGGTGCAGGTGCAGCTGGTAGGCCGCGGTGGCGGAAGTCTTCCCCATCGACGCGGAGAACATCAAACTGGTCGGCCAGCACCTGGATTTCGCGTTTGAAGTCGGCAGCTGCGAAGCGGCCTTCACCTAGGGCGCCGGGCAGGGTGTTGGAGGTGGCAACAATTTTTACACCGGCTTCGGCTAGTTCGCGCATGAGGCGGGACATCAGGACGGTGTCACCGGGGTCATCGAGTTCAAATTCGTCGATGCAGACCAGCTTGTAGTGGGAGAGCGCTTCAAGGGTTTTGCGGAAGGTGAGGGCGCCGACCAGGTTGGTGTATTCGACGAAGGTGCCGAAGGCTTTAGGGCCTTCCACCATGTGCCAGAGGGAGGCCAGCAGGTGGGTTTTACCCACGCCGAAGCCGCCGTCTAGGTAGAGCCCTGCCTTGGTGGCGTCCTTTTTCTTGCCGCTGCCAAAGAGTTTCGAGAAGAACCCTCCCCCGCTGGCTGACCCGCTACGGTTGATGGTTTCACCGAAGACGCGCAGGGCGTCCACGGCTGCTTGTTGGGTGGGCTGGGCGGGGTCGGGGTGGTAGGTATTGAAAGACACTTCACCGAATCGTTCTGAGGGCCGGAACCCTGAGAGTAGTTCGTCGGCTGAGACGTGGGGGGTGCGGTCGGTGAGGTGGGTATAGGTTGCCACGGGCGGTCTTTCACTTGGGCGCGGCGGTGCGCTGGTGCTGGGTACACCCACAGTCTAGTAGCTGGCGGGGAGGGTTACCCAATCTTGCGACAGGTCTTAGTGGCTGACTGACTTTAAGCCGGTTGGCTTGTTCACAGATTGCTTTATCAGGCGGTGGGCGGACGCCGGTGGGCGGCTTCTCGTTTTAAGCTGGTAGGTGCAGACCGGTCATTGAGTGAAAGGATGAGAGCTGATGGCTAAGGCAAAGAAGAAGGGGGCAGCTACTGCTGCCCTGGCGCTGTTGCAGCAGTCGGGCACCGCTTTTGAGGTGCGCGAGTATGAGCATGTTGATGGTGAGACGAACTTTGGGTTGGAGGCTGCACAGAAGCTGGGCCGCTCACCTGAGCAGGTTTTTAAGACTCTCATGATTACTCATGAGAAGGATTTTGCGATTTGTGTGGTGCCGGTCGGTGGCAAGCTGAATGTGAAGGCTGCGGCGGCGGCTTTGGGTTGGAAGTCAGCGAAGATGGCTGCCCCAGATGTTGCAGAGAAACGCACCGGCTATGTGGTTGGTGGGATTTCGCCCTTGGGGCAGAAGACGGCTCACCCTACTTTGGTGGATGAGACGGCCCAGTTATTTGACACGATTTTGGTCTCTGGTGGTCGCCGTGGGCTAGATGTTGAGCTAGCTGCCGACGATTTGGTCGCCCTGACGCAGGGGGCTTACGCCGATATTGCGGCTGCTTAGCCAGTTGGTGACGGTCTCGAACCAGCGTTGGGGGTCTACGTTCCATTCGCGGGTGTGAGGGGCCTTGTCAAAGGGCACGAAGTCCACCAGGGCTGAGAGCTCTGCTAGGGCCTGGGAGGGCTGGTGGGGTACGTAGGTGTCATCGACCGAGTGCATGATTAGGGTGGGCACGGTGATGTCGTCTGCCCGGTGGGGCCAGGAAATCTGTTGCAGGCTGATGGGTTCTTTCAGCCCGGTGAGGGTGCTGAGGGCAGGGTGGGTAATCATCTGCACCCCCAGCTGGCCGATGCGCAGAGGAATCTTGTTCAGGTGGGTGTGGTACTGGATGAGCTCAAGCCAGTCCAGGGCAGGGCCATCGAGTACCAGGGCTTCAATAGCCCAGCGGTTGCGGGCTAAATCGGCGGTCTGCATGCAGATGGACCCGCCCATGGACCACCCAAAGAGCACCACGCTGCGAGCGCCGTGGGTGAGGGCGTAGTCGATGGCTATTTCGACGTCTCGCCATTCGGTGAAGCCTAGCCCGTAGCGGCCGTCTTCGCTGGCGGGTGCTTCGCGGTCGTTGCGGTAGCTCATGTGTAGGCTGGTGAGACCTAGTGCCTGGGTGGCGTGGAGTGCGCGGAGGGTTTCGGCGCGGGTTGCGCCCATGCCGTGGACCATGATGGCCCAGGTTTCACTCGGTTGTGTGCCCTGGTTTTCTTCGCTTTTTTCTTCGCTTGATTCTTCGTTTAGTCTGGCGGCGGGGTGGATCACCCAGGCAGGGGCTGGGCCTACCGGTAGGGAAAGCTCAATGTCCTCTGCCTGGTAGCCGGCCATGGCCGGGCCTGTGGCGACTACTCCGGTCAGGCGTCCGCGCTTAATGTCGGTGATGTCGCCCCGGTAGATTTTTTCGATGCTTCGCACCACGGTTTTGTCCCCTGGTAGGTAGGAGGTTAGTTCCCCTAAAAGGGCGAAGCCTGCCCCTCCTGAGAAGTAGAAGCCGTAGTGCCCTGGGGCTAGGGTGTAGTCGGTGGCGTCGATGCGGATGCTGGTGGGCTGCTGGTCTTGGTCTATATCGGCGCTCTTATAGCCCAGGGAGTGGACGCGGACGTCCTCAACTGGGGCTTTGGGGGGAACCACAACTTTTCGGGCGAAGTGGGTGGCGACCCCTGCTGCGCCTAGGGCCGCTGTGCAGGCCAGGGTCGCCCCGGCGGCGCCGGCGGCACCAGCGACGGTGGCCAAGGTGAGGGTGCGGGCAGAGGTCTTACGTGCTGCGTGCTCAATAGCCATAGTGCCCAGTGTACGGGAATAAGTGCCTCTTGTGCCTGCTTATACTGGTGAACAGATACCGCTGTGATGAAAGCGAGCAAACCATGAGTGATTCTCTGCCTGGTCTTGGTGCTGTCACTAAGAATTGGAAGGAGGTACTGAACCCAGATGAGTACGCTGTGCTGCGTCAAGGTGGTACGGAGCGGGCTTTTACCGGCCAGTATTGGGATACGAAAACTGAGGGTGTGTATGCGTGTAGGGCCTGCGGTGCTGAGCTTTTTCGTTCTACGGAGAAGTTTGAGAGCCACTGTGGTTGGCCTTCTTTCTTTGAGCCGCTAGCTGCTGACCGGGTGCGCTATGTTGTGGACCGGTCTATGGGGATGGTGCGCCGTGAGGTGCGCTGCGCTGCCTGTGATTCGCACCTGGGGCATGTGTTTGAGGGTGAGGGGTACGATACCCCCACTGACCTGCGCTACTGCATTAATTCCATTAGCCTCAGGCTCCACGAAAAGCCTGTGGAATCGTAAGGTAAAACTTGCGCACTCTCCTAGCTCCTGAGGGGTTAGGTGCCTGTGTAGCCCCATGTGGCTGGGTAAAGCTGGCATAATGGGGAGGTAGTTTTTCCACCGGAAGGGAGTTTTATGGTGGCGCAACCTGAAGGGGGAACAGGTGCTCATTTTGTTTTACCCGAAGGGGTAACTATTCCTGAGCTGGTCTATCTGGACGAGCCTGAGGGCGGGACCCCCAGCGTCATTAATACTGAGCGTGGCCTGCGGCGTGTTGCCGATATTTTGGCGGCCGAGAGCGGCCCGGTTGCGGTTGATACTGAGCGAGCTTCTGGTATTCGCTATGGTCAGCGCGCTTTTTTGGTGCAGCTCAAGCGCGGGAATTCTGGGGTGATTCTGATTGACCCCGAAAGCTTTGATGATCTTACCCCCATTAATGAGGCCCTGGCTGGGGCTGAGTGGGTGCTTCATGCTGCCACCCAGGATTTACCCTGTTTAGCTGAGATTGGTATGTACCCTGATGCGCTCTTTGATACTGAGCTGGGCGGACGCCTGGCGGGGTTTGAGCGCGTGGGGCTGGGCTATATGGTGGAGAACCTGCTGGGCTATAAGTTGGCTAAGGAGCATTCTGCGGTGGACTGGTCCCACCGCCCTTTGCCTACTGCCTGGCTAAATTATGCGGCTTTAGATGTTGATGTTCTGCTTGATTTGCGCGATGCGGTGGAAGAAGAGCTGCGCGCCCAGGGCAAGCTGTCCTATGCTCTTGAAGAGTTCCGGTATGTCTGTGAGCACCCGGAGCGGGAAGAGAAACCCGACCCCTGGCGTAAAACTAAGGGTATTCGTGATGTGAGGACCCGCCGCCAGCTCACTGCCCTGCGCAACCTCTGGTATGAGCGTGAGCACCTGGCACAGAAGAAGGATCTTGCCCCTAAACGGCTGCTACCTGATGCCTCTTTGATTACTGCGGCCCGGCTGATGCCGCGTACTGTTCCTGCTATTTTGCAGATCCCTGGTTTTCAGACGCGGGCTTTGAAACGGGAGGCCCCTCGGTGGTTGAAGGCCCTGGCTGAGGCTAAGAAGGAGGCTGATCCGGTACCTTTTACCACCCCTGCCTCTGGCCCTCCGCCGCTCAAGGCTTGGGAGGTTAAGCGCCCTGAGTCTGCCCTTTTGATTGCTGAGGCTAAGCCTGCGGTGCTTGCTGTGGGTGAGCGCTTGAATATACCGCAGGAAAATGTTTTAGCCCCCGATGTCTTACGCCGGTTGTGTTGGGATCCGCCTGCTGGGTCGTCTCTGGAGGAAATAAAGGGAGCCCTGCTTGACCTGGGGGCGCGCCAGTGGCAGATTGAACTCATGGCCTCTGACCTGGCTGATATTTTTGCTCGGGTCAGAAATGTATCGAAGAAATAAGGTTGGATTATGTGCACTAACTGTGGTTGTCAGAAGGAAAAGAAGGACGCCCCCACACCGGCGGAACAGGCTGGGGCCGGTGAGCGCGGGCTAACTCGCCGCCAGGCTGTTGCTGGCACGGCGGGGCTAGGTGCCGGTGCTGCGCTGCTGACTGCCTGCGGTGGTTCGGGTGAGTCTGAGAGTTTGACCGCTAGCGATGGCCGCCCGCCCAAGCCCACCGATATGGCTGCTGTTGAGGATGTCCCGGTCGGGGGCGTTATTCAGGCGAATAATGACGGGGTGACCGTGATGATTACCCAGCCGACTGCGGGCACCTTCCACGCCTTCTCATCGGTATGCACCCACCAGGGCTGCCAGCTCAACGCCCAGCAGGAAAAAACTATGGTCTGCCCCTGCCACACGTCCTTATTCTCTTTAGAGGACGGTTCGGTGCAAGGCGGCCCGGCTGAAACTGCCCTGCCTGAGTTCACAGTTGATATCAAGGACGGCCGGATCTGGGTTTCCTAGGATAAAAAGTTACGGGATTGGCAGCCTCACGCTCGCTGTGAGCCTGCCAATCCCGTTCTAGACATACCTTACGGTGCCTTCATTGTCACCTAGCTGATGTGCTTAGGTTTTTCCCCTTCGGTGCGGGCAAAAGGAACCATGTTCCCAGCAAGCTGAGCCAGAATATCGGCACTGATTTTTTCAGGGGTCAGCCCAACCTCTTCGAGGATTTCTTCTCGTTCGGCGTGCTTAATGAACTCAGCTGGCAGGCCAAGTTCGTTGAGGGCGGTGTCAATGCCCGCTGCTCGCATTTCTTGGCGGATGCGCGAACCTACCCCACCTGCCCGCACCCCGTCCTCTAGGGAAACAACGATGCGGTGTTCACCGGCAAGGGTGAGGACGCTGGCAGGGACGGGCATAACCCAGCGGGGGTCAATGACGGTGACGCTGACTCCCTGCTCGGTAAGCAGGGCTGCGGTATCAAGAGCTAGGCGGGCGAAGGCACCCACGCCGATCAGGAGCACATCACGTTGGCCGCTCTCTGCATTGGGTTCGCCCTGGCGGGCTAGGACGTCCGTACCGTCAGTTAGACGTTCCAGGGCAGGGATGTCGGTGCCCACTGAACCCTTGGGGTAGCGCACCACGGTGGGGGCCTGGCACATTGACACAGCTTCACGCAGTTCTTCGCGTAGGGTTGCAGCATCGCGGGGGGCAGCTAGGTGCAGGCCAGGGATAAACTGGAGCATGGCCAGATCCCACATGCCATGGTGGGAGGCCCCATCGGGGCCGGTGATACCGGAGCGATCCAGCACGATAGTAACCCCAGCCTTGTGCAGGGCAACGTCCATGAGTAGCTGGTCAAAGCCGCGGTTAAGGAAGGTGGCGTAAAGAGCAATGACAGGGTGCTGGCCCCCGTAGGCTAGACCGGCGCTCATAGCCACCGCATGCTGCTCGGCAATGCCTACGTCAATGACGCGCTCAGGGTGGGCTGCGGCCATAAGGTTAAGCCCAACAGGGATGAGCATGGCGCCGGTAATGCCAACAATATCCTCACGTTCATCAGCGATATCTTTAATTTCTTGGGCAAAGACACTGGTCCAGGAGGTTCCGGAGGACTGAGCCAGGGCCTGGCCGGTGCCAGGGTCAATCACACCCACCGCGTGGAACATGTCGTCCTTATTGCTGACTGCGGGGGCGTAGCCGTGCCCCTTTTCAGTAATGGCGTGCACGATAACGGGGCCACCAAATTTTTTGGCTGATTCGAGGGCTGTTTCTACAGCCTCTATATCGTGCCCGTCAATGGGGCCCACATACTTCATGCCAAGATCTTCAAAGATGCCGCCGGGGACCATGACGTCCTTAATTCCGGCTTTCATACCGTGCAGGCCGCGGTAAATCATCTGCCCCACTGAGCCACCCTTTTGTAGCTTGGTACGGGCAGCCGCCAGGGTGCGCTCATAGCGCGAATCTAGGCGCACCTTATCCAGGCGGTTCTGCAATTCGTGTTGCAGGGCAGCTAGCTGGTTGGCGAAGCCACCGACGGTAGGGGCATAAGAGCGGCCGTTATCGTTGACCACAATAATGACCTTACGGTTCTTATCTGCCGCGATGTTGTTAATAGCCTCCCAGGCCATGCCGCCGGTGAGGGCACCGTCGCCAATGAGGGCCACCGTGTAGCGGTCTTTTTGGCCGGTGAGCTGGTAGGCGCGAGAAATACCGTCTACCCAAGAAAGAGAGGAGGACGCGTGAGAGGACTCCACAATATCGTGTTCAGATTCTGCGCGTTCAGGGTAGCCAGCGATACCGCCCTTTTGGCGGAGAGTCCCAAAATGGTGGCGGCCAGTGACCAGCTTGTGCACATAGGACTGGTGGCCAGTATCAAAAACAATGGAATCGTGAGGGGAGTTAAAAACCCGGTGGATACCCATGGTCAGCTCCACAACACCCAGGTTAGGGCCTAGGTGCCCGCCGGTGCGAGAGACATTATTAACGAGGAACTCACGAATCTCTTGGGCAAGCTCGGTGAGCTGCTCAGAATCTAGAGCGTTCAGATCACTTGGCTCACCGATAGTTTCTAGTAGTCCCACGATTACTCCCCCCGTTCACCGGCTAGTTGCGCCCCAACGTCCTTGTAGCTGTGGGCCACGCTCACCGGTTAAAAGTCTCTTGTGTTGCAATTAAATAACTTTACCCCTTTCAGTGCAGGTTTAGCGATTCACACTATGAACAGGGGCGTGGCGCTTGTGTTTCAGTTTGGTTTTCTCACGCGTGGCGTTTTTCAAGATTGTTTGAGGATGGATTCCCCGCCCCCCGTGGGCAGGGAAGAAACCCGACCTTTACCCCCGCTTCTTCTGATCCTGAATATATCGACGCACGGTCTGTTCGCTCACATGCCCCACCGACCCGTAGTAAGTAGACGGCGACCAGAGACCTGACCCCCAGAATTTTCTCCCCTTGAGTTGGGGGAAGGCTGTGAAAATATGGACAGCTGAGATGCTTTTGAGTCTTATACCTCCCGGCGATGCTCAACCTGCGGACATACCGCAAAGAACAACCGTTCCAAAGGTATGTTCATCTGCCGCTTATGCGGGTTTGTCGCTAACGCTGATATGAACGCTGCGATTAATATCAGGGACAAATATCTTCTCTCTACCCTGTAGGTAGAGCAGGGTGTTCGTCAATCACCTGTATGGATAGGTGTGCTGCTCGTAGAGTGGTGCCTATGTCCAAGCTGCGCCTCTTGTGGGCGTAGCAATTGACATATATTTATGAGCCGCTATTATCAGTGTCCAGCAGCTCACGCGTGCACCGACACAAGAAAGACGGTCACAGCGAGCTGAATCATTACCATGCTAGTTCCCTCAACTAGCCCCGCATGAATGGATTTCTTCTATGACCGCAGCAATTGAATGGGTGAACAGTATTATCTGGTCACCTGTGCTGGTATATCTCTGTCTGGCTGCTGGCGTGTATTTCACCATCCGCACCCGCCTGCTCCAGATCCGTCAAATTCCCACCATGATTCGGGCAACCTTCAAGGGCGAGCCCTCCCCCGATGGCGTATCGTCTTTCCAGGCCCTGACCATGTCATTGGCCGGGCGAGTCGGTACAGGTAACATCGCCGGTGTTGCTACAGCAATCGCTTTCGGTGGCCCCGGCGCTGTCTTTTGGATGTGGACCGTAGCCTTCCTGGGCTCATCTACCTCATTCATCGAATGTGCCCTCGGCCAGATTTATAAGGAACGCGATAAGGTCACCGGCGAATACCGTGGTGGCCCCGCCTACTACTTCGAAAAAGCCTACCGTCACACCAAATACGCCGGCCTTTTTAAGGTCTACGCCTCCATCTTTGCCTTCGCTACCGTCCTAGCCTGTGGTTTCTTCCTCCCCGGTGTGCAAGCTAACGGTATTGCAGCTTCCATACAGGGTGCTGTACCGGAGGTCCACCCCTGGATGACTGCCACCGGTATCACCATTCTGCTGGCCTTCATCGTCATCGGCGGAGTCAAGCGCATCGCCACCTTCGCCTCTGTAGTAGTACCCTTCATGGCCATCATCTACATTGTGCTCTCCATGATCGTAGCCTTCATGAACATTCACATGCTCGGTGAGGTTATCAACCTGATTTTCTCCTCCGCTTTTGGTCTTCACGCAACCTTCGGCGCTATCATCGGCTCCGCTGTTGAATGGGGCGTCAAGCGCGGTATCTACTCCAACGAAGCAGGTCAGGGCACCGGCCCCCACTCAGCAGCAGCAGCCGAAGTTCGCCACCCCGGCGCCCAGGGCTTCGTCCAGGCCATGGCCGTCTACATCGACACCCTCTTCGTTTGCTCCGCTACCGCCTTCTTGATCCTTTCAACCGGCATGTACCGCGTCTATGAAGGAGGGGCCTCAGATACCCCCATCTTGGCTGAAGGCTCCGGCAACCTGGCCGAGGGCGTCACCGTTGGCCCGGCTTTCGCCCAGTCAGCATTTGACACCTTCATCCCCGGTGCAGGCCCCATCTTTATCGCAGTATCGCTGGGCTTCTTCGCCTTCACCACAATCGTGGCCTACTACTACATGGCAGAAACCAACCTGCGCTACCTCACCCGCAAACTGCACAACAAGACCCTGGCAGATGTTCTGCTGCGTCTGCTGCAGCTCATGGTTCTTAGCGCAACTGTCATTGGCTGCGTCAATACTGCCGGTGCCGCCTGGACCCTGGGCGACATTGGTGTAGGTCTGATGGCCTGGCTGAATATTGTAGGTATTTTGGTGGTCCAGAAGCCTGCTCTGAAGGTCCTCAAGGACTACGAACAGCAGCAGAAGCAGGGCCTTGACCCCTTGTTCGACCCCCGCCCTCTGGGCATTAAGAACGCTGACTTCTGGGAGACCTACTATGACGTAAAGACCGGCGCTATCCCGATCCAAAACACCAAGTAAGCACCCGGTAAGGTTTTAGCTTGACAGGCGCCCTGCACAACCCTCGGTTGTGTGGGGCGCTAGTGCGTGTAGGGTGGGGGCATGAGCACTCTTCATCCCTCTCCTCTAGGCGGCCAACGCCCCACCAGGGAGCAACTTCACGACTTCGTCAATGGCACCCTAGACGATAGGCTCCCCACCCCAGGCACCCCCTTGCGGCTTCTCATCGTAGGCATCAATCCGGGCTTGTGGACCTCCGCTGTGAATGCCCCTTTCGCTTTTCCCGGCAACCGCTTCTGGCCCTCTCTCGATAGGGCCAAGATCGTGAGCCCCAGGGTGGACGCCTCACGCGGCTTAAGCGATGAAGTAGAGGAGCAGCTAGCTCACCTGGGTATCGGTATCACCAACCTGGTAGACCGGGCCACAGCCCGGGCTGACCAGCTCACCGCCCAGGAATTGCAGCAGGCCCTGCCCCGCCTGATTGAACTCACCCACCTCTACATGCCTCAGGCTGTTGCCATTGCGGGCATCACCGCCTACCGCACAGCCTTTGGTGACAAGAAAGCTCAACTGGGGCAGCAAGACACAACCCACCTTGAAGGGTGGAACCCGGCGAGCCAGCTCTGGGTGGTCCCTCAGCCCAGCGGTTTGAACGCCCACGAAAACATTGATTCTCTAGCCGATAAATGGCGGCAAGTCTGGGACTCCACCCAGCCACTCACCTAGCACTCCCCCCCTATCTTTCACCCCCGACCGTCCTTTGTCTTAGAAAGGGACCAGATTACTCCCAAAATCCTTCATGCCTTGCCATACTTCAAGTAGTCACCTGGTCCTAACTCATAGACACCACACAAAAAAGTCTGTGGCCCCCACTGAAAAGTGGGGGCCACAGACTGTCAACCTGCTAGCGCTCTAGAACTTAGGAGCCGCGCACCAGGTTACGCAGAACGTACTGCAAAATACCGCCGTTACGGTAGTAGTCAGCTTCACCGGGGGTATCGATACGAACAACAGCATCGAACTCGGTGACCTTGCCGTCCTCTGCAGTGGCAGTGACCTTAAGGGTCTTAGGGGTAGTGCCCTCATTCAGTTCGGTCAGACCAGTAATATCGAAAGTTTCGGTACCGGTCAGGCCCAGTGACTCGTGAGACTCACCAGCGGGGAACTGTAGGGGCACAACGCCCATACCAATCAGGTTTGAACGGTGGATACGCTCAAAGGACTCAGCAATAACTGCCTTCACACCCAGCAAGGTGGTGCCCTTAGCAGCCCAGTCACGAGATGAGCCGGTGCCGTATTCCTTACCGCCCAGAACAACCAGCGGGATACCGGCGTCCTGGTAGTTCATAGCAGCATCGTAGACGGTGGACTGTTCGCCGCCCTGGGTGAAGTCGCGGGTGTAGCCGCCTTCAACACCATCAAGAAGCTGGTTCTTGATGCGAATGTTAGCGAAAGTACCACGAATCATGACCTCATGGTTACCACGGCGAGAACCATAGGAGTTGAAGTCCTTACGCTCAACACCGTTCTCCAGCAGGTACTGACCAGCAGGGGTATCTGCTGTGAAGGAACCAGCCGGTGAAATGTGGTCGGTGGTGACCGAGTCGCCCAGCTTAAGCAGCACGCGAGCGCCCTTAATATCCTCAACGGGGGCGATATCCATGGTCATCCCCTCAAAGTATGGGGGCTTACGCACGTAGGTGGACTTTTCATCCCACTCGAAGGTGGAGCCGGTGGGGGTGTCTAGGGACTGCCAGCGCTCGTCACCGTCAAAGATGGTGCTGTATTCCTTGGTGTACATCTCGGTATCGACTGATTCGTCGATGATTTTCTGTACTTCTTCGGGGTCGGGCCAGATGTCCTTGAGGTAGACGTCCTTACCGTCAGCGTCGATGCCGAGGGCGTCCTTCTCAAAGTCGAAGTCCATGGTTCCGGCCAGGGCGTAGGCAATGACCAGCGGCGGTGAGGCCAGGTAGTTCATCTTCACATCTGGTGAAATACGGCCTTCGAAGTTACGGTTACCGGAGAGTACGGCGGTGACGGAGAGGTCTTCGCCCTGGATAGCCTCTGAGATTTCAGGTTCCAGGGGGCCGGAGTTACCGATACAGGTGGTGCAACCGTAGCCGACTACGTAGAAGCCGAGCTTCTCAAGGTCAGGTAGCAGCCCTGCCTTTTCGTAGTAGTCGGTGACGACCTTGGAGCCGGGGGCAATAGAGGTCTTGACCCAGGGCTTAGCGGTCAGGCCCTTGGCGGCGGCGTTGCGGGCCAGCACACCTGCAGCCATCATGACAGAAGGGTTGGAGGTGTTGGTGCAAGAAGTAATCGAGGCGATGGAGACCGCGCCGTTCTTGAGCTCAAACTCGCGGCCATCGGCCATGGAGACCTCAACAGACTTGTCGGTTTCCCCGTCCTTGGCGTAGTTCTTGATGTCTGATGCGTACTGGTTCTTGGCCTCTGAGAGCAGGATGCGGTCCTGGGGGCGCTTGGGCCCTGCGATGGAGGGGACCACGGTGGAGAGGTCCAGTTCCAGGTACTCGGAGTATTCGACGTCAGCGGCAGGGTCGTGCCAGAGGCCCTGTTCCTTGGTGTAGGCCTCAACCAGAGCGACTTGCTCTTCGCTGCGGCCGGTTAGGCGCAGGTATTCGAGGGTTTTCTCGTCGATGGGGAACATGGCGGCGGTCGAACCGAATTCGGGGCTCATGTTACCGATGGTTGCACGGTTGGCTAGGGGCACCTGGCCTACGCCTTCACCGTAAAATTCAACGAATTTGCCCACAACGCCGTGTTCGCGCAGCATCTCGGTGATGGTAAGGACGACGTCGGTTGCGGTGGCGCCGGAGGGGATGGAGCCGGTGAGTTTGAAGCCGACGACGCGGGGAATCAGCATGGAGACGGGCTGGCCGAGCATTGCTGCTTCAGCTTCGATACCGCCAACACCCCAGCCGAGGACGCCCAGGCCGTTGACCATGGTGGTGTGGGAGTCGGTGCCTACGACGGTGTCGGGGTAGGCGCGCAGTACGCCCTCTACTTCGCGGGCCATGATGGTGCGGGCCAGGTATTCGATGTTGACCTGGTGCACGATACCCATGCCAGGGGGGACGACCTTGAAGTCGTCGAAGGCGGTCTGGCCCCAGCGCAGGAACTTGTAGCGTTCACCGTTGCGCTGGTATTCGATGTCCATGTTGCGGGTGATAGCGTCGGCGGTGCCGAAGGTATCGATTTGCACGGAGTGGTCAATGACCAGTTCGGCAGGGGCCAGGGGGTTAATCTTTGAGGGGTTGCCGCCTAGTTCTTTGACGGCTTCGCGCATGGTGGCAAGGTCAACGATGCAAGGGACGCCGGTGAAGTCCTGCATGATGACGCGGGCGGGGGTGAACTGGATTTCGGTATCGGGTTCCGCAGAAGGATCCCAGTTGGCTAGGGCCTTAATGTGGCCTTCGGTGATGTTGGCACCGTCTTCGGTGCGCAGAAGGTTTTCAAGGAGAACCTTCAGGGAGTAGGGCAGCTTCTGTGAGCCTTCTACTGCCTTTAGACGGAAAATTTCATAGTCGGTTCCGTTGACGGAAAGTACGTCTTTTGAACCGAAGCTATCCACAGTGCTCATGTGTGGGACTCCTCTCGACACTGTCTTGCGATTGGCTCGTGCACCGGCTGGTACCGCCGCGTTTATAGTGCGGGTGGGTGGTGCTTATTGCTGATCCGGTGGGTACGAGGCCATTGCTTTTCAGTGTACCGGGTATCACGTTGTTCACATATTTTGAGGACGGGTCGTAAGCAAATGTTTCGTTTACTTCTTTATAGGCGCGGACGCCCGCCCCACCTGAGGCGCGATTTTTCGGCTTCGGCAAGGAAAATATGCCGTTAATATATTGCACCCGACACCAGAGAAATAGGATAGAGATTATGACAGTACGCCCCCAATCCCACCAGCCAGCCCAGCCCCACCGGGTAGCCGCCTCCCTGAACGTAATTTTTCGGTGGCTTACCATTGGCGTTGCCGTACTCTTTGCTCTATCGCTCTCAGTAGCCTGGGTTCTACCCGAATCGGTATTCAACAGCTTTGCTTCCCCGCTGACCTGGACTGTTGTCCTTTCTTTCTGCATGGGCCTGGTTTCTCTGCTGGGTGTTGGTATCACAGAGATATTCCGCAGTCAGAGCGCCCCTACGAGCAGCCCTCAGATGCTAGAGGCAAAGCCGACCCCGGGCGTCCGCCTGTCTCTTACCTTTTGCGTGCTCGGGCTGGTACTAGCTATCTACTACGGCCTACATGTTTTCTGGTGGGACCCAATGGCAAGGGCTCCGGGCTACACCCTCAGCGAGATTTACAGCCTGCTGAAGGAGTCTCAAGAGTTTAACCTCGCTGTCGTGATGGTGTGGGGCCTTATGGCTGCGTTGCTTTTAGCAGCTCTGCCGAACGTGCACGAGTGGTTGCGGGGCATGGCCTCTTACAGCACAAAGCGAGCTATCGGCTTCTGCTCTCTTGCTGTAGCTGCCGCTTGCTTCCTGCTCTCCCTGGGTTGGGGCTGGCATATGGGCATGGGCCTGGCTGATACCTTTATGACCAGCGGTGCTGACCACTCCCCTACAGCTGTTCCATTCGGTGTGGCCGTCCTAGGTCTCGGGGTGCTGGGCGTCTACGGGCTCTTTGTGCCTGCTCGCACCTGCTAAAGCCACTAGCTAACCTGCCAGCAGGCCCCTTTCACGGTAGAATAAACGAACCTATGTTCGAATTCCAAGGAAGAGGTCTCGATGGCTCGCCGCACCACCGCGCACGATGACTACCCCACCGACGTCGTGGAAAATATCGTCGATATCGACGTGACCAGCGAGATGGAAACCAGCTTCCTGGAATACTCCTACTCGGTCATCTACTCCCGTGCTCTGCCCGACGCCCGCGATGGCCTCAAGCCCGTGCAGCGCCGCATCCTCTACATGATGCAGCAGATGGGCTTGCGCCCAGAGAAGGGCCACGTCAAGAGTGCCCGCGTGATCGGCGAAGTCATGGGTAAGCTGCACCCCCACGGTGACGGCGCCATCTACGATGCTATGGTGCGACTGGCCCAACCCTTCTCTATGCGCCTACCAGTGGTCGATGGGCACGGCAACTTCGGCTCCCTGGACGATGGCCCGGCGGCCTCCCGCTACACCGAGGTTCGCATGGCCCCGGCAGCCCTGGCTATGACCGCCAACCTGGATGAAGATGTCGTGGACTTCGTACCCAACTACGACAACCAGTTCATGCAACCGGCCGTCCTGCCTGCTGCCTACCCCAACCTGCTGGTCAATGGCTCAGCCGGTATTGCCGTGGGTATGGCCACCAACATGGCCCCACACAACCTGCGCGAGGTCATTGCGGCAGCCCGCCACCTGCTCGATCACCCCGATGCCACCCTCAAAGACATCATGAAGCTGGTGCCCGGCCCAGACCTTCCCTCCGGCGGCACCATTGTGGGCACCACCGGCATTAAAGACGCCTACGAAAAGGGCCGCGGCATCTTCAAGACCCGCGCCAAGGTCTCCATCGAACAGGTCACCGCCCGCAAACAAGGCATTGTGGTGACCGAGCTGCCCTACCTGGTTGGCCCTGAGAAGGTCATTGAAAAAATCAAGGACGGCGTCAACTCCAAAAAACTACAGGGCATCTCTGACGTTGTAGACCTAACCGACCGCAAAAACGGTCTACGCATGGTCATTGAAATCAAGAACGGCTTCAACCCCAAGGCCGTGCTGGCTGCCCTCTACAAGCACACCCCGCTGGAAGATTCTTTCGGCATTAATAACGTGGCCCTGGTTGAGGGCCAGCCCCAGACTCTGGGCCTGCTCGATCTGCTGCACGTCTACGTCAATCACCGCCTGGATGTCGTGCGCCGCCGCACCAACTACCGCCTGGGCAAGCGCCGCGACCGCCTGCACCTGGTTGAAGGCCTGCTGGTGGCCATTGTCGATATTGACGAGGTTATCCAGATTATTCGCTCATCAGATGAAACCGCCCAGGCCCGTGAGCGCCTCATGCAAATCTACGATTTGAGTGAGGTGCAAGCCAACCACATTCTGGAGCTGCGCCTGCGCCAGCTCACCAAGTATTCCCGCATCGAACTTGAGGCTGAGCGTGATGACCTGTTAGCTGAAATTGCGTCCCTTGAAGAGATTCTTGGCTCTGACGCTAAGCTCCGCGCCCTGGTCTCAGAGGAACTGCAGCAGGTTGCCGACCAGTACGGCACCGACCGCCGCACCAAGATTGTGACCAAGGACGAGCTAGCCGACGCGGTTGCCGCCCTCTCAGCCTCCGCCTCCAAGGCCAAGAAGGAGGCCGGCCTCTCCCTGGAAATTGCGGACGATCCCTGCTGGGTTCTGCTCTCCACATCAGGGCAGCTGGGGCGCACTAAGGGGGTTAAAGGCCAGCGCCAGCCCCTGCTTGACCCAGGTAAACGTATCAAACACGATGCTTACCTCTCCCTGGTGCCTACCAGTGCCCGCGGTGAAATTGGTGCCGTTACCTCAACGGGCCGCCTGATTCGTGTACCTGTCATTGATCTGCCGGTTCTTGAAGAAACAGCAGGTGCACCCCAGCTCGCCAGCGGGGTTAAGGCTACGGACGTCATCACCCTAGCCCGTGGGGAAAAGCTGGTAGGTTTGGCTCCGCTCAACTCCATTCTGGCCCTGGCCACAGAACGCGGCGTGGTCAAACGAGTCAACCCCGATTACCCGCTCAATGCCACCGAGTTTGAGATTATGAAGCTCAAACCCAAGGATTCTGTGATCGGCCTGGCGGTCTGCGACTCCAACGATGCGCTCCTTACCTTCATCACAGAGCAAGCCAAGCTGCTTACCTTTGATGCGGCTAAGGTGCGCCCCCAGGGTCGTACCGGTGGCGGCATGGCGGGCATGAAGGTAGCCGAGGACGATAAGGTTATTGCTTTTGGTGTCACCGCACCGGGTACGGACGCCCAGGTCGTTACCATCACTGACGGCGGCGAGGAAGGAGCTACCGCCAAGGTCACTGAACTTACCGAGTTCCCCCAGAAGGGGCGAGCAACCGGTGGTATGCGCGCCCACCGCTTCCTCAAGGGCGAATCTTCCCTAGCCCTGGCCTGGGTGGGTGTTGGCCCGGCTAAGGCAGTTTCGGCCGCAGGTGTTGCCCGTACCCTGCCCACTGAGTTCGGCCCCCGTGATGGATCCGGGGTGCTACTAGCCCAGGGCATCGACGCTATTGGCCCCAACTACCAGGAGCTGACGTCCCCGGCTCCGGCATCAGTTACAGCAAAAGAACCCACCAACCAGCCTGAGACTCAGGCAGAGGGTAAGGCTCAGGCAGAGGGTAAGGCTCAGGCAGAGGGTAAGGCTCAGGCAGAGGGTAAGGCTCAGGCAGAGGGTGAGATATCGGCCGAGGTGGAGGAGAACGCTCTCTTCTAGCCGGTAAGACCCACATAAAAGCCCACCTAGTTCTTTCCCTGCACGGGATTGTACTAGGTGGGCTTTTCTCTGTGTACCTATCGAAGCTTGACCACGGTATCGCAGGCGGTGATGTCTTCGGTCCGGTGTGAGACCAGGACGACCGCAGGTAGCTTGGTCTTACCCGAAACCTTCTGGCCGGGGGTGCCCTTGGTGCCTCGGGCAACCTCGTTAATGAGGGCCACGGCGGCTGGGGCGTCCAGGTGAGCGGTCGGCTCGTCCATCAGTAGCAGGGGCGAATCAACCAGTAGGGTGCGGGCAATGGCGATACGCTGACGCTGACCACCGGAGACATAAGAACCACCAGCTCCCACTAGGGTCTGCAACCCGGCAGGTAAGGAGCGCACAAAATCGCCGAGGCCTACCCGGTTGAGCACCTCGTACATTTCCTCATCGGTGGGGCGCTCATCGGCTGAACGGGCAATCGCCAGGTTATTGGCGATAGTGGATTCAAAGATATAGGCCGATTGGGGGCACCAGGCCGCGTAGCCGCGCAAAGACTGGGCGTCAAAGGTGCGGCCGTTGACCCGAATCTGGCCCTGCTCAACGGGGAGGAAGCCCAAGAGGGTAGCAAGAGCAGTGGTCTTACCGGAGCCTGAGGGGCCGGTGATACCCAGCCATTGCCCTGAAGAGACAGACGCTGAAAGCCCGGTAAAGACAGGCTGATCCATATCGGGCCAGCGGGTAGCTAAAGACTCAAGGTCGAGAGTGATGGAGCTGTGAGCAGCCCGGTTCTTAGCCCCAATACCGGGGTCCCCCAGGATGTCTCTGATTTCGCCAGCACCGGCGTCCGCGCTCTCATCTGCCGCAGCGGTATCGACAGTGTCGAAGTGAGACCGGGTGCGGGCTACTAGGGTGGCAAAGGCCGGCCAGCCGCGTACAGCTTCTAGGTGGGAGGCAGTGGTCTCAAAGAGGCCGGTCATCATCAAAATGACGATAGCGGCAGTCGGGGCAGTCACGTTACCGGCTTCAACGGCAGGCCAGATACTGGCAATCACAGCCAAGGCGGCACCCCACCAGGTCACAACCATTAGACCCTGGCCCACACCGATAGCGCGGGAACTTCTCAGATAGGAGGACTGGGCGTAGCCGTCCTGACGTGACACAGCCAGAGCAACGGTCTGGTCTAGGCCGTTATTGTGCAGGTCGGTAGCAGCATCTAGGGCTGAGACGCCTAAGCGCAGCATGGCTGAGGTTTCGCCGCGGGCGACGGCATCAGCACGCTGATCTGCCCGCAAGACTATTGCCGGGAGAATACAGGTGGAAACCACCACCGCAATTGCCACCGGTAGCAGGGCCTGCGGGGTAGCCCAGGCAGTCACACCCAGCACCAGCAGCATGACAATCAGGTGGGAGGCAACGGGTAGAACCACGCGCGGGATAGCGTCGCGTAACTCATCAATATCGCCAACCAGTCGGTCAAGGATCTTGTCGCCACGGAGCAAAGAGCGCACTGAGAGTACACTGCGGCCAGCGGCGTCCCAGGCACGCACGCGCAGGGTGTTAGCTGCCTCTAGCACCAGGTTATGGGTGCGCAGGCGCTCGGCATAGCGGGAGGTGGCCCGGCCTAGACCAAAGAAGCGCACGCCGGTCACAGCCACCAGCAGGTACATCATGGCTGGCTGCTCAGCAGCGCGCACAATCAGCCAGCCAGAGAGGGCGGTGAGGCTGACAGCAAAGACCACGGTGAGTACCGATAGCAGAATCGGCAGGGCCATATCGCGTTTGGTGATGCCGGTGAGCTCCCCCAGGTGTCGCAGGGTTTTAAGGACGCCCGCAGAACCGACCTCTCTTGGCTCAGGTGAGGTGGGGGGCTTGGTAGCTACCGCAGGGGCTGAATCTTCGAGTTCGCCGGTGGCTACAGCATCGGCCAGGGTTGCTAGGGCGTAGCCGCCCAGGCCGGCTGCGTTCTGGGGCGAGAGGTCCCAGGTGAAGCCGTGGGCCTTGGGGGTGGCCTGGAGCAGGTTGTTGGTGGCAGTAGCAAGGGCGGTGTCGTGAGTGACGATAATGAGGGTTGCCCCGGTCTCCTGCAGGGCGGCTAGGGCGACGTTTACCTTGGCTGCTGAGACTGGGTCAAGGTGGGCTGTGGGTTCGTCGATGAGCACAGTGACGCGCTCTTCTTGTGCCTGTAAGGTGGCAACTCGTGCCAGGGCGCGGGCGATAGCTAGGCGGCGCATCTGCCCGGCAGAAAGTGCCTCAGGGGGGAGGTTAGCGAGGTCAGCTAACCCTACCGAGCGGAGGAAGGAAGTGAAGTAGTTCCGGTCTTCCTCGGTGAAAGAGACTGCATCATCGAGCAGGGTTGAGGCATAGTTGATGCCTTCTAGAGCGCCTTCGCCGCGGGTGACGGTGGCGTAGAGGGCAACCTCAGCCAGGGCGGTGGGGGCAATGAAGGTGGGTGATTGGCTAATCCAGACGGTGGCGCCGGTGCCTGATACGAGGCCAGAGACGTGTACTGGTTCGGTAGTGCCGGTGGGTACCAGGTCGTTGCGCAGGGCCCCGCCGAGGACGGAGAGCAGGGTGGTTTTGCCGCAGCCTGAGGGGCCGGTGATAGCGGTGGTGGTGCCGTGTCGTAGGGTGAAACTGACACCGGTGAGGGTGCGCTCGCGCCCAGGGTAGGCCACGGAGAGCTGACGGACCGAGAGGCGGTCACCGCCGGGGGCGACAGTGGCGTGTGGGATGGGCTGGTTGATGATGGTCTCGGCACGGCGCAGGGCTGCAACGCCGTCCTCAGACTGGTGGTAGGCGGTTCCCACATCACGCAGGGGCTGGTAGCACTCAGGGGCCAGGAGTAGGGCGAAGAGAGCAAGGTCTAACCCCAGGTTTCCTTCAACCAGGCGCAGGCCAATGAGCACAGCAACCAGGGCCACCGAGATAGTGGTGATGAGTTCCAAGGCCAGGGAGGAAAGGAAGGCTGACCGTAGGGTGTACATGGTGGCTTTGCGGTAGCGCTCCCCTAGATCCCCTAGTGCTTTTGACTGGGCGCGTGAACGGCCCAGGCCCACCAGTACAGGTAGGCCCTTGACCAGTTCGACGATGTGATCGGAGAGGCGCAGCAAATCGCGCTGGGCGCGGGCGGTATCTTCTGCGGTGGTACGGCCAATGAGCACCATGAAGAGGGGAATCAGCGGCAGGGTGCAGAGAATGACCAGGGCTGATACCCAGTCGTAGAAGGCAATGAAAACGAGAAGCAGGGTGGGCACTACAGCTGTTGAGACAAATGCTGTGAGGGTTTTGGTGTAGTAGTCATCTAGGGCGTTAAGACCACGGGAAAGAAGCACGGCGGTGGCACCGGTGCCGTCGGGGGTGTCAATACCACCGGTGGCAAGGACGCGGCGAATCAGTTTGCGGCGGATGGTAGTTTTAGCCCCCGCTGCTGCCTGTTGGGCGTAGAAGCTCAAAGACCAGTCAGCTGCCGCACGAACCACAAGTGCAAGGGCGCCGGTGATTGCCAGCGAAAGTAATCCCGGTTGCATGAAGGGGGTGGCGAAAAAGATGCCGGTCAGTTGGGCTTGGCCGTTTCCGGCGAAGACGGCAAGCTGCTCGGCGTGGGCAGACTCGTAGGTTTTGCCCTCGTAGAACACCGCGTAGGTCATGCGGGCTAGCAGGGTGATGGCAGTGCCCAGCACTGCGGCAAAGACAATGAGAGCCAGTGTTTTGAGGGCGGTAAGCACCGCGAAAACGGTGAGGTTTCTCTTGGCGTGGGGGCCCAGCGGGGGCCGCTTGCTCGTTCTGGGAGCAGTCATTCTCAATAGTGTCCTTGGTGCCGCGAACAGTTTGTTCACTATTCTAGTGGTAACTTTCCAACCGGGTAGACCCAGGTTCATGAGCTGGGCCGTGGGTATGAGCACATCTGCCCACCCTGAGTAGGCGAAAGGACGCCGGGAACTACTCCCGGCGTCCTTATCTTTGATGTGCCTTGGGCTCTGGCCTATGCCTTGTGGGCGCTTGTGCGAGTGGCACGGGTAGCCAGCTCGGTGGCGTCATGGGCATCAGGGATGCTTTCAACGCGCAGGCGCTTGCGGAAGACCCAGTAGGTCCAGCCCTGGTAAACCAACAGAATCGGGATGCCGAAGAGAGCAACCCAGCTCATCACGCTCAGGGTGTACTCGGAGCTTGACGCGTTGGCGATGGTGAGGTTGTATGCCTCATCTAGGGTGGAGGGCATGACGTTGGGGTACAGGGCCAAGAAGATAGCTAGTACGCCTAGACCGATGAAGGCTGCAAAGCCGGTGAAGGCCTTGCCCTCCTGCTTGCGGCTGGCAAAGAACCAGCCGATTAGCAGAGCGAGGACGGCAAGTGCTGTGAGGGTGTAGGAGATACCGTTACCGGTGGTCACCTGCATGTAGAGAACCCAAACCACAACGGGCAGTACCAGTACCGGTGAGAGCTTGGTGAGGGCCGCACCTGCACGGTGGCGTACCTCGCCGTCAGTCTTTAGGGCGATGAAGGCCAGGCCCATGACCAGGGAAACACCGACCATGGCTAGGCCACCCATCACTACGGCGGGGGTCAGCCAGGCGAAGGCACCGCCTACGCGGTCACCGTTAGCGTTGACGGGCAGACCGGTTGAGGTCAGTGCCAGCAGGGCACCGACCAGGAAGGCGATGAAGAAAGAACCGACCGAGATGGCTACGGTCCAGCCTGCAATCCACTGCTCGGAGTCCTTCTTGCCGCGATATTCGATAGCTACTGCACGGAAAATCAGGGCTAGCAGGGCAAGGGTTAGCGGAATGTAGAGGGCTGAGAAGAGGGAGGCGTACCAGAGGGGGAAAGCTGCGAAGGTAGCAGCGCCAGCGGTAACAACCCACACTTCGTTTCCGTCCCAGACAGGGCCGATGGTGTTCAGTAGGAGGCGGCGTTCTTTCTCATTCTTGGCAAAGATGCGGCTCATGAGCATACCTACGCCCAGGTCGAAGCCGTCCAGAATGATGTACCCCACCCAGAAGAAGCCGATGACTGCGAACCAGAGAGTCGGCAGAAGAGGCTGGTCAGCAAAAAGCTCAAACATGTGTGTAAGCCCCTTTCTTAGTAGGCGAACGCGAGTACGTCGCGGTCGTTCTTCTCGTCAGTTGTGTGTGGGTCTTCAACCAGCTCGGGCATAGATGCCACCACACCGGCCTTGACGTACTTGGCGAGCAGGTAGACTTCCACGACCATGAGGATGCCGTAAATCAGGCCCAGAGAAATGAGCGAGAAGAGAATCTCGTAGCCAGATACACCGGGTGAGACGGCTGCTGCGGTGAACATCATCAGGGCGGGGTTGCCGTCGGGGTTGGGGGCAACGACGAAGGGCTGGCGGCCCATTTCGGTGAAGATCCAGCCGGTGGCGTTGGCACCGAAGGGTGCCAGGATGCCCACGATAGCTAGGTTAGTGATCCATTTGGCTTCAGGTACGGTACCTTCACCCTTCTTGCGGGTTACCCACAAGACGTAGAGGAAGGAGAGGGCGCTGATGCCGCCGAGGGTGATCATGCCGCGGAAGCCGTAGTAGGTGACCTCCATCAGGGGCAGGAAATCAACCTCAGTGCCGGCGCGTTCACCGTAGATTTCGGGGTTATCGGGGATGGTGCCGCCGTAGGCTTCCTTGTACTGAGGGAGCAAGGTGGTGATGCCGGGGACGTCGGTGGTGAAGTTGTCGTAGGCCAGGAAGGAGAGCAGGCCGGGAATTTCGATAACAGCCTGGACCTGGTCGCAGTCCTGCGCACCGGGAGATGAGAGGGAGAAGAGGGAGAA
Organism: Rothia sp. 88186D007BW; assembly: GCF_053544215.1. Lineage (NCBI taxonomy): Bacteria > Bacillati > Actinomycetota > Actinomycetes > Micrococcales > Micrococcaceae > Rothia > Rothia sp. 88186D007BW. The sequence goes on along the minus strand of NZ_JBPPTR010000007.1, from coordinate 74,160 downwards.
GCCAGTACCGTCGTGGCAGGCGGCTTCGGCTGCTGCCATTTTCATGGGCTGCTGCTGAATCATGAGCTGAGCCTGCTGGTGGCCGGTGATACCGGTGCCAACAAAGGCCAGCAGACCGACGATAGCGCCGATGCGTAGGGACTTGAACCAGACGGTGAAGTCGGCGCGGTCGCGGGCGCCTTCGCTGATTTCACCGACGATAACCTTGCCGTTGTCACCGATGGTGTCGATGCCATCGCGGCGACGCTTCCAGAGCTTGTACCAGGCGATACCGACAAGGAAGCCACCGGCAACCTGAAGGGAGCCGAAGATGGCGTGCGGGTAGGCAACCATGGCGGTGTTGTTGGTTAGCACTGCTAAGACGTCGGTCATAACGGGGCGGCCATCAATCATTTCAACACCTACGGGGTGCTGCATCCAGGAGTTGGCCACGATGATGAAGTAGGCAGAGAGCCAGGAGGCGGCTACTGCGATGACCAGGCAGGCTGCGTGTACCTTGGGTGAGAGTTTGTCCCAGCCGAAGATGAAGAGGCCTAAGAAGGTGGACTCTACGAAGAAGGCTAGTAGGCCTTCCATGGCTAGGGGCGCGCCGAAAACGTCGCCCACGAAGCGGGAGTATTCGCTCCAGGCCATGCCAAACTGGAATTCTTGGACGAGGCCGGTTGCAACGCCCATGATGAAGTTGATGAGGTAGAGCTTGCCCCAGAACTTGGTCATGCGCTTGTATTCGTGCTTCTTGGTTCGCACGTAGGCGATGTAGAAGCCAGCTACAACGGCACCCAGGCCTAGGGTCAGCGGAACCATCATGAAGTGGTAGACGGTGGTGATACCGAATTGCCACCGCGCTATTTCGAGGGGATCCATTGATTTCCTTGAGTGTTAAAGTGGTGCACCGTTAGCAGGCTGGCAACTATGCCATAAACACAAGGCAACGGTGCGGGTGTGTTGTGCTCTAGGATAGCTGGCTTCTGTGAGTGTGTCGTTAGGGTGTTTGTGACTCCCCCCACCAGAGAATTTGACGCTTCACTAAAGGTCACTTTCACGCTAAGGCTATCTCTGACTAGGTAGAAGACGACAGCTCACATCTTCTCAAACCGGTGTTAGTGACACTTTGTCATAGTCACACCGGGGCAAGCACCTCTCCCCTAACCCATCAGGTAGAGCCGGGCGGGGCCGTCCTCTTTTTTCAAAAACCCAACCTGAGGGTAAAAGCTAGCCCCTAAAACCAAATCCACAGGCCCTAAAGAGTGATGAATATCATACACATTTGCGGTTATATGACATGCCCCAGGCCCTCAGCAATACCTCACCCCTGCTAACTATAAGAAGCCCTAGGCATCAATCGCAGTGTGGTCAAGCTGGGCGGCACCACGGATAATAAAGTCCTTACGCGGGGCCACCTCAGAACCCATCAAGAGGGTAAAGGCACGCTCGGCAGCCTCAGCGTCCTCAACCCGTACCCGGCGCAGCATACGGTGGCGGGGGTCCATGGTGGTCTCCGCCAACTGGTCAGCGTCCATCTCACCTAGACCCTTATAACGCTGGATAGGTTCCTTATAGCTCTTACCCTCGGCCTCAATACGGCCCAGCAGCTCGTGTAGTTCCTTCTCGGAGTAGGTGTAGACCATCTCGTTAGCCTTACCCCGGTTGATCACCTCAACCCGGTGCAGGGGCGGCACAGCAGCGTAGACATGGCCAGCTTCTACCAGCGGACGCATATAACGGTAGAAGAGAGTCAGCAGTAGGGTACGAATGTGGGCACCGTCTACGTCCGCATCTGTCATCATAATAATCTTGTTGTAGCGTTTGCTCTCCAGGTCAAAGGTGCGCCCTGAGCCTGCACCAATCACCTGGATAATGGCGGCACACTCAGCGTTAGCTAGCATGTCGGTCAGGGAGGCCTTCTGCACGTTCAAAATCTTGCCGCGAATAGGCAGCAGCGCCTGGTAGGTAGATGAGCGGGCCAGGCGGGCAGTGCCCAAGGCCGAGTCACCCTCAACGATGAAAAGTTCAGACTTCTCAACATCAGTAGAGCGGCAGTCTACGAGCTTGGTGGGCATGGACGAAGTTTCCAGGGCGTTCTTACGACGCTGGGTTTCCTTATGAACTCGCGCCGAAATACGCGACTTCATCTCAGCAACAACCTTCTCAGAGACAGCTGCCGCCTGGGTTTTCTCGCCCCGGGCTGTAGAGTTCAACTTGGCAGCTAGTTGCTTGGCTACCACCTTAGAAACAATCTGACGCACCGCCGGGGTGCCCAGAATCTCCTTAGTTTGCCCCTCAAACTGGGGCTCAGCCAGACGCACGGTCAGCACAGCGGTCAGACCTGCCAGCACGTCGTCCTTTTCAATTTTGTCGGTGCCGGCCTTGAATTTACGCGCATTATCGGCAATGTGCTTGCGGAAGGTTCTGAGCAGCCCCTGCTCAAACCCGGTCTGGTGGGTACCGCCCTTAGGGGTAGCGATGATATTGACGAAGGTGCGCAGCTTGGTTTCGTAACCAGTGCCCCAGCGCAGGGCAACATCAACCTCGCACTCGCGCTCTACTTCGGTGAGCTGGGAGTGGCCTTCAGCATCCAGCACGGGGACGGTCTCAGTGAAGGTGTCGGTACCGGTGAAACGCCAAATATCGGTCACAGCCTGGTCATGGGCCAAGTAGTCCACAAATTCTGCGATACCACCGTCATGCTGGAAGACTTCCTCAACGGTTTCAAACTCGCCGGGGGTGCCAGGCAGGCGGCGTTCATCGCGCACAGCAATACGCAGCCCAGGGATCAGGAAGGCGGTTTGGCGAGCACGGGCGGCCAGGTTTTCGTAGCTGAACCGGGCGTCCGGGGTGAAAATCATGGGGTCAGCCCAGTAGCGAACCCGGGTGCCGGTGACTCCGCGTTTGGCTTTACCTACTACCTGTAGGGCGTCGGCGGAGGCGGTGAAAGGGGCATCGGGTTTGGGGGTGCGGGTGCCTTCGAAAATACCGGGAATGCCGTGGCGGAAGCTCATCTGGTAGGTTTTGCCGCCGCGGTCTACCTGCACATCAAGGCGGGAGGAGAGGGCGTTCACGACCGAGGCGCCCACACCGTGCAGACCACCTGAGGCAGTGTAGGAGCCGCCACCGAATTTACCACCAGCGTGCAATTTGGTATAGACCACTTCCACACCGGAGAGGCCGGTGCGGGGTTCAATGTCGGTGGGCACGCCGCGGCCGTCATCTTGCACCTCAACGGAGCCGTCCTTATAGAGGATGACCTGGATGGACTGCCCGTACCCGGCTAAGGCTTCATCAACTGAGTTGTCGATAATTTCCCAGAGGCAGTGCATGAGGCCGCGTGAGTCGGTGGAGCCAATGTACATGCCGGGGCGTTTGCGTACGGCTTCGAGGCCTTCGAGCACCGATAGGTTGCGGGCGGTGTAGTTGTTTGCTGCCACGAAACTCTCCTGCAGGTGTGGACGGTGTGCCTATCTAGTGTAGTACAGGTGTTCGGGTGGCAGGGTCTTTGGCGGCACGGGCCACGGCCCCTACCCGGTTGGCGGGCAAGGGTTTCGTGCTCTGGGCGAAAGGACGTGCGGACGCGGCCGGGCCGGTGGTTGGATAGAGAGTAGAAGGAAAGCTTTTGAAAGGAGCTACCATGAGTGCAACTCTTGAGACCCGCCGCGAATTGACTGCTGCTGACCGTTGCGATGCCTGCGGCGCTCAGGCCTATGTGCGTGTGGTGATGAGCTCTGGCCTGGATTTGCTCTTCTGCGGCCACCATGCTCGCGCTAAGGAAGGTGCCCTGCGCCCTATGGCAGCCGAATGGGACGACCAGACCGACCGCCTGAGCTAACCCCTGGCTCCTACCCCACCCGCCTCGCCCCGTAGTGGGGGTAGGTACCATCTACATCAGAAAACCCACCAAACTTGAACTAGGTGGGTTTCTCTGATTTTGGTGGTCTTTTCCGGAAACCGCTAAGCCTCGTACCGGCTAAATACCGCCAAGGTTTCCACTTGTTCATCATTGTCCAAACCTATGAGGGTTCTTCATAAGGGGTGCCCAACAACAAAGAAACACACCCCCTCACCACCGAAAAACCCGCCCACACACCCCAAGCAGCCGCCGAAAACCCGAACACAAAACACCCCAAATCTTCACTTGCACGATAACGCGTTCCACCACCACTCACAGCTTATCGACAATACGGCTGCTATCTCCTTTACAGCCTCGAGTGAGCGTTTTCACCCCAGGCTTACACTGAGCAGGGGGGGCAACAACCTCAACCCGACGGTAGCCCCTATCAACAAGGGTCATCTCCTCCACATACTTATGTAAGACCGTGCTCCTTGGCGGCATAAACATCATGCCAAGCACCAGGTAGCCGGTCAGTAATGACAAGGAGCCTGCCATCAATGGTGCAGATGATCTGGTGGTTGTAGCCAGCACGTTTATCTTTGCCTGAAAAGTTTATTTCACCTCGCCAGTTCCAGACCGGTACCAGTGTGCTGTTGATGACCAGTGAACCTGGTGCTTTGAGTGCCTTGTTCTAGGGGTGGGTTAGGGTAAGTTTCCTGGGTTTTTGTTGATTTTTTCGCGGTGTCAGGTGGTTGTTGGGGGCTTCTTGTAGGGTGGTGAGTTGCTGGTAGTTATGGGTTTGTGGGGCAACGGTTTCTCTGGTGTGGTTTTGAATAACCCTCATAATACTATTTTCTTCCATTTTCTGATTTTAGTTCTGAAAGTTCCAAAAGGTGCAACAGTATTTACATGAATAAACTTATACACTTCCCAAGTCGCTGTTTTAGTCGCTTCATCAGCCCAGTTTCTCATATGCGGTTCAAATAATTCTTCCTCACTCAACGAATCAATCATAATATAAATAGAATTAATATTCTCATTTAATTTTGCTTTCAACTCTTCCAAAGATAAATGAGCGTAGGTATCCGTGAATGACTGATATAATTCACCGAGTTGATTCCATTTAAATTCATCCGATGGTGTTTTTACTTGAAGCCCCTTTCTTTCATCTTCTTCCCATTTAAGAACCAAACTTGTCCAGCCAACCTGATAGGCAAGGTTTTCTGCTGGAGTTCTATCGGCTCCATCAACTCTCTTATCTTTTAAATTTTCTGGAATAATATCAAATTCTGAAATATACTTCTCAAATGTTTTACCTATTTCAGCTTTTAGTTGTTCTTTATTTTCGTATGTTCGCAAAAATTAACCTTCTTTCTAATTCATTAATGTTTTGATTTAAATTGACCTTATTTTCCTATTTACACCTTCTAAGAACACTACAACAGCTGCTCCCACTCCACCATCGGTATTCCGTAAGGACTAACTAAAAATCAAATAATTAATGCTTCTACACCAATGCTAACTTCTTTTTGTAAAAAATGCTATGGCTCCAAATATACAAAATATCATCAGTAAATATAGTATTCCCGTTTCTATGCCGAGCATGAATGTAAGAAGGCAGTTAGGATACTTGAATAAAAGACTCATTGGAAACAAGATTATTTTTATCATCAATCTTATAAACACCCTCTCTCTTTATTGCATCATTTTAAAGTTCCTTCATGGTATCCATAACAGTATCTTCTTTTTCCAGTGTGAATTGCGGGATAACTTGTTTTTCTTTTTTGACTTATTATAACCCCCTCTCAGCTCTATACCGTATTTCTTTTTAATTTGTGCGATATGCAGTGTAGAAACCTTAAAGCTAAATTTCTTCAGTACATACTCTTTTATTTACTCATAAGCAGACTTGCTTTAATCACTTGTTGCATCAAGCTCATCCAGCTCAATTTCAACATTTATGTGCTTATCGACATCAAGTTTGGACAAAAGAGCTACCGTCTCCACATGGTGGGTGTTGGGGTACATGTCAAAGGCCTCAACAGCATCAAGCCGCCAGCCTGCTGCGCGCAGGTAGCCGGTGTCACGGCCCAAGGCTGCCGGGTCACAGGCCACGTAGATAATCCGCTGGGGTGCAAGGGCAGAAATCTGCTCCATGACGGTGCGGCCCGCACCCTCACGGGAGGGGTCACAAATTACCACATCCGGGGCAGCGTAGCGGCCCTCGGCCACTTCACCGCTGATTTTCTCCAGCACCTGGGCCACGTCCCCGTTTTCCACGCGCACGCGCGTCCGCTCAGACCTGTGAGTTCGGGAGGGCCCCTCGTCACCAAAGTTCTCGGAGGCGTTGCGGCTGGTCACCGGAGATCCCTCAATCGACAAAACCGTGCCCTTGTCGCCCACTGCGTCAGCGGCTAGGGCGGTGAAGAAACCGGCACCGGCGTAAAGGTCATAGACCGTCATGCCCTTTCTCAGGCCGGCTGCCTCAAGCACCGCATTACCCAGCACCTCAGGGGCAGCCCGGTGAATCTGCCAGAAGCCTGTAGCGGCCACGTTCCAATAGAAGTCCTGGGCGTAAACAGTGGCAGCCTCAAGGAGGTTAGGGCTGGTAGCCCCAGCGATGACGTCAGCGGGTTTAGTGCCGCGGCGGCGTCCGCCCTTTTTCTCAGCGGTAAAGACCAGGGTTATCATGCGCTCTTCCAGCGGCCCCCACAGGGCCCGGGCCTGGGCCTCAATATCCGCGGCGACCGCCGCAGGCGTGGTGCGGGCAGATACGGTAAAGACCACGGCCACCATATCGGTGGCAGAGATCGCCACATCAACCCGGGTAATACCGGCTAGTTTGAGCCGGTGCAGCTCTAGGGCCTCGATGCGCTCATCGGCCAGGGGGAAGCCCGTAACGGGGACGGGCACCGAGCTAGAGTGCGGGAACATAGCGATTTGCTGGCTCTCGCGCTCCACCGCAAAATGTACTCGGGTGCGCCAGTGCAGCCCCTGCTCATCACCGGGTAGGGCATGGACCGGCAGCTTAGCCAGCAGCGGGTGGTTCTCAGGCACCCCGCCCAGGCGCACTAGCTGCTCCTTCACAATCTGCTGCTTATAGGCCCGCTGGGTTGCGAGAGTCAGGTGCCCGTATTCCATACCGCCCAGGGGCTGAGCAGACGCCAGCGCGTCCGCCGGTGCCCAGGGGTGGGGGCGGCGCTCCGGTGAGGGGGTATCGACGGAGACCACATCTGCGAAGAAGAAGCGGCCTTTGGGGCCACGGCCGGTAATGCGGGCGGTGGCCTGCTCCCCTACGATGCCGTGGCGGACAAAGATGACGCGGTCGCCTGCTCTAGCGACCAGGGCCCCGCCGTGGGCTGGGCGTTCGGGGGTGAGTTCTAGCAGGTCACCGATAGCAGGTTCAGGTGAGGTGGTGGTGTCAGTCATGTGTTTCTCGCTTCGAGGGTGGCTCGGTGGGTTTTCTAATTTATCGGTCTATTTGCCAGGGCACGGAGGCCACCACGACACCTGGTTCGTGGCGCAGGCGGGCTTTGAGCTTGTGGACGGTGCGGCGTTGGAAGATACCATGCCACCAGTGGGAGGCCACATATTCGGGCAAGTAAACCACCAGCACGTCGCGGGGAGATTTTTGGCGCATCTGGTGCACATATTCGAGCAGGCTGGCAGCGGGGTTGCGGTAGGGCGAGTCCAAGACGGTCAGGTCTACGGGCAGTTCTAGGGCCTGCCAGGTGTCAATGTTTTCGCGGGTGCGGGCTTGATCCACGTTCACTAGCAGAGCCTCAATGGATGAGGGGCGGGAGGCCCGCGCATAGGCCAGGGCCCGCAGTACAGGCTTGCGCACCCGCTCAACATAGATAAGGGCATGGACGCGGGAGGGGAGGGCCCGGTCAGCGGCTAGTTGGTCGGGATCCGTGGAGAGGGCTAGTTGCCGGTCGATGCTGCTGTAGTGTTTGTTGGTTTTAATCATGAGCCAGGTCAGAAGAAGAATGAGCAGTACGGTAACCCAAGCACCGTGAACGAATTTGGTCAGAACAATCACCACGAGCACGGTCATTGAGGCGCCAGTGCCGACTGCGCTGATGCCGATATCACGCCAGAGGGCGCGCCGTTTTTGGGTATTGAGGGTGATGCGTTGGGTGCGCCAGCGGTTGCGAAGCACCGCATATTGGGTGAGGGTGAGAGCGGTAAAGACTCCCACAATATACATTTGCACCAGGGTGTGCACGTTGGGCCCGACGATGGCCACCAGCAGCATAGAACTGGCCCCCAGGGTCAGCACACCATTAGCGTAGAGGGCCGTGGAGCTGCGGGCTGAGAGGTGCACCGGCAGGTACTGTTTGGAGGCTATGGCAGTAGCCAGCATGGGGAAGCCGGTGAAAGCTGTCATGGCCGCGACCAGGAGCACCCCAATGGTCGCTGCACCGAGTAGGACGCTGGCTAGGGGCTGGTGGAAGATAGCGTCGGTCAGTTGGAGAAGAACGGGTATTTGGTGGAAGTCCTCCCCCACCATTTGGCCAGCAACCAGTAGCCCCTGGGCCGGGTCAAGGACGGTTACCACCCCGGTTTGCCGGGCCAGGTAGAGCACACCCAGAAGGGAGAGGGCAGAGATCCCGCCGATTACCATGAGGCTAGTGGCGGCGTTGCGCTGGCGCGGCGGGGCGAAGGCCTTGACCGCATTACTCACAGTGTTCACCCCGGTCAAAGCCACAGCACCAGAGGCAAACGCCCTCACCAGCAGCAGAGTTACACCCAGCTGGGTTGTGAGCACCTGGCTGGTATTCTCTGGCACCAGCACCGTGTAGTCAGCCGAGACTGCGCGCCCAAGCTGGCCGGTGGCGTCCGCAATAAGACCGCACCCGATGGTAGTAACCAGCAGCACCAGAAAAATATAGGAGGGCAGGTGAGAGATTCGCAGCATCACTTTCAGGCCGTGCAAGCAGATAAAAGTCACCAGGGCAATCAGTGAACAAGCTATCAGCCTTTGATGCCCCAAAAGTAGGGGGGTAATCGATTCAAGATACTGGGCAGCAGAAGAGAGCGAGACCGCAACCGTGAGCATGAATTCGACCATGAGAGCCGCACCCAGTACCACCGCGGCTGTTACCCCCAGGTTCTGGTAGACCAGGGCGAAGTCGCCACGCTCCCCCACATGCTGAATGTTGTACCGGTAGGTGCCCACCACAATCAGCAGAATCAGGGCGATACCCAACCCCACCAGGGGCGAGTAAGCTAAGGCCCCGTGACCAGCAAGGAGCAAAGTCAGCAGGATTTCATCAGGAGCGTAGGCCACAGAAGAGAAACCGTCAGCCCCAAACAGGGGTAGGGCACGGCGTTTGGGCAGGTTGCCTTTTTTAGCCTGCCTGCTGGTGACAGGGGCACCAAAGATTAGGCGGGTGGCCGCGCTCCTCATATTCCTCACAGGCTCTAACCGTAGTCGCTGAAAGGGGGAAAAAACAGCTATACACACCACATTTTAGTGAGCGGCGAAGGTACCCCACCCGGCTAGGGCGTCTCAGTTGGGTCGTGGGGCCACCAAGCGTAGACTAGAGGTACCCCTGTGCTGCGGGGTATGTGTTTATTTTTCGTTGTCTTGTCGTGAGGTGCTAAGTGCCCCATTTTGTGATTATGGGTGCCGGTCGTGTGGGCGTCATGTTGGCTCACACCCTAGAAGATGCGGGCCATTCGGTTGCTGTCATTGACCAGGATGAGAGGTCATTTCGCCGCTTACGCAAGGATTTTGCGGGCAAGAAGGTCACGGGTGTGGGCTTTGACCGTGAGACCCTCAAACGGGCCGGCGTTGAACACGCCTATGCCTTTGCGGCTGTCTCCTCTGGCGATAACTCCAATATTATTGCCTCCCGTGTGGCCCGAGAAACTTTTGGGGTGCAGCATGTGGTCGCTCGTATCTATGACCCCAACCGTGCCGAGTTCTACCAGCGTCTGGGTATCCCTACGGTAGCGGCAGTGCGGTGGTCTACCGATCAGGTACTGCGCCGTATTTTGCCTGAGCAGGCCATGGCCGGTGACTTCCGTGAAGCCTCAGGTCGTCTCATGCTCGGTGAACTTCAGTTACACGAGAGTTGGGCTGGTCACGCCCTGACCGAGATTGAAGAGGCCGCAGGGGTGCGGGTAGCCTACCTGACCCGCTTTGGGGAGGGCATGCTACCAACGAAGGAAACCTCTTACCAGCAAGGTGATACGGTGCACGCCATGATGCGCACCGAAGACATCAACGACATTGCCAGGGTGCTAGGTGCACCCCCGGCAGGCCAGGATGAGGGGGATCTTGAGTGGAAGTAATCATTATTGGTGCAGGCTCAGTAGGCTCTTCAAGCGCCCGGGAGCTACTCTCCCACGGCCATACGGTCACCATTATTGACATTAAGCCCGAGGCTATTTCTCGCAGCGGTATTCAGCGGGCCCATTGGGTCATTGGGGACGCCTGTGAGCTGTCCGTCCTACGGCAGGCTAAACCTGAGAACGCGGACGTCATTGTAGCCGCCTCAGGTGACGATAAAACCAACCTGGTTGTATCTCTCTTAGCCCGCAGTGAGTTTGGGGTGCCCCGCACCGTAGCCCGCGTGAACAACCCCAAAAATGAGTGGCTCTTTGATGAGGCCTGGGGTGTTGATGTTGCAGTTTCTACCCCGCGGCTGATGACAGCCCTAGTGGAAGAAGCCGTAGAGGTCGGTGACGTGGTGCGCCTGATCACCCTCAAGACCGGTAGCGCCACTTTGGTGGAATACACAGTTCCGGCTGACCACCCCATCATTGGTCACACGGTAGATAACGTGCAGTGGCCCTACGAGACCACCTTGACCGCCATCTTGCGCGATGGGGTACCGATTACCCCCAGCGGAGACGACGTCATTGAAGGCGGCGATGAACTCTTCTTTATCACCACCCCCACCGGTGAGGACGACATCCGCGCCCTCTTTAGCTCACCGGTTTAACTAGTCTGGCACCCAGTATTACACCAGAGGACGCTGGCCCCACCTTGTGTTGTAAAGGTGGGGCCAGCGTCCTTTGAGTAGATGCTAAGAAATTGGAACTATCTCATAGCGGGGGTTATACATGAGGGGCTTCTCCCGGGTGCTGAGCATACCTGAGACCCTCAGGTAGCCACCGGCTGCTATACCCGGCACCTGGCGCTGACCCAACCATACCAAGGTCAGCACCGTACCCGGTGCTAGAGGCGGGAACTCCGGGTAGAGCACACGGGGCCCTGCCCGGTTGACGCTAAAGCGAGTAGTAAACCCGGTTTCCTCATCGAGCACAGAGATTTGACCGGTTGAGGTGTCCTCAGTGGTGCTCACATCGGTAGTGTCATCCAGGTCTTCACCGGTTTCTGCAATGGGCATACCCGTCATGGGGTGGGTCTTTGCCGGCGGCAGGGGCTTAGACTTATCGACCAGCAGGGTCACCTCAAACTTGGGGGTGGCCCCTACATGCGAAATGTGCACCCTGGCTACTCGCCCAGCGACTCGTGCACGGAACCGCTGCGGGTACTCTTCCAGGCGGGTCACCGGCCCGGCCACCTGCTGCCGGGTGAAGGGCGACTCAGTCTCAGGCATAGGCCCTAACCGATTTCAGTGATCTCAGGGCCGCGGCGGGGCACCTCGACAGTAGGTTTCTTCTGAGCTTCTGCAGCTGCAGCGGCCTGGGCGTCAGCAGCCTCCTGAATCTGCTGGGGCACGCGCATAGGCAGCAAATCACGCGGAGGCATAGGCTCAGAGCCACGGTTGACCACAATAGTGCGGAAAACCTCTTCAAGAGCGGTTGCACTCTCCCCAGGCAAAGCAGCCTTACCGGAGAACACCCCACGCACAAACCAGCGCGGCCCATCAACACCCACGAAACGGGCGACACGGAAGCCCTTACGGCCGTCAGGAAGCTCAGCGGGCACACGAGAAATAAGCTGACGCCCAAAGGGGCCATCATTAATATCGACCTGGCCTCCCTTACGGCGCACACTTTCAGATAGTTCCTTACGGATATCATCCCAAATCCCTCGGCTCTTAGGAGCCGCAAAAGCCTGCACTTGAAGGGCGCCTTCACCGATTTGCAGGGTAACAGCAATAACTTGCTGAGTTTTCTGGTCAGCCTCAAGACGCAGGCTCAGCCCCGGATTACTCTTAATCAGCAAGCCACCCAGGTCAATATAGCTAGAACCGGTACGTTGCTCGGTGACGTCAAAGGGGCCGTTCTCACGGGTAAATTCTACAAAGGAGACAGGCAGAGCTGCATCTACGGCAGGCTTCTGAGCTTTGCTACGACCAGCTACTAGGGCTGTTTTTTCGGTGGCGCTTTTGCCCTGCCCCTTCTTCTCACCCGCTGCAGGGGCATCTGCAGTGCCCTGTTCACGCTGCGTAGCGGCGGTATCCGCATTCTTCTTTTTCTTACCAAAACCAAACATAGTGCCTCCTTAGTGGCCTAGCCTCTCTACTGCTCTTACTGTACGCCTGTGGAACCAAACCCGGCAGACCCACGTTCAGTTTCGCTCAAGCTCTCCACCACATTAAAAATAGCGGACTCAAACCGCTGAATCACTAGCTGGGCGATACGGTCACCGCGCTCGATAGTAAAGGGCTGGCTACGGTCGGTGTTGAGCAGGCTAACCATAAGCTCACCGCGATACCCCGAATCAACGGTGCCCGGGGCGTTGACAATAGTAATACCGTGCTTAGCGGCCAGACCCGAACGCGGGTGCACCAGACCCACATACCCCTCAGGCAGAGCAATTGCCACACCAGTGGGCACCAGGGCACGCTCACCCGGGGCAAGGGTCAAGGTCAGGCGCGAGCGCAAGTCGGCTCCGGCATCCCCGGGCTGGGCGTAAGCGGGGGGTTCAAGCCCCTCATCGAGCATCTTGATATCAATCTTAAGCTGGTTCATCACTCTCTTTACTGTACCGGGTTATGCACCGGTCTGCCGCTCACGTCGGGGGCTAAAACCCCTTAGACTAGAAGCAGTGTTGCTGGGTGCCCCCCCGGCACTGTGCCCAGAATTTTGTTGTATCGAAGGAAGCTATGCCTGTTACTGCCCCCACTGTGCTCTACCGTGAACGACTAGCCCCGGGTCTTGGCTTATGGGTCGGTTGTGTAGGTGCTGGTCTCGCTTCTTATCTGGTGGGTGCACCTATCAGCATTACCGCAGGGGTCATTGCCGGTGTTGTGGTCTTTCTTCTGCTGGGTGTGATTCTCTATGGGAGCTCTCCCACTCTAGAGATTACTGATAGCACGGTGCGCTTTGGTCGGGCCCGTATCGAACGGGACTATGTGGGCCGTGCCTACGCTTTTCGTGGGGAGAATGCCCGCCTGGCTACTGGCCCGGCACTGGATGGGCGGGCGTATATGTGTTTCCGGGGGTGGATTACCTCAGTAATTCGGGTAGACATTACCGACCCGGCAGACCCAACCCCCTATTGGATTGCTTCCTCCCGTCACCCTGAGAAGATTGCAGCGATCCTTAATGAGGGTTTATCTGAAGAAGGCTAGGGCTTGTAGGTTCTCTTCAAAGTTTCAGTAGAACCAAGGGCGGGCCCGCGTTATGACAACGCGGGCCCGCCCTTGTCTGTTGAGTTTCTATCTTTTAGCTCTCGCACTCAATGCAGTACTTGAGGTCGCCCTCTTCACGGGCGATCTGGGAGCGGTGGCGCACCAGGAAGCATGAGGCACAGGTGAATTCGTCGTCCTGTGCGGGGAGAACCACAACGTTTAGTTCTTCGTTGGAGAGGTCAGCACCGGGTAGTTCAAAACTTTCGGCTGCTGCGTTTTCGTCCTCGTCCACTGCACCTGATTGCATTTCTGAGGGGCGTGAACGCAGCTCCTCAAAGGATTGGTCTTTGCTCTCTTCATCTTGCTTGCGAGGTGCATCGTAATCGGTTGCCATGGTTTTCTCCGTATTAGGTGTGCGAAGGGTAGATACCCCCTCTGTCTGGTCTGGGGCACCTGCACCCCGGCTTGATATCGGTTGCCCCTGTATTGGCCGGGGCCTCCGATTGTGTTGAGGTGACGGGTAGAATTGTTCACTATTGCTTGCGAGAATGCAAGCGGAGAGTTCATGTTCTCTCTGAGCGAGTCATATAGGTTGAGTGAGGGTTGGTGCAGGGTAAGACATTTATTTCAAGTTCTTCCTGAGCTTGAGATAATTTTCCTTGAAAAATCGGGTATTTTCAAAACTTCACCCCCTCCCCCAGCTCCTTTAGCTTTCAGGCAGAGCTTGAGCCGGTAGTCTTTCAAGTAAGTGTAAAGATTGAAGTGAGCACCGCCTTGTCTTGGAGGTGGTGCCCGGCCCCATCTAAGGAGACCGAGCAGTGCGTGAACTGCGACTAGCTGGCATTCATGACGATGGTGAGAACCTCGTCCTCGAATCATCTGACGGCGCAACCTACCTCTTGCCCATCGACCAGAACCTGCGGCAGAGCATTGCTCGTGCCCGCCGTATCAGCCCCTTACGCGGCGGTAGCGCTGGTGGCGCCTTTGGCCCCCGTGATATTCAGACCCGATTCCGTCAGGGTGCCACGGTTGAAGAAATTGCTGCAGAATCAGGCTGGGAGCCAGAGCGGGTGCGCCGCTATGAGTGGCCTATTGTCGCTGAGCGTGCCAACATCATTCAAACGGCCCGTACCGCCGTTATCTCTGCTGCCCCCGGTCAGGGCGAGGCAGCTCAGAGTCTTGACCAGCATATTGAGTCAGTATCTGAGCGTTATGACTTTACCCAGGCCCCGATGGATTGGAGCACTTGGCAGCAGGAGTCTGGCCAGTGGACCGTATCGGTTGATATAGATTTGGGTGCGGACGCCCAGGCCAACTTACCGCGCAGCGTCATGTTCCCTGCCCGGTGGAACTTCAACCCTGCCAACCAGAGCATTTATGCCTCCAATGAGGCTGCCTACTTCTTGATGGGGCGCGACCATTCCCACGATGCACCGATTCCGGGGCTTTCCAAGCAGTCTGTGACCTCACAGGGCGAGCAGGTGAGCGATGCCTCTGCGCAGTCGGTATCGTCCTCCGCCGGTGTTCAGGTTGCTGAGCCTCGCATTACTCGGGTGAGTGTGCCTGAGCAGAAAGAGCAGAATGAGCTGCTTGATGAGCTGACAGCCCGCCGCGGTGTGCGCTCCTTTGACCCTGCTAGCGAGCGCAAGCTAGCTGATCTGTTGGAGCGTGCCCGCCGCAGCTCCCGCCCTGCTGCTGGGGTGCAGGCTGAGTCTGTTTCTGAGGCTGGTGAAGATTTTAGCCCGGTAGTTGAAACGACTGTTGAGCAGGAGGAAACCTCTGCCGAAGGTGCTGTAGCGCCACAGCCTGCCCTGGACTCGGGCCCTGTTGATGCGAATGCTGTTGATGCGAACGCTGTTGAAGTAGGCGGTGAGGAAGTCAGCGAGGCTACATCAAACGACCGTGAATCAAACCGTGAGAGCATCAAGGAACCCGACGCACTTGAAACTGATCTTGGTGAAGAGGTTGCTGGCGCTAAAGAACCAGTAGCTTCTGATGAGGAGCCTCTAGGCCATGACGATGAGGCCCCTGCCCCTAAGTCCAGCCGAACTAAGCGCACCAGTGTGCCCAGTTGGGATGACATTATCTTCGGTAACCAGCGCCGTTAGACTTCGGGTGTTTATCATCTATTAAAGCCCTGTACCTACCCTGAGGTTAGGTACAGGGCCTTTGCTCTTGGCCAGACGGCGCCCCACCTGGAGCCGACCTTTGGAGCAGAGACACCTCAGGCAGAAGAAACTCTCCTTCTTGACCTACCCCAGCAAGTGGCCACTCCGGCCGTCCTTAGGGTGGGCCTAGCCCTAGCCAGTCGGTAGCATCAGCAGCGGAACCTGTGTTTCCTCAAGCGTTAGCGACCCGTGCTGCCCCACCATCTGCAAGGCATGGGGTTTGTAATGGCGCATATCGTACAGGGCGATAGGTTCGCGGGCAGCTACGATAATATCTCCAATGCGGCGGCGGGCCTCGTCCGTAACCTGCGGGCCAAAATAGCCGGCCTCACAGAGGTTTTCAGTATCAAAAATCCAGGCCTGCTCCCCCCAGGCTTCTGCCCAGCGTCCCAAAGTATCTTGGCGGGCCGCGGGGCTGGAGTCCTTCAGGTAAAGCTGCACCATGCGGGGTTCACCGGCTGTTAGCTCAACATTCTCAAGCAGGGCAGCATCACCTGAGTAGTCGATACGGTTCTGGGGGTCAACATCTACCATGCCGTGATCGGCAGTCACCAGCAGCAGCACATGCGACGGCAGTCTACGCGCTAGCGATTTAAGGGCAAGATTGAGCTCTTCTAGCTGCTCAAGCCATTGGTCTGAGCTGGTGCCGAACTTATGGCCGGTCTGGTCAATTTCTCCCCAATAAAGGTAAACCAAGGACGGCTTGCGGGAGTTCAGCAGGCTAGCAGCCAAGGTGGTGCGGGCACCATACCCGCCTGCGTGCACAAAACGCCCACCTCGTAGCCCGGCCTCACTCAAGCCAGTACCCGCGTACTTGCTAAGCGAGACTGTTGCAACGTCTAGGTGGTTTTGGTATCGCTCAAAAACGGTGGGGTGGGGCTGCCAGATGTGGGGGTCTACCGTCTTATCCCAGCCTGAAAGCTGGTTCATGACGGTTCCAGTTGCTGGGTTTTTGACCTCATAACCAGCCATGCCGTGGTACCCCGGGGCGGTTGCGGTGCCGAAGCTACTGAGTGAAGCGACCGTGGTTGACGGCACCGCTGAGTGGATAGGCCCAAGCTGGGTGGCCTTCTTCAAGAGGGGGGCGTAGGAGCCGTAGGTTGATAGTAGGCTCTGGCCCAAACCGTCAACCATGACCAGGCAGACGCTGCGATAACGGGTGGGGTCGACCCCGGCAGAGCGCAGCCGCTCAGCTAAGCCGATGAGGTCGTGGCGTCCGGCCCCGTGCAGGGGGTGGGGGTCAGGGGTGATGGAGCCTTGGGCTACCAAGGTGCCGCACGATTCAAAGAGGTCGGCCAGATTGTTGCCGCCGTAGCCAGGTTCGGTGGGTAGGGGGTTGCCGCAGTAGTCGGTGAGGACGCTCATTTTAGGCTCCTGCCTGTACGGTTGCGGTGGTGGGCAGGGTCTGGTGGTTCATGGCTGCCATGTGGGCAGAGCGTAGGGCCCTAGCAAAGCTGCGGGCCTGGGCGGTGGCGTCCGCACCATCTGCGGGGGTGCTCACTCGTAGGAGCATATCTTCGCGGGGGCTCATACCGGTGTAGCCGTGGTCGGCTTCGCACACGGGGTCGGGGCATTCTGCCGGTTGTACATCTAGCCGTTGGGAGCCGGTCCAGGCGATGAGTAAAGAGACCTCTGAGACAGGGCTACCTGTTCGATAGTGTTGGGGCTGGGGGTAGGTGTAGCTGACAGTTAGGGTGCGGAGCCGACTTACGTGCAGGGTTTCTACCGATACGTGAGCGAGAACCTGCTGGCCGTTTTCGTCGAGGTTTTGGTCATCGAGGTGGGCTACAAGAAGGATGTGACCGGCTAAGACTAACACCGTGATATGGCGGTGCAGTTCGTTCTGGTCGAAGTGGGTTTCTACTTGGACCAGGTGGCTGGTTGGTGCTAGCCCGGATAAGGCTTCGGCTACCGTATCGAGGACGAGTTCGGGGTAAAACCCCGCTTGCTGGATATCTCTGGTGAGAGCTTCGGCTGCGCTGGGGGTCATCGTCTCGTCTCTTTCTGAGGTTTCTTCTAGCTGGTAGGTTTACCTTCCATTTTAGGTCATACCAGCTTGCCCCTAGCTACTCATGGTTCGCCGGGCGGAGTCAGTGCGCTGTTGGGGGTTGCCTAGGCGTATCTTGGCGCCTATCACGGTGAGTGTTTCGTGGGCCAGTAGGATCGGGTTCAGTTCTAGGTAGGCAATCTCAGGGTGGTTATCTTTCATGAGGGCTACCCAGGCGCATAAATCTTCTAGTAGGTCGATTCGCACCTGGGGTATGCCCTTGTCGGCAAAGAGTTTAGCTGCTGCTTTGGGTGAGCGCACCATCTTGTACACATCACGCTCAGTCAGGGGTGGGATGCGGTGGGCCCAGTCGCCAAGGAGCTTGGTTGCGTCACCGGCCATGCCGAAGGAAATAACGGGGCCGATGAGGGGGTCTTCGATGCCGATGAGTACCGCGGTGTGCCCGGCTGGGGCTTGTTTCTGTACGGTGAGGTCAAACTTGCCGTAGGGTTCAAGCACCCGGTGCATGTGGGCTATTTCCCTGAGCAGTTCGGCGTCACTTTCGATGCCTAGACGGACGCCGCCCACCTCAAGGCGGTGGCGTAGTGTCTGGTCGGTGGTTTTAAGGACGACGGGGTAACCGCCTGCTGTAGCTGCGGCCGCAGCTGCTTCTTGGGCTGTTTCAAAACCGTATTCGGGAAGTAGGCTAATGCCGTACTTGGCGAGGAGTTCTGCGGTGGCGGGGGCAGGAAGATCTAGCAGGTTTTCTCCGCTCACCTGGGTTAGGTGGTGGGCGATGCCTGCGGCTGCAGCTTTTGGGCTCACGTTCTCGGGGGTAGCGAGCGCCCCGGTTTCCTTTTCTCGCCATTCGACGTAGTCCATGACTTTGGCTAGGGCCAGTATGGAAGCACCTGGGGATTCAAAGCAGGGCAGTCCTTCTTGTAGGGTGGGTGCGCCCTGCCCCGCTGCGTCAGGATTCTCTGGGGTAGGTAGCTGCTGCTGTGAGTTTTCCCAGATTCCGTGGAGGGTTTGGGCGGTGTTGAGTGTTCCGGGGAAGGCAGCAACTACTGGCTTGCCAGTGCGTTTGCCAGCCTGTTGTAGCACTCCTGCAATGTCTTTGGGTTCGATGGAGTCGCCGGTGAGGAAGATGCCGATAGCGGCGTCAATATCTGATGCTTCTAGGGTGCTAGTTGCGACGTCTTCAAGAACTTTTAAGCTGTCAATGCCGTCGTCGGTGAGTCGGAGCGTCGATTCGGTGACTCGCACATCGATTTTGAGGGTTTGGGCTTTATCGGCAACAATTTGCCCCAGGGCTGAGGCGTTGGAGAGGATAGCGATACGTCGGCCAGCTGGTAGGGGCTGGGAGACCAGTACCTGGGCCACATCGAGCACTTTCTCAAAGGTTTCGGTGCTGATTACACCGGATTGCTTGAACATGGCATCGAGTGCTTCGGGGGGTGCGATAGAGGTCCGCCCGGAATGGCCCGGGGGGAGTTTTTGGCCGGTGACCGCGTTCTTAGCGACCAGTACCGGTTTGACGCGGGAGAGCCTGCGGGTGATGCGGGAGAATTTGCGGGGGTTACCGATTGATTCTAGGTAGAGGGCACAGACGCCGGTAGCCTCGTCGTCTTCCCAGTACTGCATGATGTCGTTGCCTGAGACGTCCGCGCGGTTGCCTGCTGAGACCAGGGACGAGACACCGATGTTGCGTTTCACCGCGGTGTTAGAGAACATGACTCCGATAGCTGAGGACTGGCTAAAGAGACCTAGCGCACCGGGCTTGGGGTCTTGGGCGCTCATAGTGGCATCGAGGCGGATTCCCGGGTTATTGTTGAGCAGCCCGAAGGAGGCTGGCCCGATGACGCGCATTCCGTGGCTACGCGCTAATCTCACCAGGGCTTTTTGGCGGGCATGGCCCCGGGCCCCGTCGTCTGCGTAGCCGGTGGTGTAGATCAGTACCCCGCGGACGCCGGCCTCACCGCAGGCGGCAACGGCTGGGGCTACCTCTGCTAGCGGGAGGGCGATGATTGCTAAGTCTACGCGGGTTGGTAGGTCCTTGATGGTGGAGTAGATAGGGATCTTGCCGGCAGGTAGTTGGCCTTCGTTGATTCCGTAGAGGGTGCCTGTGAATCCGCCGTCTACCAGGGTTTTGAGGACCTTATGCCCGTCGTTGTCCCAGCGGTTTGTGGTGCCGATGACTGATACGGTTCGGGGGGCTAGTAGCTCGGCAATTGATGTGGATTCCGCGCGGTGTTCGCGTGCTTCCATCACTCCGCGGGAGCGGTCGGTGGGGTCGATGTTGAAGTAGACCATCACCATGCCGTCTTCAAATTCGCGGGAAATCTCGTAGCCTGCGTCGGTAAAGACGTTGAGCATTTTTCGGTTCTGCGGTAGCACTTCGGCGCTGAACCTGTCGATGCCGCGCTCGTTTGCTGCTGCTGCAAGGTGTTCGAGCAGAATTGAGCCGATTCCTCGGCCCTGGTGGGCATCGGAGATCATGAAGGCAACTTCAGCTTCTTTGGGGTTATGTGTGCGGTCGTATCGGCCGATGCCGATGATTTCTTCGCCTAGTAGCAGTACGAAGGCGACTCGATGATTGTGATCTACTGTGGTGAATCGGGTCAGTTCTTTATCGCTGAGGGTGGGTTTGTGGGTGAAAAAGCGCAGGTAGATGGTGCGTTCGGATTGGCCTGCGTACATTTTTTCCAGGGCTGCCCGGTCGGTGGGGATTACTGGGCGTAGGTTTGCTGTGGCTCCGTCCCGTAATACGACGTCGGCCTCCCAATGGGCCGGGTAGATGAAGGGAATTTCGTCGGTGGTGGGGTGGGCTGGGTCAGCCGGGGTGAAGCGGGGGGTGGGGCTGCCCTGCTTGTAGGGGTCTGTGGGTGCGTCTGACTCGGTCACGGGTGTGCTCCTGGGCGGTGCTGGGTGGGCTATCTCCCATCATAACCCTATTGAGGCGCACCTCACAGTAGGGGTGTGGCCTAGTAGCGAGTGTTCTTTTCAATGCAACGAGCGATAGCTTCTTCATCCCCCGCGTAGGTCATCTCGCAGTTAGCTACCTCTGCACCATTCAATAACCAGCTAGCCATGAAGTAGAAGAGTACCGCTACAGGTATGCAGATTGCACCTAACACAATGCCGCCCCAGGCCAGGCCAGCTGTCTTTCCGTGCAAGTGGGTGCGCAGATTACGCCCACGCATGTACAAGGCTCTAATGCCTAGCACAATAGCAGCTAGAGCCGGGATGAGAGCTAAGAGGGCAAAGACGCCCGCCATAAGCACCACAATCCAGCTGACCACACCAGCGGTCAGGGCCATCACCGCAGGGTAGTAGCCGCGGCCCCGCTTATCACGCACCAGCTCCCCATAGGGGCGACGGTAGGCATCTGGCACCCGGTACTGGGCAGGCTCACCAGGGGTAGTAAGATCAAGCGCTGGGGGCAGCAGGACGCCCGCCTGTGCTGGAGGGTATGGTTGGGGGTAAGCAGAGGGCTGGGTGCTCACGGCGTCCTCATTTCTTCATGAAACTACTAGCCCGGGGTGGGCCTTTATTGATGTATGGCCAGCTTATCAGCACTTCCCCAGCAACCTAGACAAGGCCGACCCCTACCCCTCTACTAGTCAGCGAATAGTAAGTCTAAAAGGGGAGCACCTTACCCCTGTATGACCGCACAGAAAAGGCCCTCTGTGTGACTACACAGAAAAGGCCCTCCGCCTGGGTTACCCGGGCGGAGGGCCTTACTACTGTGGAGATGCGGGGAATCGAACCCCGGTCCGATGTGGCGTCAACGGGTCTTCTCCGTGCGCAGTTTGTGAAAACGGTGTTTTCGGCTACCTTGCTTGCACAAACACTTACAAGGCCTAACCTAGTCGTATTAAAGTCCCACCCGGCCCTACGACAAGGACGGGCAGCAGTGGCCTTTTAAACTGATGGTAGTGGCTGAGCCAAAGGCAAGCTCAGGCTACCAGACTGCATCGCTGGGATTATTAGGCAGCGAGTGCGAAGTCAGTGCGCTTAGATTCTGCACTTATTTTTTTGCAGAGGGCGTTTACGAGATAACCCTGCGTCCTCGGCACGCTTCATCCATTTCAACTCACATCGTCGAAACCGATCATCCCCATATTCTTTTATCAAAGAACGCCAAGCTAAGCGTTTTCCTGTGCTCCTTCGAGTCGCAACTCATCCATGAAAGGCACCGGCCCAATTAGCTCGGATGCACCAGTCTACCAGTTAGGCCTCACCACTGTAAAGAGCCAACGGACAGGTACAACTAGGCCTTGCGAGTCGGCTCTGCGGTACTCATCGGTACTGTGATGTCAGGAGTCGGCGCTATAGTTTCGCTGGGCCACTCTGTAGTTTCACTGGTCGGCGCTGTGGTTTCAACCCCCATCTTCTCATTGATGCATTGCTCCATTCGAACCTCGTCCTCCGCATAAACCATGCAATCTCCAAAAGCTGTGAAAAACCAGCCAAAGAAAATGAGGGCTATCAAAGAGCCCAGGATGCCCAGGCCGCTCAAAACAATACCGGTGATAGATAGGCCCTTGCCCCCTCCCCCGGTTTTCGTCTGACGCAGGGCAATAATACCCAGTACCAGACCGACGATGCCCACAACACCGCCAATAACCGCCCAACCACTGAGAAAGGCCAGGACACCCAGCACCAGAGAAGCAATGGCTAGGCCTCTAGGGCCCTGGGCAAGCTGCTGGTTATAGGGGTCATACCCGTAGGTAGAGTAGCTGGCAGGCTGCTGACCGCCATAAGACTGCCCATAGCCCTGCTGGCCATATCCCGGCTGAGAGTATTGAGGCTGGCCATACTCCTGTTGGCCGTAGCCTTGCTGGGAGTACTGAGACTGACCATAGTCCTGCTGAGATGTAGCTGCCTGCTCGTGAGAAAAAGAGCTAGGGGCAGCGTCCTGCTGTTCCTGCCCAGAGGCGCTATCTGAGCTGTACTGCCCAGGAACGTAGTTACCGTAGGGGTTTTCCTTGTTATTTCCGGTTGTCATCTCTCTCCTTCGAGTAGGTTATTAGCCCAGGTTCTTATAGCGCATAGCACGCTGAGCTTCTAGATTGTCCTGGCGCTCGCGTAGGGCCTGACGCTTATCGTAGTCGCGTTTACCGGTAGCCAGGGCAATTTCAACCTTGGCGCGGCCCTTACTGAAATAAAGTTTCAAAGGCACCACCGTGTAGCCGCTTTCGTTGAGCTTCTGGGCGATCTTATTGATTTCGCTGCGGTGCATGAGCAGTTTGCGGCGGCGGCGGGCAGCGTGATTAGTCCAAGACCCTCGCCCGTATTCAGCGATATGAATACCCTCTAACCACAGCTCATTGCCATACATCTGGCAAAAACCATCGGTGATAGAAGCACCACCATCACGCAAAGATTTCACCTCGGTGCCCATGAGCACTAGGCCAGCCTCCCAGGTTTCTAGGATGTTGTAGTTATGGCGAGCGCGGCGGTTGGAGGCGATGGTGTGGTTGTTGGGGTCTTCTTTCGTTACTTTTTTCTTAGCCACGATTATTCTTCGTTCTTTCTTTTCTGTCGTTCGGCGGCGCGCCATCGCACACCGGCGTCGATGAAGCCGTCCAGTGCCCCGTCGAATACGGCGCTGGGGTTTCCCTCTTCATAGTTGGTGCGTAGGTCTTTGACCATCTGGTAGGGGTTGAGCACGTAGGAGCGCATCTGGTCGCCCCAGGAGGCCTTGACGTCACCGGCGAGTTCCTTCTTTTTGGCGTCCTCTTGTTCTTTACGCAGTAGGAGCAGGCGAGATTGTAGGACGCGTAGCGCGGCGGCTCGGTTTTGTAGCTGGGATTTTTCGTTTTGCATCGAGACTACGATGCCGGTGGGTATGTGGGTCATGCGCACAGCTGAGTCTGTGGTGTTGACGGATTGACCGCCGGGGCCAGATGAGCGGAAGACATCAACTTTGAGTTCGGCTTCGGGGATCTCGATGTGGTCGGTTTGCTCAATGAGGGGGATGACTTCTACTGCGGCGAAGGAGGTCATGCGTTTGCCCTGGCTATTGAAGGGTGAGATGCGCACCAGGCGGTGGGTTCCTGCTTCGATGGATAGGCGCCCAAAGGCGTAGGGGGCTTTGACCTCAAAGGTTGCTGATTTGAGGCCGGCTTCTTCGGCGTAGGAGGTGTCCATGACAGTGGTGTCAAAGCCGTTTTTTTCTGCCCAGCGCAGGTACATGCGCAGGAGCATTTCGGCGAAGTCGGCGGCATCTACGCCACCGGCTCCTGCTCGGATGGTGACGACGGCATCGCGCTGGTCGTACTCGCCGGAGAGGAGGGTGATGACTTCAAGCTCTGCTAGGCGTTTTTCGATAGCGCGCAGTTCGGTTTCCGCTTCGGCCAGGGTTTGGGTGTCGCCTTCTTCTTCGGCTAGTTCGACCATGATGTCAAGGTCGTCAATGGCCTGGTTTAGTTTGAGGAGCTTATCGAGTTCAGCTTGTTTGTGGGAGAGCTGGGAGGTTACTTTTTGGGCGGCGTCGGGGTTGTCCCAGAGGTCCGGGGCGCCGGCTGCTTCAGAGAGTTCTGCGATGGTAGCGCGAAGCTGCTCAACGTCGCTGACCTCTTCGATGGAGGCGTAGGTTGAGCGTAAGGTTTTGATGTGGGCAGAAAAATCTAAAGTAGCCATGACTATTAACCCTAACTGAAAAGGAGGGTAAGCGCCCGGTTTTGCCCCGCTTTTGCGCTGATGGGGCAGAGCTGTGGGTGTTCTACTGTTGGGTGGTGATGACGCGTGCCTTGCCGGTAACGGTGATATCGATACCATCAGGTAGCACGATGGAGAGTAAGGGCGGGTGGGCTCTTGCTGAGAGGACGACGGTTGCCGTATGGTGTTCGGGCGCTCCAGTTGCGGGGTTCAAGGCCAGCTGGGAGAAATCAGCCCCAGCGCCACTTTCATGCAGGAAAGTCTG
The DNA here is from genome assembly GCF_053544215.1 of Rothia sp. 88186D007BW. NCBI lineage: Bacteria > Bacillati > Actinomycetota > Actinomycetes > Micrococcales > Micrococcaceae > Rothia > Rothia sp. 88186D007BW. The sequence continues at coordinate 49,748 of NZ_JBPPTR010000007.1, read as the reverse complement.
AGCGGACGCCTGCACCCCGGCATTGGTGAGTCTCACCTGTGCCTGGGACGCCCCTACTGCGGTGATACCTTCGATGCGTTGCGCAGCTGAGGTTGCAGCCTGATCAGCTAAAGCTTGCAGACGTGCTCTTTCTAGGTAGACTGAGCTCACTCCAGTAACGGTAGAGGCAATCAGTAGCAGCACCAGACAGAGCCCCACGATCAGAGGAAGCACACTCCCCTGCTCAGCTTCATGCTCTTTTTCTGTCTCTCCTTGAGACGATTCAGAATAGTGGGCGTGTTTCTTGAGCATCAGGAGTAATCACCTCCCCAGCTCACAGCCTGGGAGGTCATTGTAGCCAGGGTAGGTGCTCCTGGCCAGGGCACCAGGGGCAACTCCACCTCAACTCTTACCTCTACAGTTACCCGCTCCCCCGGTGCGCAGGTATCCTCACAGCCTAAGGTGGCTGTAACAGCCCCAGCATCTATACCAAAGTCGCTTGCTGTCAGCACCGCAACAGCTTGGACAGCAGATTGGCTACGCTGCTCCGGGGGTAGAAACTGAATGACCTGTAGAGCGTGGGCACTAGCGTTAGAGGCCGCGAAGGCCGCTGACTGCATGGCAAAAACCGAGAGCAGAAAATAAACTGTGGGCACCATCAGCAGGGCACCTAAGCCAATAAATTCGACCAGGGCACTGCCCCTGTCAGAATGATCTGACCTTTCTGCTACTTTAGGTTCTTCACCGGGTTTATCGCTGAACCACAGCATGCCCGCTCACCTCCCACTGGGCGTCCATACCAAAGGGGCCAAGCAGTGGGACCGGGGCAACAACGGTCACTTGCACAGCATCTACTCCCTGCCACTGGGTGACAGAGCTACTAATCTTCGCCGAATACTGGTCAGGGAGCACAGAGTAGAGCAAGTCGTGTGTGCGCTCTTCACCATCAGCGGGCGTCCTATCGAGCATGGCCCCATAGCGGGCACCTTGAGAGGCAGCATCTTGCAGTACGTTTCGGGTAAACATGGCAAAAGCGATTTGCACAACACTCAGGAAAAGTAAAACAACCAGGGCAGAAACCATCACGAACTCTGCCGTTGCGTTTCCTCTTTCCTTCTCAAGGACCACAGCTCTCACAGGACTCCCCTAGCGGCTAATCATCGACATCGCATTATTGAACATATTCACCAGAGCATCCTGAGCAATCACCAAAATAGCGGCCACGAGGATAGCGGACATCATCGTGATCATCACCCAGCCGGGTACGTCACCACGCTCAGCATCATCTGCGCTAGGCAGAGGGGCAAAAATGCTGATAAGGGCCTTAACGTAGGTGTCGGTCATAAACTTTTTCATGGGTTCTCCTTATACATAAGAGGGTGAATAGAAAGCGCCTAGAGGAAGGCAAGATTAGAAATTAAGATTAAGAAGGGAAAGGCCTGGAAACATCGCAAAAAGCACAGTGAGCGGAAGAATCAGAAAGACAACGGGCGCCATCATACCGATTTCTTTCTTCCCTGCTGTTTCCATCAGCTCACGCTTGGCGTTATCCCGCACATCTTGTGCCTGGGCTCGCAAGACATCAGCCAGAGGTGTGCCACGTTCAATAGCCACCACCAGGCCGTCCACAAAACGGGAGAGGGCCGCCACCGAAGTTCGCTGAGAAAAACTTTGCAAAGCAACAACCAGTGATTCACCAGAGCGAGTCATAGCGAGAATAGTTCGAAACTCACCAGAGAGCTCTCCCTGCGAACTGCGCACAACCCGCTCAAGCGAACCGATAGCTGACTCCCCTGCGGTAACAGATAAGGCCATCAACTCAGCTAAGGCGGGAAACTCAGCTAGCATCGTTTTTTCCCGTTTAGCAATCTGCTGAGATAGCCAGTAATCACGAGCAAGAAAACCGGCCGCAGCACCTAACACGATGAGAAGAAAGCCCGGCACAAGATTTAGTGTGCCGTGGGCAAGTCCCACAGCTACCAGACAAATACAGAGCCCAGCAGCCAGCAAACTCCACAGCACCTGTTGCACCCGGTATTCAGCAACCGTCAAACCCCTACCTAACTGGGCAAGACGTTTTTCAAGAGCCACTGTATCGAAGCTAGATTTACCCAAACTCCGGTAAATCTTTTCGACCCAGGGGGCCAGAAGGGCAGCACTTGCACCGTAGATACCTTCTGGCAAGGTACTATACGGGGCATCTGGGCGGCTCTTTTTAAGTTCTGCTGCGCGCAATTGGGGTGCTATACGGTCTGCGAAGCTTTCCCGCCGCTGGTGCCACATACCTGAAAGAACCAACCAGAGCCCTGCGGCAAGACTCAGGCCAAGGAGAAGAGAAAGATTCATGCAAGGACCCTCTTCTCTTCAGGTAAAGCACCGATACGCATCATGAGCCGGTAGGCAATAATAGTTAGTACGAGCCCACTTGCTAAGACCACAAAGCCAGCAAAGCTGTTATAGATTCTGATGGTACTAGGCTGGGTTGCCATTAAACCCAAGACAACCCAGGGGGCCACACAGGCCAGACGCGCAGCATTAACCGTCCATGATTGTCTAGCTTCAAGCTCAGAACGGGTTCTACTGTTCTCACGTAAAAAGGAGCTTAAGGTTCCTAGAAGTCGACCTAAGTCGGTGCCACCAACTTCGCGGGTCACTTTAAGGGCCTCAATGATGTTATCGGCTGTAGGGTCGCTCAAACGGTCTTTAAGACGGTTCAGAGCAGGCAAGAACTCGCCGCTAGCCAGGTAGTCTGCAGCAAAACTGGCAAAAGCTGGGCGTAGAGGTTCTGGGCCCCGGTATTGAAGTTGCATGAGGGCATCTGGAAGCGATAAGCCAGCACGGATAGCTGACCGCAAGTGATCTACCGTGTCAGGCCATAGATCTCGCAGCTGAGCCTGCCGTTGAGTTGCCCGGTGTTTGACCAGAAAATAGGGGCCAAAGAAGCCAACGCCTGCAGCAAGTAGAGCAAGAGGGACTAAGGACGTCAGGGCAAAAGTTAGGACCATGGCCACTAGAGCAGCTGCAGCCGACACTGAATAAAACATACCCACAGTGAACTTCTCAAGATCTGCCTGACGAAGGAGCTGCTGCATGACGGGAGCTTTGCGTTTTTTCTTTCCGCGGCTGGGAAGCTCCCAGAAGGACATATAGATAAAAAGCGCACCAATACCGAACGTAAGACCAAAGAAAGCACTCATACCAGCCCTGCCTCACAGTTAAGCAGAGATTCAGGAGCATAACCAGCCCTCAGAAACTTCTCCGGTGAGGGCACCTCTGAGGCAACACACACCAGCTGCTCACCTTCACGCCTAAAAAGTGTGCTGGTCTCAATCACACCATGTTCAACACGATTACCCACCGCAAGAATCTCTCGAACGTAGCGCCTCCCTCTCAAATCGCGGTCGCAATGCACTACCAGGTCAAAACAAGAAGCTACCGTCGGCACAACAAAAGAACTTGAGATATTATCACCGGCTAAAAGCGGGAGTGTGCACATCTTGGTGATAGCGTCACGGGCAGAGTTAGCGTGGATAGTGCATAAGCCCGGCAGCCCAGAATTCAAAGCTATCAACATATCAAGGGACTCAGCTTCACGTACCTCACCAATTATTAAACGGTCAGGTCTCATACGCAAGGCTTCTTTCACCAGACGCCGTAGAGGAATCTCCCCATGCCCTTCAAGGTTGGGCTGACGGCACTGCATATTCACAACATCGCGCAACGGAATCTTAAGCTCAAAAATCTCTTCACAGGTGATAACACGTTCTCGCATACCAATTGAGGCCGATAAACAGTTCAACATAGTTGTTTTACCAGCTTGAGTTGCCCCTGACACCAGGCAATTGAGACCGCTAGCAACAGCTGCATCCAAAAACTTTGCAGCCTCTAGGCTCAGAGAGTCCAGTTTCACTAAATCATTTAAACGGGTTGCCCGAGCAATGAACTTACGAATGTTAATGGCCCAATGTTGGCGGGTAACATCGGGTATAGCTACATGGAGCCTAGAGCCGTCCGGCAGTGAGCTGTCAACAAAAGGCGTGCTCAGATCCAGGCGACGGCCCGAGGTTTTGAGCATACGCTCTACCAGTGCACGAATCTGTTCTTCGCTCAGGCTCAAGCCAGTTAGCTCCGATTCCCCGGCCCTAGCCACAAAAATCTCATCCGGGGCGTTAATCCATACCTCTTCGACAGAGCTATCATCAAGAAACTGTTGAATCTCGCCAAAGCCGCACACCTTGTCAAACAAGGTGCTCATGAGGGTATCAGCGTTCTCAAGCCGCGGCACTGCCCCGCGCAGCATCTGGTGCTCATACTCTGCGATTGCCTGCTGAATGAGCTCTTTAGCTTCACTCTGCTGTACAAGCGGATCAAGGCTACTACGGCGAATTAAATCGCGTACATCTGCTTCGATAAGCTCTTCTGCGTGCGCTATAGGCATTTGTCCCCCTTACGTCCTGTTCTTACCCATCGGTGAATTCTCCAACAAGATACAGTTGATTAGGTCAAACAATCAAACGGCAGAAGAAAATTCTGTGGATAAATCAGCCGGGTGCGCCTCTGCCCCACAGGTTAGATCCCATACAAGTTTTGCTTGATAAGGCACGACAACTCAAGGGCAGAACTTTTCCACAGCCCCTCATTTTCATTGCAGAAATTCGTAACGTTTAGACACGCAACTAGTTACTGACTAGTAACAACGCACAAAAATACCCACAAGCTAGGGAGCTTGTGGGTACTTTAGGGGAAGACTTCTCTTACCGAGATTTAGCCCTCATGAACTCAATCGCCTGGTCAATAGGACCATCAAACTGTTTAGAACCGTGATCCAAAACGACACCACGCTCACAAATCCTAGCCACCAAATCAAGGTCATGACTGACTACAACCAGGGTTTTCCCCTCAGCACTCAAGTCACGAATCTTAGCGATACACTTCTTCTGGAAAGGCTCATCGCCCACCGCCAGGATCTCATCCACCAAGAAAATCTCCGGGTCAGTATGAACAGCCACAGCAAACGCCAGACGCAAATACATGCCCGATGAGTAGAACTTCACCTCGGTATCAATAAAGTTGCCGATTTCAGAGAACTCAACAATTTCATCGAACTTTGCTTCGATCTGTTCCTTGCTCATACCAAGGATTGCGGCGTTGAGGTACACGTTATCCCGCCCGGTAAGGTCGGGGTGAAAGCCTGCACCGACCTCAATAAGCCCGGCAATGCGTCCGCCCGTCAGCACCATACCTTCATCAGGGTGCATCACACCCGAAATCAGCTTGAGCAAGGTTGACTTGCCAGAACCGTTATAACCCAGCAAGGCAACGCGCTCACCTTCACGAATATCTAAAGAGACCCCGTTGAGCGCATTGAATTTCTCATTCAAATCTCCCTTGCGGCCCTTCATCAACCAGACGAAAGCTTCCTTCATCGAACGGGTATGGCGCAGCACAAAGCGTTTGACCAGCGACTCAACCCTAATAACCACCGGGGCGCTATCAGTCACAGGCGGTAAATCGAACTTCTTGATATCCATACGATCAGAGCTCCTGGGCGAAGTTGCCCTCGAGCTTACGGAAAAGTAAGTCACCAAGGAACAAGGTTACTAGCGAAACGCCCAAGGCAACCGGCACCCACAGAGTAAGTAGATGCGGAGGGATCTGCGAGGTTGGTAGAGCCAAAGCCTCCTCAGACAAAGTGGGGATCCAGAAAGCATAGTGAAACAGTTCAACAGCAACGGTCAGAGGGTTCAGAAGATAAACATTAATAACCCACGAATAGAGAGTATCTCGCACCATAGTCCATGAATACAGCACCGGAGAAAACCAGGTAGCAACCATCAGGAGCATATCCACAATATTCTCTGAATCACGGAAAAAGACATTAGCCACACCAAAAATCAGGCCAAGCCCCGCAGAGAACACCATAATAATCACCATGGCAACAAGAGCCGCAGCAACCTGCTTCACATCTGGGCTCCACCCGGCAAAAATACAAGCCAGCAAAAGCACCACAATCTGAGGCACAAAGTGGATCAAAGCCACCCAAATCGTTGAGACCGAGAACAGCTCACGAGGAAGGTAAATCTTCTTAATCAAGGCACCATTAACAACCATGGCCTTAGCCCCATTACTGAAGCCTTCAGAGAAGAAGTTAATGACAACCATGCCAGAGAACAGGTAAATAGCATAATTCTGCATGCCCCGTTCCAGGCCCAGAAAAAGGCCCATGGCAATGTAGAAGACACCGAACTGCACACCCGGTTTAATATACGACCAAAGAATACCCAAGACAGACCCACGGTAGCGAACCTGGATTTCCTTGTCGACCAGCAGCTTCAAAAGATAACGATTTTGAAGGACATCTCGTAGACCTCTACCACGCCCTGGGGGCAAAAGAGGGTGAACTATTTGCTTACTCATCGGGTCAGCTCAGACTCCGTATGCTTCTTGAAAGTATCAGCCCACGCATCGTACGACGCTACTTCAGCTGCTGCTGAACGATACTGTTGACGCAATTCAGCCCAATTCTTATAGAGCTTGGCATGTAGCTTCGAAGCACGAGCCAAATTCTCCCGAAGCTTCTTGGGGTCACGCTGATACCAGAAGACACCGGTCCCCTCAGCGTTAGTCACCAAGAGCGAATCAAACTTAGAAACAGTCCACCAACGATTCTCAGAGTAATTCAGCTGAATCTGGGGGTTTGTCTTCGCCAAATCATCAACCGGCTTAAAGAGCTGACGCCCCACAGTCGAAACAGCCCAGGGAATAAGCTTCCGGTAGCCAGGGGAACTAAAGTTACGACGTCCCTTGAAAGGAGGTTTAGTCGTCTTGGGCTGAGGGTACTCATCGACATCTGACTTGAGCTGAGCGTCCTGGAACTCCTTCACCTTACCGCGAATAACAGGCAGGCGCTCGCTGAGAGAAGGGTGCAGATGTTCTGGGCCAGAGAGCAAATCTTCGATAGCCATCAGGCGGCCTTCTTCTGTATAGTACTGCATCGATAGAGCATGCTTTACATCCAAGAAGAGAGATTCGCGTAGGACCGCTCCACCCTTTTCAAAGGGGGAATGGATAAGGGCAGTAATAAGGCGGTTACGCTCGTGGAAGTAAGCCTGCCAGCCGACGGAGTCGTCCTTATCTTGCCACGATACGTGCCACAAGGCCGCACCGGGGAATGAGACGGTGGCGATTCCAGCTTCTTTAGCGCGAAGACCGTACTCTGCATCGTCCCATTTCAAGAAAAGGGGAAGTGACAGGCCAATCTTCTGAATGACCTCTGTAGGAATCAGGCACATCCACCAACCGTTATAGTCAACGTCTACACGGCGGTGCATCCAGTGCGTGTTACGGAGGTTGTTTCTACCTAAATCGTGCCCAAGAGACATATCAGCATGGGGCTTATCGTAAAAAGTGCGCCAGGGGTTCACTACTTCACCGAAGGCGTGCAGAACTGACCGGTCATACATATCGAACATGTGACCGCCCACAATAGTGGGGTTCTTGCAGTAATCAGCAAAGGTAATCAGACGCAAAATAGATTCAGGTTCAACAACGACGTCATCATCGAGCAACATAACGTAGTCTGACCCGTTATTAACAGACTCGAACATGCCGCGGGCAAAGCCGCCCGAACCACCCAGGTTTGCCTGGTTGATAATACGGAATTTGCCCGCAAGAGGAGCAACTACCTCTTCAAAGTCAGGGTGGTCTTGAACTTTATCGGTACCCTGATCAACAATCAGAATCTCTTTAACGGTTTCCAGAGCATCAAGGTTATTACCAAGGGAACGGATATTGTCGATGCAATACTGCACCTTGTTCATGGTGGTAATCTGCACGGTAGCTTTACCGCCAGCTTCTCCCAGGCGAGGCTTAATATTACCAAGCCACTCTGCCTTGATTAGGGTAAGGTCGCTGTGGGTGGCAGTAAGATCAAACCAATACCAGCCACCATCACCGAAGGGAGCTAGTGTCAGGTCAAAGGTGGAAGTTTCTGGCCCTTCAAGCACTTTAGCGTCCACGCGTTGGATAACACCGCGAGCATTTGACTTGTAGACCACGACCATACCTGAACCTTCAGTGGTGATACTGAGGGTTACTGATCTAAGGTCGGTCCATCGTCTCCAGTACGATGCGGGGAAGGCATTGAAATAGGTGCCAAAGGAAACAGTTTTACCTGCATCTAGGTGAGTTGAATGGCGACCTAGTAGGTCAGAGCTCATGGTTGCAGGGCCCGTTGAACTTTCGTTCTTCAACTCCTGTTGAGCAGTTGCCTTCTCAATGGTTTGAGCTGCGTCTCCGTCTAAGCGGGTAGGTAGTTGCACGCCGGTGGCGCTACCACTGTCAATATACAAGGGTATGACGTCAGTTTGTACAGCTTCAGGCAGAATAACCCGCTGTAGAGTTTTCATTGCAGTTACGCTTTTTTCGCTCATTGTTAGGCCTCGATTCCGCCAGATATCAGCTTTTCGCCCTTTTCGAAGTGGGGGCGGAGCTTATTGTCGAACATTGAGAGTGCTGCACCGATTGCCATGTGCATATCGAGGTACTTGTAGGTGCCCAGGCGTCCGCCGAAAAGGACGTTCTGCTCTCCCCCAGCTAGCTCACGGTACTTCAGGAGCATCTCGCGGTCGGCACCGGTGTTAATCGGGTAGTAAGGCTCATCGCCCTTTTCAGCAAAGCGGGAGTATTCGCGGTGGATGACGGTGGCATCCTTGGTGTAGTCACGCTCGGGGTGGAAGTGACGGAACTCGTGGATGCGGGTGAAGGGGTGGATTGCATCGGGGTAGTTCATGACGGGGCAGCCCTGGAAGTCTTCAATATCGAGGACTTCTTCTTCAAGGTCGATGGTTCGCCAGGAGAGGTCGCCTTCTGCGTAGTCAAAGTAGCGGTCGACCGGGCCGGTGTAGACAACGGGGACTTGGCTCAGCACCTTGGAACGGGAGTATTCGTGGCCTTCTTCAAAAAAGTCGGTATTGAGGTGAACTTCGATGTTGGGGTGGGCGGCCATGCGCTCAAGCCAGGCGGTGTAGCCGTCAACGGGCAGGCCTTCGTACTTGTCGTTGAAGTAGCGGTTGTCGTAGTTGTAGCGTACGGGCAGGCGGGAGATGATGGACGCGGGCAGGTCGGCGGGGTCGGTCTGCCACTGCTTGGCAGTGTAGTGCTTAATGAAGGCTTCGTAGAGCGGACGCCCGATGAGGGAAATGCCCTTATCGTTGAGGTTCTTGGGGTCAGTTCCAGCTAGTTCACCGGCTTGTTCCTGAATCAGGGCCTTAGCCTCTGCCGGTGAGTAGGCGGCGTTGAAGAACTGGTTGATGGTGCCCAGGTTGATGGGCATGGGGTACACGATACCGTTGTGGTTGGTGTAGACGCGGTGGGTGTAGTTGGTGAATCCGGTGAAACGGTTGACGTATTCCCAGACGCGTTCGTTAGAGGTGTGGAAGAGGTGAGCGCCGTAGCGGTGAACTTCGATCCCGGTCTTTTCTTCGTTTTCGCTGTATGCGTTACCGCCGATGTGGTGGCGGCGGTCGAGAAGGGCTACCTTGAGGCCAAGCTGGGTAGCAGCTTGCTCTGCGATGGTGAGGCCAAAGAGGCCAGAGCCTACAACTACAAGATCAGCGTTCACTTAACTTACTCCTTATTAGGGGTTGCGCACCTAGCGTGGGGATTGAGGCAACCGCGCTCTGCTACTACAGCGTAGAAGCTTAAACTTCAGTGTGTTCCTTCTATGTACGGTAAACACAGTTAATAACAAAAGTACCGGATATGGGCGGCCACTACCCGCTAACAGGCTGGAAAATTCGTGTGATTATTCCCCAGTCTCACTATCGGAGGTGACAGGGAGGTGAAAATCTTAAATTTTTCCCCGCCACCACCTAAAAACAACGCATATAGTTTGTTTTTCTGTTTTGCGCCCTTGCGATGGCAGGTTTCCAGGTCTTAGGTAGCCCTATGAAGCTTTTACTCCGCATCCAGCAACCTCCCGCTGGGCCTTACAGGTCGGTAGAACTTGAGTATTCACGAGGAACAACAGGGGCTATCTGCCATCAAGAACTGTGCTCCTTGTGGGGTAGCGATCATTTCAGCTGGAGCATTCAGGGGAACGATATCAGGGGGCTCACCCCTGGTCTTTCTCCCTGGGTTGATGGCGCCCAGCTCAAAGTATCAGGTTCTTTATCTCATCCGATTTGGTCTTCCCCTTCAGAGAGCCAACCTCTCTTTATCTTGCGCGTGATTCACGGGCCAGACTCACATTCTTACTTTCCCTTGGCACGAGGTAGCTGGGAAATCGGCAGACAAGCTTCTCTGCTCAGAGTTGAGGACCCCTCTCTCGCACCTATTGAGGGCTGCCTCGAAGTAACTGGCAGCGGAGTGTATTTCTCAGGGAAAGATGCGCACCACAGAATCACCATTGGGGAAAAATTTGTCTTAGGTAGTAGCGTCCTCGTTCTTGACCAGCATGAGAAGAGCCCTCCCCTTTTCTGTGACCCTGAGATTCAAGAGATTGATGTTCCTGCGCCTAAATCTAAGCTACTTACCGTGGCTATGATGATTTTCCCTCTCATCATCGGGCTCGTCATTGCCTGGTTTACAAAACTGTGGTTTATTCTTCTGATGGCTTGTGGGTCCTCACTTTTGATGGGTCTTCATGCCTTTACACAAGGCCATGAACGGTCTTCGGTACGCCGGGAAATAGCGCACCTTGCCCATGCGGAAGAAGAAGCAGTAGTCAGCTACCGGGGAGCTGATGCGGTACACGCTACTACAGGTTTTATCGTAGGACGCGGCACCCGACCATTACGAGTCATGGGACGGCAACGTGAGTTAGAGCAATTACCTGAAGTCCAGGCAGCACCTTATACGGTCAACGCAGAAGAACTTGCACAGATACTCCCTACCCTGCCTTTATCAGCCCAGAGGTTAGCTCTTTATCAGCTTGTAGCCAAGGAAGAGCCTGTCTATGTTCTGGTAGGGAAGAAAGATCCCGCCTGGTTTCTACGTCTTATTGATCCGCTGCTTGCTACAGCAAACGTACTTGCAGTATCCACAGCAGAACTTGATAGCGTCGATGCTGGTGTGGTGGTGTGCTGTTCTATACCGGCGTCCTTACCAGCGCAGCTAAGGGCCTTTCCTGTCAGTTCTTATTCCTCCCCCCAGTCGCCCACAGACCTCTTTTCTCCACCCCACCCTTGGCATAGCTTCGTTGTAGATGGAATCAGCGAAGAGCGTTACTGTGCGCTACTAGCTGACCTCACGCCCGGTCAGCTATCCCCTATTTCCCAAGGTTTAGCTGGCGCTAAAGTACTGACATCTCACATACCAGCCTATGGTCTGACTGAGTTACCGCAGGAGGGTGCACATAAGAACCTGTGGGCGGCAGAGATTTTTCTCTTCGCAGGCCAGGCCTGCGGGAGTAATGCCAATCTACAACTGGGGCTGACCCTTCACGGCCCTCATTTCCTCTGCGCGGGAACAACAGGTTCAGGTAAATCTCAGCTTCTTCGTTCGCTCTTGTGGTCAGCAGCACTACGCTACCCGCCCCAACGTCTTTCATTGATCCTCATTGATTTCAAAGGTGGCGCTGGTTTAGGCCCCTTAGCGTCCTTGCCCCACTGCGCTTCACTAATATCTGACCTTGAAACTTCTCAGCTGATGCGCACGATGAAATTTTTACGAGCAGATCTCACGCGGCGCAAACAGATGTGGAAACGCATGGGAATTAGCTCCTACGATGATTACATCGCCTGCTGCAAAGCTACCCGTACAGCCCCGGAGTTTTCAGAGCTTGTTATCTGTATCGATGAGTTTCGTATGCTCGTCGATGATTACCCAGAGATAATGAACGAAATAATGAAAATCGCTACTATCGGTAGATCACTGGGCTATCACCTTATCCTTGCTACCCAGCGCCCTCAGGGAGCAATTTCTCCCGATATTCGGGCCAACATTTCAACGCTGATGTGTCTGAGAGTAAGTTCTGCGCAGGAATCTTTTAGCGTCCTAGGCTCTGATGATGCTGCTCATCTTTCTGCGCAGTCCCCCGGCCGGGGGCTCCTCAAAAGCACTGAAAATGAGGTGGTTGAGTTTCAAGCACCTTTAATTACAGGGCTCTATGAGCAAGAACCAGAAGACCTCTGCCGTGCACGTTTTATTCTCGATATCGATGATTCTCACATGGCCAAGATGCTCCCGCCGCTGAGCGATACCGACCTTGAGGCTACCAATACGTCCGTTCATCAGGCTTATCAGGCACTTCACCAGTTACCTGCTTATCGGCCTATCGCCGCTGCCCTTCAGCCTCCCAAGCATACCGATATGCCAGATTCAGCTCACCCGTTTTCTTTGCTGCTGGGTCGCTACGAGATAGCAGAGTTAGGGCTTCAAGCTCCTTTTATCTGGACGCCTAGCAATGGCCCGGTCCTACTACAGGGATCTAGCAATGATTGTCTGCCGGCACTTCAGGTAACCCTTCTTCAAGCGCTGGAGAAAGGCTATGCCGTTTTATGTCTTACCCCCTCAGAGCAGCGGGCTCGAGAGATACGGGGCTGGGGTGAGGAGTATGCAGAGCAGGTTGAGGTCTTTACCTACCAGGATTTTGACTATGTACAGCATCTTCTAGCCTCTTGCGCAGAAGAGCCCAAGCCTGGTCAGCTCCTACTGATAGATGCTCTCGAGGTGCTGCTTGATTCCCTTCAGCGGCACCCGGTAGCAGAATTCCACCTGCAGCAGATACTTACCATGGGCGAGCACCCCAAGGTCCAGGTTTTATGCACTTCAGTTACAGGAGTGCGGGGCAAGTACCAGCAAATTTTTGAGCACACCTTCATGACTCGTTCTGCTCTTGAAAGTGACCCTCTCCGCCCCCACACCAAGGATTACACGATACCGGGCAGTGGGCAGTTTGCGGTAGAAGGAAAATCTATCTACGACTCCTCGCAAGGACGGGTGCAGGCAGGTACGCTTGTCTGGGCAGCACTCGATACATCACCGAGTTCTTCAGACAAGGCCTCCTTACAGCCCACCACCCAGTTAGAGGGCTCTTACCCTGGCGAGCATTCCTGGCGCCCCTTACCCTTGTTCTGCCCTGTGCATGCTATCTCTCGTGCGCCTAAACCTCATTCAGGTGCACTTGCGTGTGGAGTGCTCAGAGACGGGTCTACAGCTTTCACCCCGCCTTTGCGGGCAGGGTTCATGAGTGTTAGCGGCCCTCGTGGGTCAGGGAAAACCAGCCTGCTCCAAACCTTCATCCAAGCTAATCCTGAGTATTATTTCATCCTTATCTCCTCAGGTGCTACTACTCAGATGGCAGATATCGAGCAGGCCCTCCTCGCGGGTGAAAGTCTAGGGGTTCGCCCTATATTGCTCATTGATAATCTTGATCAGCTCAGTCATGATGTGCAGCATACGATACTCAACCAGAAAGATAAATTTGAATCGGTTGTTCTTACCTATACTCCGTGGCCGCGCTGGAATACCTCCCCGATTCTTGCAGCCCTTAACGGCACGTCCACAGGTATCGTCCTTAGCCCACGAACCTCAGCAGATATGTCTTTCTACCCTGGCCTTACCTTACCGCTTGACCTTAGAACCTATGGTCAGTTACCGGCAGGGCGTGGAGTCATTATTGACCATGCAAGGGTTAGCGCTTTTCAAGCGGCCCTGCCAGAGGTAGAGGCTAGCGGGAAGAAGGAGTCAGATACTCGAGAGTAGAGCGAGTAAAAAGTAGCAAAATAACGGCCCCTCCAATCGTGGCTGCTGTGATTCCTACCAGGTGGTCCCCACCTAGGGCTGTTTGAATGCCAATAATAACGGCAAAGAGCTGCCAGACGAGCACAAGCGTCTGCCCAAAGCGCTGGGCCCGCCATATGGCAAGAGCGCCTACGCCAAGGGCTAGCGAGATAATAAAGTAGAAGGAGGCTGTCACTACAGCTCCCCCACTTTCAGTAGAGGTGATAATGCCGATGAGTGCGCGGAAGGCAAGGTATAGGGCCTGGCTTAAGCTTAAGCCAACCAAGATTTTCACTGGCCTGGGGACGGCTAAGGCACTAGAAGAAGCCATGTCTATCTCATTTCTCTTTCTTCCTAAAGGGTCTCCTATCTAGAATAGGCATCTGGGAGTGTTACCTCTCACCCCGGCACCCCCACAGGTCTTCTCCTGTGATATTTACCTCAGCTTTGCGGGCAGATTTTCGCTCACAACCCCCTTGTATGACGCCCCATATCGTGGGAAAGTTATTGAGGTTCAAGTTTGGCTCCTTTGAGGAAAGGGGCCAGATTTTTTTGTAAGTTGCTGAGTCCTTTTGCCTCAGCTTTAATCCGGTAAACCCTATAGGAGAGCATGCTAATGGATTGGCGTAGCCGTGCTGCTTGTCTTGAGAAAGACCCTGAACTCTTTTTCCCCGTAGGAAATACCGGGCCCGCCCTTCTTCAGATTGAAGAGGCTAAAAATGTTTGCCGCGGCTGCACTGTGATGGATATCTGCTTGCAGTGGGCTATCGAAACAGGCCAGGATTCTGGCGTGTGGGGCGGTACAAGTGAGGATGAGCGTCGTGCTATAAAGCGACGTGCTGCTCGAGCCCGTAGGGCCTCATAGTAGAAGACTTCACTTAAGTGTTCTTAAGCAGGGGTGAACTGGTCAAACAGTTCACCCCTGCTTTTTATAGTGTTCTTACTATCTATAAGATAGTTGCTTCAATCGTTACGAGAGTCCCACCTTCAGGGGCTGGAGACCAATGAATAGTACCGTTGAGTTCGCTAGCAACCAGGGTTTTCACGATTTGTGTGCCGAGACCGTTTCCGGGGCCGTCTTCCTCTAGCTCCCTGATTTTCTCTGCACTGATCCCCTGGCCGCTATCGTGCACTGTAACGATGATGCTGTGCTCTTGCCCTTCTGAGTAGCGGTGTTGGCAGCCTAACGTCACGGTACCGGTTTCTCCAGCTAGCCCGTGTTCTACCGCGTTAGCTACGACCTCGTTGATAACAAGGGCTAGAGGTGTTGCGATCTGGCTAGGTAGTTTCCCAAATGATCCCTCAATTCGGGTTGCAACCTGCTGGCCGGGGGACGCTAGCTCAGCAGCAAGTCTGAATTGGCGGCTGATGAGGTCATCGAAATCTACGTCCTGGGTCAGCCCTTGCGAGAGAGCATCATGTACCAGGGCGATAGTTGATACACGACGCATGGCCTGTTCAAGGCCTTCCTTCGCTTCGGGGGTGGTCATGCGTCTAGATTGTAGCCGCAGTAAAGCTGACACTGTTTGGAGGTTGTTTTTAACCCTGTGGTGGATTTCGCGGATGGTAGCGTCTTTAGACATCATCTCTTGTTCTCGCCGGCGTAGCTCTGTGACGTCGCGGCACAAGAGAAGAGCACCGTAGCGTTCTTCGCCAAATCTGGAGACGTGTCGCAGGGGAATGGCGCGGAAGGTGACGTTTTTGAGATTGGCTTTAATTTCTGCACGCCAGGGCATGCGGCCGGTAAGAACTAGGGGCAGAGTTTCGTCCGCTTTTTCGCCGGTGGGGAGTAAGGCCCGGGTGATATCGAGCAGGCTTGCCCCGATCATATCGCCTGCGTAGTTGAGGCGTTTGTAAATTGAGAGGGCGTTAGGAGAGGCGTAGGTGACTCGCCCGTCGGTATCAAGCATGACAAGACCGTCGCTGACGCGTGGGTTGCCGTGGGCTGTTCCAACAGGGGCAGCGAATTCGGGCCAGGCCCCGCGTGAGACCATCTGTAGAAGGTGGTGGGAGACATCGCGGTAGACCCGTTCTGCTTTCTGGCGCTTTCGGGTACCTAGGCTTTCACGGTGGACAGATAGTAGGGCTACAGGCCTGTCGTTACGTATGAGTGGAATAAATTCCGTATCAAGGACGATGTCGGTGAGGTTATGTTCATCGTTGAATGTCTTGGGGGTTTGACTATTCCAACTCGCTACAGCGCGTTCGCAGAGGGCAGGGTTGAGTTCTTTTCCTACCCAGTCGGTGTGGAAGACTGTGTGGGTGGTGGAGGGGCGAATTTGGGCCAGGTTGATGAACCTAGCGGAGGCAGGTAGCGATTGGGAGAGGGAGAAATAGCCTTCGATGGTCTCGGGGTGGGGGGCCCAGAGCATCAGGTCGCAGTAGCCGGTATCTGCAATGATTTGCCATTCGTTGGTGAGTAGGTGGAGCCATTCGATGTCGCCGGGCCTGTAAGCGTCTGTGGGCATGAGGGGTTCGGTCAGTGACAAGGTGCCTCCTGTTAGCGTGAACCGGGCGGTTTAGGTACTGTGGCGGCGGGTAAAGCGCGCCCAGGGTTTCTTCTTTTTTATCATGCTTATGCCCTGTACTTGCTCTAGCGATGGGGCAGGTTTTCCAAGTCCTAGGGCGCGTTGAGTGGTCTGAGCTAGTTCGTGCAGTTGGCGAGCCAGTTCTGTGTGTGGGGCTAGGTCAAGAATGGTTCGTCCTTCTAGCCGGGCTTTATCTGCGTTTGCGGTGTCTTCTGGTAGTTGAGATGTGATAGGGAGGGCTGGCCCAAAGCGTTCCCAGGAGTGTTCTAGTGCCGCTTGTGCGGAGCCGCCTAAGGCTTCGGTGCGGATTCGGTTAAAGACAATGCTGATTTTCTCGGCGGGGTTCGCTCCAAGAGCTGTGGTGAGACTGTCGTATGCTTTGATGAGCCGGGGTACGCCAACGACGTCTGCTAGGCCGACAGCTACTATGTGATCGGCTCGTGTCAGGCTGGTGAGGGTTGCTTCATTTCGTTGGGGAGTTAGGCCGTCAAAGCTCAGGGCGGGGTCTTCTTCTAAGCAAAAGGATGTATCAATTACTACTAGGTCGTATTTTGAGACCAGTTGATTGAGCACAAGCTCTAGTGCGCTGGAGCGTACTTCTACCCAGCGTTCTGCTTTGTTTATCCCGGTGATGACGTCGAAATAGTGGGAACGGTCTGAAATGGTATGGGTTAGTTCTTTGAGCTGCTGTTGGGTGAGGTTCCCGCGGTCTGCATAGTGGCAGAGCTGGGCCAGGCTCGAGTAGTCATCGGTGAGCCCCAAGGCGGCCCCGATTGAGGCCCCGTAGGTATCTGCATCCACCAGGCATACTGTGTAACCTGCTTCTGCGTAGGCTGCTGTTAGGTTGATGGCTAAGGTTGTGCGCCCTGGTGAGCCGTAGGGCCCCCATACTGCCATTACTTTTCCGTTTGTGTGAGGTGAAGGGGGTGCGTCCTGTTTTTCTTCTGTCTGTAGCTGCCCGGTGTGTGCAGGTGCGCAGAGCTCAGGTGCATCTAGGTGCGGTTCGGAGCGAGGTTCGGGGTCTTCTGAAGCCAGCAGGTTTTCGACTGCTTGTTCTATTTCACCGATGAGTTCGGCAGTATCGGCTAGGGAGTCGATGGGGTGAACCCCTGTGATAGCTGGTGGGGTTCCTTGGTCGAGGACAAGACAAACTGCTACCTCTAGAAGGTGCAGGGATTTCACCATGGAGTGAGTTAGTTGTTCTGCCCCGGTCACGATGAGTACAGCGCGGGCGATACCGCTTTGGGCGATTCCTAGCATCTCGCCGATGTCGTGAACATGTCTGACCACGCTCACATGGCCGCGCTGGGATTCGATAGCTGCGATGAAGCGTCCGCCTTCATCGCCAACGACAACAAGAGGGACCTGCATTAGTTATCTCCTGTTTCGTAAGCCGATGGAACCAGGTTGATGACCGCGCCTTTACTTGTTGCACCCAGTACATCAGGTAGGACTTCCTGCTTGACCCATAGTTCTACAGCTGAACGTCCTGTGCCTCCGATGACTGACTCTTGGGCGGTTACAGAATGTACCTGTGCTGATTCTGCTATCGCTACGGGGTCACCATAGGAGTTGGTGCCCTCTGTTTTGTAGGCGACCCAAATATCTACGTGGTCACCGGGTAGGTATTCAGCTACCGCGTACTGGTCTAGAAGTAATGTGACGAGTCTGCGCCCATCATTTACTTCGCTTGATAGTGAACGTGCAGAGAGAAGTTCGCCTGAGGCTAGGGGGCGTGTGGCAACTGTGCCCTCAGCGATTACTTGATCGGCTGAAAGATAGAATTGGGCTGAGTCTCCGAGTTTGACCTGGGTGGTTGTAGTGTTGTCGGTGGTGATTTTCTCACCTATACCAATATCTTTGCTAGCTACGTAATAGGGCTGAGTTTGGTTGGTAGCTCGCACGATACCGACCACCCCTAGAACTGAGAGAAGAATGATGAGGACGCCCGCCAGCAGCTTGGGGTCGCGAAAGCCCGGTTTTCTGAAGCGGGCAGCTAGGTTTTCTTGAGCCATGTGGGCACCTCTTTGAGTCAGGGATTTTTCTCTTTAACAGCAGTTTCCCTAATCAGAGGCTAGATTTCAAAATTCTTGCATATTTTGGGCGAAGGTTACGCAAAATCAATCAAGTTATCCACAGACTTTGATTCTTCTATCAAAATAGGTCAAAATACACTAAAATGTAGCAAAGAATCCCCCATTCACCCCCTCATAAAAGGACTCTAGACATGGTTGAACAGCGTTTCCTCACTCTGACAGACGTCGGTGAAATTCTTAATATCTCCCCCAGTCAAACTCGTGCATTGGTGCGTTCTGGGGAGCTAAAAGCTATCCAGATTGGTGGCAGAAACCAGTGGAGAGTTGAGAAGAGTATGCTCGAAGCCTATATCAGCGAGCGCTATGCCATGACCGAAGAAGCTATCCGGGCTGATCAGTCAGAGCGGGCAGATATTTCTTAAATGAGCTTGGTTATCTCGCTACTCTGATAGCGGCAATCGAGGTGAAGAGGACGCAACGTGGAACTTGTGGTATTCCATATGCGCCCTCTTTTTGTGTCCTCATACCGAGGATTTCGCAGTAGTCTGCCCCTACCGAGTAGATTTTTCCTGCGCTGGTTAGTCCTTTTCCTCCGGTGTGATGTATTTGTATCTCTTGTTGGGCTCTGCTCAGAGCTCGCAGGGCAGACCCTAGGGTGAGCTTTCGGGAGACTTCGTGTGCTTCTCCTATTGCGTGGTGGTTTCCTCCTTCCCAGCAGAGAGTTTCGGCAAGGGGAAGGATGATGCCCCCTGCCTCGGTGGAAAGTTGGAGCCACCCTAGCCCAAGGGTTTGTAGTTTTCCTCGCCAGATGTCTCCTGTTGTCCCGTGAATGGTTAGTTCTTGTTGCATCTGAGCGGCCAGTCGATCGGCTGCGGTGATGCGAGAAAGTTCTGCTTGGCGAAGCTCGCGGGCGTCCATCTCGTAGTCTCGCTGTTTGTGGGCTTCCATCTGAATTTCGTAGTCACGGAAGAGTAAATCGAGGTGTGTCATGCACTGAGCATACCGTGACGAGCGAAAATATCTCGAGTAATGGCATGCCGTCCTTTGAATCCCCCTCAAAGAGAAGTAGTATGATACTTAAATCATCAAACTGCATCAAATGACATGATTCGAGGTGAAAGAAGTGAAAACAAGGGTTTCTGCCTTCATAGTTGCCAATTTGGTTCCTCTGCTAGCTCTGGCGGGCGCTGGAGTAGCTAGCATGATGGTTCACTCACTTCTCACAGATAAGGAACACGGCCTAGACATAGCTCCAGGTACCCCAGGCCTGTGGGTTAGTCTTTTAGTTTGTGCTCTTATTGGCCTGTTCTGCTTCTGTATTGCCCTCTGGTGGCTTATGAGCTTAGGTTTTTATTACAGTGCTCTGCTTCGTTCGCAGCGTACCTTCCATCAGATACAGCTTCCTGCCTGGGCCCCTGGTCTTCTTAAGACACTTGCTGGAGCCTCTATAGGCATTGGAGCTTTAAACCCCGCAGCACAGGCTTATGCTTTACCGTCTGAACAGGCCGCTGTACTTACAGCACCGATGTACGGAGACGAGATTTCTTCCCCTCTGTTTCCTCACGAATCTAACGTCGCTTCTCCTATCGATGGTCCCCTCATCGATCTAAGGAGCCCCGCAACTCCACTTTCACCGCTCTTCGAAAGCCCTCAGACGCAGACGGCCGTAACTATTCTTCCTGTCAAAGGTACAAGCTACCGCCCCATCTCTCCCCTATTTGGAGGCAGCACTCCTCTATCGCAAATCTCTGGGGAAGGCGGTAGCAACCAAGAGGAACTTTCCCTTCTTGCTACCCCAGAGTCAGTGCAGTTCTCTGGAGCCTCCGAGGGCAAAGATGCACACCCAACTGAAAATCTCACAGATACCTACACCGTAGCCTCTGGTGATTCCTTATGGAGCATTGCAGAAAGCAGGTTAGCCCCAGATGCTTCTGGAGCTGAGGTGTTGGCGCTTGTGCAGAGCATCTACCACCTTAATCAAGATACTATCCCCACCCTAGATACCCTTATTTTTCCAGGTCAAACTATTCATTTACCCCGTTAGGTTTTACAAAGGAGCATCCAATGAAAACCGCTTTCCCAGAACGAGACGACCGTAAATACATCATCGTAGAGGCTACCGAATACGCTGAGAAATATGCGCCTTTCTTTGAAAAGGGTCACCCCGCTGAGCCTGAAGTAAGTCTTTCATTTATCGATCAAGAGGAGCAGGCTGTTGAGCAGCTTGGGGTTCGCATCGGAACCGCTGCCATTGAAGTTTTTATGGGGCGCAGGCCTCAGCATCATCTGGCGCCGTGGATGACTATTGGCTGCTACCGCACTCTGGAGAAGCAGCTTGAACAAGCTAAAGCTGCCATTCGTTACCGGCAGCTTCATTACCCTCAAGCCATGTACCCTCAGAAGCCTTCAGCACAGATTCGCCCGCGTCGTATCATCGTTCAGAAAGCTGCCCCTACAGCCTATGAGATGAGTTTACTGGTGACCGATGAGATTCGGACGAGAGCTATAGCTCTTCGGGCAGAGCGCAAACGAGGCAACTGGAAAATTGTGGCCCTAGCTATTGCTTAAGGCAGGTTTCTCAAGCGCTGCGCACTTATGATGGTGTGATTCAGATGTATCGCGAAAAGGGTGGGGCCCTTGAGCTAGCTTGCTCAAGGGCCCCACCCTTTTACTGTGTCTCCACTAAGCCGGTTTAGTCTAGGTAGTCGCGAAGAACCTGGGAGCGGCTAGGGTGACGGAGCTTAGACATGGTCTTTGATTCAATCTGGCGAATGCGCTCACGGGTAACCCCGTAGACTTTGCCGATTTCATCGAGAGTCTTAGGCTGACCATCAGTCATACCAAAACGCATGGCAACAACACCAGCTTCACGTTCAGAGAGAGTATCTAGAACTGAGTGGAGTTGTTCTTGGAGTAGGGTGAATGAGACGGCGTCTGCTGGTACCACAGCTTCAGAGTCCTCAATCAGGTCACCGAACTCAGAGTCGCCGTCCTCACCCAGAGGGGTGTGGAGTGAAATCGGTTCGCGGCCGTATTTCTGAACTTCAATGACCTTTTCGGGGGTCATATCAAGTTCTTTAGCAAGCTCCTCAGGGGTAGGTTCGCGGCCTAGATCCTGTAGCATCTGACGCTGCACACGTGCCAGCTTGTTGATGACTTCAACCATGTGCACAGGAATACGAATAGTACGAGCCTGGTCTGCCATAGCGCGGGTAATGGCCTGACGAATCCACCAGGTTGCGTAAGTTGAGAACTTAAAGCCCTTTGAGTAGTCGAACTTCTCAACAGCGCGAATCAAGCCCAGATTGCCTTCCTGAATCAGGTCGAGGAAGAGCATGCCGCGGCCAGTGTAACGCTTAGCAAGAGAGACGACCAGTCGTAGGTTGGCCTCCAGCAGGTGGTTCTTGGCACGGCGGCCGTCGTGAATAACCCAACGTAGCTCTTTCTTGAGCTGCGGGTCCATATCAGGGTTTTCTTTGAGCTTGTGTTCGGCGTAGAGACCTGCCTCGATGCGCATAGCAAGATCAACTTCCTGCTCAGCGTTGAGGAGGGCGACCTTACCAATCTGCTTGAGGTAGTCCTTAACGGGGTCCGCTGTGGCGCCGGGAGTAACAACGCGGATGGCAGGGGCGTCATCTTCATCGTTGGTAGTGAGAACAAAGCCTGAGCCCTTAGCTGCTACAGCTTCAGCTTCTTTCTTTTCTTCTTTGGTGACGGAGTTAGTCTCGTCATCTTCATCGTCTTCATCGGCATCTTCGATGTCGGTGGTATCGAGGTCATCACCGCTCAAGTCGATGTCGCTATCGGCGAATTCGTCGTCCTCGTCCTTGGCTTTACGGCCCTTTTTAGGGGCAGCTTTCTTAGCTGCGGTCTTTTTGGGGGCTCGCTGAGGTGCGGCGCTTTCTTCGTCGTCTGCTTCTACGGCGTCTGCTGCCTCATCAGCCTTTTTTGCTTTGGCGCGAGTTGAGGTTTTTTTAGCGGTGGCTTTGGTTGCAGCGGTTTCGCTGGCTGCTTTCTTGCGTGCGGCTGGTGACACAGAAAACCTTTCTGAGCTAGTTGACCGTAGCGAGTATGAGGCGGTGTTCGCGGTCAAAACACCTAAGACCCTGTCAAGTGCCTGGGTCACAAAATGCAGTTTCTAGGTAACTATCGGTTATCTCAACACCCTAGAAGGGGTTGCTATTCCCGAATACGGAACTGTATTTTCTGAGAGATACTTTGAGCGGGGTCAATAGTCAAGTATGACATGTTTTAGGTTATCTAGCGAAGAAGGCACGGCCTCTTATTCGCTATTCTTACTCATCTTCCCTCCAGGAGTCCCTCCAGGGAGGGTAAGCCAGGCTGGGAAGGCACTTATGGTTAAGAGGTAGTGCAGGGGTAGAGAATCATTTTCAATATAGGTGTTATCAATGGTTTCGAGCAGATGGGAGGCTTCTGTAGAGTTTCCCCGCATCCAGCTCATCCAGGCTTGAGCAGCAACAAGAGCCCCTTCTGCTTTCCCGGTGGCAGAGCCTTCAAGTACGGCTGCCAGGCAGGCTAAAGCGTCAAGACGTTTCCAGCATGGTGGGAGAGTTTCTAGCCCAAAAAGGGTCTGTGCGAGTGCGCTGAGATTATCCCCTGTGTCTTTTGATGGGTTCGGTGTATAAGATTCAGGTTGGCTGAGGTGATTGAGCTGATACCGGTGAAGCGTGGAGGGCAGGGGCAGCACCCTATTAGATTCCGGCTGATGATTTATTCCAAGTTCTTCGCTGCTCTTGGCCAAGGTTTCAAGGGCGGCTACGGAGTCTTTGAGACTGCGGCAGGCCTGAAAAATTACCAGTTGCAGCGTGGCGAGGCTACTGAGTGAAGTGATGAGAAAACCGGCTAAGTCAGGTAGCACCGTGGCGCGTATGGAATCAGCTAGCACTCCCCTGTTATCTAGGTCTATACCCGGGGCATTATCTAGCAAGGAAGTCACTGTATCTATCGCCTGTTCCCACAGCTCTAGTTCGCCAGCAATTTGGAACGCTTCATCAGGGTTCTCTTCTTCTTTATTGTGCTGGTATAGGGTGCTAGCAGCTTCAGCATAGAC
The DNA here is from genome assembly GCF_053544215.1 of Rothia sp. 88186D007BW. Lineage (NCBI taxonomy): Bacteria > Bacillati > Actinomycetota > Actinomycetes > Micrococcales > Micrococcaceae > Rothia > Rothia sp. 88186D007BW. Next base: position 26,409 of record NZ_JBPPTR010000007.1, on the reverse strand, counting down.
CTGCCAGCTCTCTTGTGCCTGGGGGTTCTGGGTTTGTAGCGCATCCCATCTTTTGAGTTTTTGTGCTTCTAAGAAATCGTTCGCAACGCATGATCCGCGAGTTACCAGTTCGGCGTAGAGCGGGCTTGTGAGCACATCGTCGAGAAAGCCTGCGGGAGCAAGTTGTCCTTCAGCGGGATTTACTGCCCAGTAGGCCTGTTGCCCAATTGCAAGTACGTCCAGTACGTTTAGCCCATGGCGTTGAGCATGAGCTGGGGCGAGCGTGGCGTACTGTTGCGCTGTGTCTATGAAAGGACTTTCTACTGCCGCATTTGCAGTACCCGAAGTTGAACCTGGGGCAAAGAGGAGCAGAAAGACGCTGTTGATAGGGTCACCGCTAGGGCTGTGGGTGGGGAAGGCGCCAAAGAGGTATGTAAGGAAGTCGTCCGGGGCTACGTCAGAAATATCCGGCATATCTACTCGCATGAGGGGGCCAGCGCCTCCGTCGCTGAGAGCTAGAAGCAGGATGGATTGTTCAGGCCAATACCCTAAAAGGTGAAGTGCTAGGGCAAGGACGTCGCGCTCGGAGCTGATGTAGGTAACGGTGGGTTCTTCTGGGGCGGAGTAATTCTCTGTCATACCTATTAGCCTGGTGAAAGTCAGAGCCTTAGGGGAATTTCGCTACCCCTTGTGGATATCTTCATAGTCAGCGAATAGGGAATTTACCCAAGTCACAAGGTTTTTTGTGGTAGACCATGGGCTAGGAACCTATATGTCGGTGAATCTATGACTTATCTGTGACAGATATATGAGGATTTCCACAGCCAGGCGCACTACTGAAAACGCTCTGAACTGAAAACGCTCTGAGACTTCCGAGGAAGATGAGGGGCCTAGGAGGATGAGGGGCCTAGCCCGGGGTGCCTTCACCCGCATCTGGGTCGTGGTAGTCTAACTGGGCCAAAAAAGCCTCGACTTCATCACCGATTTCGTCCCGGCTAGGAACCTGCCCTGCTGCTCGTTGTGAGAGGGGCAGGCTGCTAAATCCTTGGGCGGCGTTTGCGTCATATGATTCTTCTAGGCGCCGAATCATCCTTTGAATATCAGGGTTGGCGTTAGCTTGCTCATCAATTTGTAGCTGGACGTTTTCAGATAGTTCCCGCAAGCGATCTGAGGGAAGGCTCAACTTAGCAGCTAGCGATAGGTGCTCCATGGCGATGAGAGCAGTCTGGGGAAGTTCTGACTCTGAAAGGTATTGTGGAACATTCACCGCGAAGCCAGCTGTGCCAATCCCAGCCTCGGTGAGGCGAACTTCGAGCAGGCTTGAAACGGACCCTGGCACCATGACCTCAGGTTGAAAAGGGGAGATGCCAACGGTTAGGTCTTTTCGTGAGCCGTGTGCGGTTACGGGGATAGGGCGGGTATGCGGAACAGGCATAGGGAAGCCTGTAACCGTTAGGGCTACAGAAACTTCAAGTTTCTGGGCGATATCAACCACATCAGCTGTAAATCGTTGCCACAGCAAATCAGGTTCTGCTCCAGTAAGGAGCAAGAAAGGCTTACCCAGGCGGTCTTCTACCGCATAGAGTTTGAGTTCGGGGAGCACCGGGTTGGTGTAGTGGTCTTTCTTGAAAGTGATGCGGGGCTTTCGTGAGCGGTAGTCGTGTAGGCGGTCAGCATCAAATTCAATGACGGGCACGTTATCAAGTTCGTGCAGAAGTACTTCACCTAGGTGCCCGGCGGTACCACCTGCATCCTGGGGGTGAGAGAGAGCAATGACAAGGGGTAGACCTCGTAACCGGTCATTTTCGAACGCTCCGGCCTGGGCTATATACAGCCGGTCTTCGTGTATCATCTTTCTAGCCCCCTTTTTGAGTTCCCGTCTTCTGTGAGTCTCTATAGTACTCCAGGGTATGGCCGGTGTGTAGTCTGATGACTGAGGTATAAGGCTGGGAACATGCAGAATTATTGCTGACAGCCACGCAGAGTTCTCGCCTTATCTGTTCGCTCTACGGTGATTTACCAGTAAGGGGCGTTGCGCAGGTTACATTCTCACAGTATTTAGGCCTAATCTTATAGACGGTACTGCAGTCGCCTTATAGCGTAGCTGCCCCTATTTATTCCTGATGTGAAGGGAGATTTCTGTGAGCGATTCTCACGACCTATCATTCTCTGTAACCGCCCCCGACCTTGACGCTCTTGAGGCTGATGTACTGGTGCTGGGCGTGTATTCCGGTAAGGAAGGCCCCTCACTTGCCCCTAACCCCCTCGATAGCGAAACGGCTGAGGGGCTAGAGGCTATTTTGGAAGATTTGGGGGTTAGCGGCAAGCAGGACGAACTTCTTCGACTTCCCGGTTTTGATGAAGCTGGTGTGGATGTGGTTGCTCTTATCGGGCTGGGCACACAGAATGATGATGCCACCGCTCACCGCACCGCCCTGCGCTATGCAGCAGGTTCAGCTATCCGTCAGCTTGCCGGTGTAGATATCGTAGCCCTCGCCTTGGGCACTGAGACCGCTGAAGAGGTAGCTGCCGTAGCAGAAGGTGCCACCTACGGCGCCTTCACCGATGCTCAGTTACGAGCAAAGACCTCTGATTCGGTCAAAGCTCCGGTTGCTGAGGTTCTCATTGTTACTGATGTGACAGTTGAAGAGGCTGAAAATGTACTCACCCGGGCCTTGATTCTGGGTGAAGCAGTTGATCATACCCGCCGTCTGGTCAATACTCCCCCCTCCCACCTCTACCCTGAGACTTTTGCTGAGCGCGCCCTTTCTCGGGTCGATGGCCTGAAGCATGTTGAGACTAAGGTCTGGGACTACGATGAGCTAGTTGCAGAAGGCTTTGGCGGTATCGCTGGCGTTGGCCAGGGCTCAGAGCGTAAGCCCCGTCTTGTTGAAGTCAAATACACTCCCGATCATGCTGAGAAGACCGTTGCCATTGTGGGCAAGGGTATTACTTTTGATACTGGTGGTATCTCCTTGAAGCCTGCGGGCTCTATGACCACCATGAAATCTGATATGGCAGGGGCTGCAACCGTGCTCAACGTTGTTGCTGCAGCGTCTGAGCTTAACCTGCCGGTTGCCGTCCACGGCTATCTTTGCCTGGCTGAAAATATGCCCGGCGGCAATTCTATCCGCCCCGAAGATGTGCTTACTATGCGCAGCGGCCACACCGTAGAGGTCATGAATACCGATGCTGAAGGCCGTTTGGTCATGGCCGACGGTCTAGCCCTGGCCTCTGAAGCTGAGCCCGATGTTCTGCTGGATATCGCGACCCTCACCGGTGCCCAGCTCGTTGCTTTAGGCGTCCGCACCGCAGCGGTGATGGGCCGTGATGATGTTCGCAAGCAGGTTGTTGATGCAGCAGCCGAGGCCGGTGAGGACTACTGGCCTATGCCTATGCCCCAGCATCTGCGCAAGAGCCTCAAGTCTTCCGTTGCCGATATGCAAAATATTGGTGCTCGGTATGGAGGCATGCTGGTAGCTGGCATGTTTCTTGAAGAATTTGTGGGCGAGAAGGACGGCGCCAAGATTCCCTGGGCACACTTAGATTTTGCGGGTCCTTCCTTCAACGAGGAGAGTCCTTACGGTTATACCCCTAAGGAAGGTACCGGCCACTCCATCGCTACTTTGATTAAGTTCATTGAAGCGTACGCCTAATTCTCCTCTTTCGTAGGCAACTTTTTACGTTTACACCCTTTTTAGTTAGGTTCTAGCGGGGTAGAGGGTGTAATCATTCCCACCAGAACAATAAAACACCTGTCAATAGTGGCAGGTGGAGGTGTTCAAGGGATAAGCTAGAACGTGACAGTACACATGGGGGCTTCGGCCTCCGCAACCCATGTAAGGGAGCGTCAACGTGGCCGATTCGGCAACAACAGAATTCGATATCCTCATCCTCGGTGGCGGTAGCGCAGGCTACTCAGCAGCTCTGCGAGCTATTCAGCTGGGCTTCACCGTAGGCCTCATCGAAAAGAGCAAACTGGGTGGTACTTGCCTTCACACCGGTTGTATCCCCACCAAGGCTTACCTGCACGCAGCAGAGCTAGCCTCAGAAGCACAGCACTCAGCTCAGTACGGTGTCAACACCACCCTTGAGTCCATTGACATGGCTAAGGTCCGTGACTACAAGGACGGCATCGTTGCCGGCAAGTTCAAGGGTCTGTCCGGTCTTCTCAAGATGAAGAAGGTCACCGTCATTGAAGGTGAAGGTAAGCTCACCGGCAAGGACACCATCACCGTCAACGGCACCGAGTATAAGGGTAAGCACATTATCCTGGCTTCAGGTTCAATCTCTAAGACCTTCGGTATCGAGATTCGCGACCGCGTTCTTACCTCCACCGAAGCACTTCAGATGGACTACCTGCCCAAGAGCGCAATCGTCCTTGGCGGTGGCGTAATCGGTTCTGAGTTCGCTTCCATGTGGAACTCCATGGGCGTTGAGGTCACCATCATTGAAGGCCTGCCCCACCTGGTCCCCAACGAAGACCCCTCAATCATCAAGGTTGTTGAGCGCGAGTTCAAGAAGCGCGGCATTAAGTCTTCACTGGGCAAGTTCTTCAAGACCGTTGAGCAGGATGCTAACGGCGCCAAGGTCACCCTTGAAGATGGCACCGAGTTCGAGGCCGAGATTGTTCTTGTCGCTGTAGGCCGTGGCCCCAACACTGAGGGCTTTGGTTACGAAGAGCAGGGCATCACCATGGACCGCGGTTTCGTTATCCCCAACGAGCGTCTGCACACCGGCGTAGGCAACATCTACGCAATCGGCGATATCGTCCCTGGCGTTCAGCTTGCTCACCGTGGCTACCAGCAGGGTCGCTTCGTTGCTGAAGAAATCGCTGGCCTGAACCCCCAGATTGTCGAAGACATCAACATCCCCAAGGTTACCTTCTGCGAGCCTGAGATTGCTTCTATCGGCTACTCACAGCCCAAGGCCGAAGAGAAGTTCGGTAAGGAAAACGTTCAGGTTGCTGAATACAACCTGGCTGGTAACGGTAAGTCCTCCATCTTGGGCACCGGCGGTCTGGTCAAGGTTGTTCGCGAGAAGAACGGCCCCATCATCGGTGTTCACGCCGTTGGTAAGCGCATGGGCGAGCAGATTGGTGAGGCTCAGATGTGGGTTGTCTGGGAAGCATTCCCCGAGGACGTTGCACAGTTCATCCACGCTCACCCCACTCAGAACGAATCACTGGGTGAAGCAGCAATGGCTCTGGCTGGCACCCCGCTGCACGGCTAAATGAGACTCAGGTAGGTGGTGGGTTCGCCCACCGGCAGCCCACCCACCTACCTTTCATAATTTTTAAACCACTCACAAGGAGAGCACGAAGGACCATGTCCACCACCGTAGAACTGCCCGCACTGGGCGAATCCGTAACCGAGGGTACCGTTACCCGCTGGCTCGTTGAGGTTGGCGAAACCGTTGAGGTTGACCAGCCCATCGTTGAAGTTTCCACCGACAAGGTTGACACCGAGGTTCCCTCACCCGTAGCCGGTGTTGTTGAGAAGATTTTCGTTGAAGAAGACGAGGACGTCGAGGTTGGCGCTCCCCTTCTGGTCATTGGTGATGGCTCCGGCGCAGGCTCATCTGACGATGCACCTGCTGAAGAAGCACCCAAGGCTGAAGAGAAGAAGGAAGAAGCACCTGCTGCATCCTCCGGTTCAGCTTCTGGCACCGAGGTTACCCTGCCCGCTCTGGGCGAGTCTGTCACCGAAGGTACCATTACCCGCTGGCTCAAGGAAGTTGGCGAAGAGGTCGCCGTTGACGAGCCCCTCGTTGAGGTTTCCACCGACAAGGTTGACACCGAGGTTCCCTCACCCGTAGCAGGTACCCTGCTCGAGATCCGCATCCAGGAAGATGAGGACGCTGAGGTTGGCCAGGTTCTGGCTATCATTGGTGACGCTTCAGCAGCTTCTTCAAAGGAAGAAGCACCTAAGACTGAAGAGAAGAAGGAGGAAGCACCTGCTGTCTCTTCAACCAACGAAGCTTCCGAGGCACCCGCTGTTGAACAGCCTTCTGGCGATAACGGCGAAGCATACGTCACTCCCCTGGTCCGCAAGCTGGCCAAGCAGGAAGGCGTTGACCTCTCCACTGTTAAGGGCACCGGTGTTGGTGGCCGCATCCGCAAGCAGGATGTCATGGCTGCTGCTGAGGCAAAGAAGGGTGGCGACGTCAAGTCAGAATCCGCTGCTGAAGCTCCCGCAACCACCGCTCCTGCCAAGAAGGCAGCCCCCAAGTCTGCAGCGTCCTCAAAGCGCGGCACCACAGAGAAGGCTCCTCGCATCCGCCAGACCGTTGCTAAGCGCATGGTTGAGTCACTGGCTGTTTCAGCCCAGCTGACCACCGTTCAGGAAATTGACCTGACCCGTCTGGTTGCTCTGCGCAACAAGGCTAAGGCTGGTTTCGAGTCCCGTGAGGGCTCTAAGCTGACCTTCCTACCCTTCTTCACCAAGGCAGTTACCGAAGCTCTGCAGGAGTTCCCCCAGTTCAACTCATCCATGAGCGATGACCTGAAGGAAATCACCTACCACGGCACCGAGAACATCGGCCTGGCTGTTGACACCCCCAAGGGTCTGCTCGTTCCTGTTGTTCAGAATGCTGGCGACCTCGACATCGCAGGTCTGGCTAAGAACATCAACGATGTTGCAAAGCGCGCCCGCGATGGCCAGGTTGGCCCCGAGGAGCTGTCAGGTTCAACCTTCACCATCTCCTCCACCGGTCAGAACGGCGGTATCTTCTTTACCCCGATCATCAACCAGCCCAACGTTGCAATCCTGGGTATCGGTTCAACCAACAAGCGTCCTGCTATCGTTCAGGATGCCGAGGGTAACGACGTCATTGCTGTTCGTTCCATGGCTTACTTCTCACTGACCTACGACCACCGCGTTGTAGACGGTGCGGACGCCGGCCGCTTCCTGGCCTTCCTCAAGCAGCGTCTTGAAGAAGCAGCCTTCGAAGCTGAGGTTGGTCTCTAAGCCATAGTTCTTAGCTCTGATAGCTAGGTGCTTGGGTGCCCCGCTGGTAATTTTGCCAGCGGGGCACCTTTCTGTTCTTTGCGGGATAGTATTCTTTTTCTATGGTTTCTTGCGTGGTCACGCCCACACATCTTTTAGTGGCAAACTGTCGCTAAACAACTAAGTATTACGTAGACTTGTGGTCATGTCTATCGCATTTTCAATTCTTCTTTTCCTGCATATCGTGGGTGCCGCAATGGTTCTTGGCCTATGGCTGGGCACCTTCAAGCAGGGCATCGTCTTACCCGGCCAGTTCCATGCAGCCCTCTTACAGGTGATTACAGGCTTTGCTCTCTATTTCCTTCAGATGTCACAGAACATGACCTTGAATCACATGATGATTGGTATCAAGATGGTGCTTGCTCTCATCATTGCTGTAGCTGCTTTTATGGGACAGAAGAAGTACAAGGCCGCCTGTGCACTGGGCACCCCTGAAAATGGCAGAAATGTGGCTTTGGCCCATACTGTTGGCGGTTTGGCACTAATTAATATTGCTATCGCGGTGTTCATGCAGTACCCCCAGATTTAAGCTCATTTTCGAGAATCTGTAGATTCTTATACTCAGGGGCGGTGCACCGGTTTGGTGCACCGCCCCTGGCATATAGACAGGTAGATAGGTTCTCTAGAGGGTGGACGGTGTCAGTGGCAGTGGGCGGGCCTGAGTTAGTAGATAGCTTCCGTCTTGGTCTTGGATGCTCAGCTCAACGTGTTGGAGCACTTTACCGTCTTGCCAGCTAATCCCTTGTGCAGCAAGTTCTTGGTCGCTACCAGTGGGGCTATACCCGTTAGCTTGCACGATGGCCCGGAGTGTATAACCGTTTTCAGTTGTTACAACCTCATTCACCGCAATCAGTTCTGTGCTTGTGCCAGCTAATCTAGCTGCACCTTCATGGCTTAGCAGTTGTTGATCGGATTTAGCCAGTGGTGAGGTTGGAGGTGCGTATTCGCCAATGCGACTGTGTTCCCCTGAAGCCAGGACTGTGCTGCGGGTAGCCACTAGTCCTGTAGTGATTAGAGCTATTTCATCATCACTTAGTCCTGCGGTCTTTACCTGTTGTTCCTCGGTTTCTTGTGGCTGGCCGGCCAGTTGAGGCTCCACAGCTAGTTCACTAGGAGGTGAAGGTGATGAAGTAGTCTCGGCTTCTGACTTCATTTCTTCAGAGGAAGATGTTGGGGAGAAGAGATGATACCCAGCCCCACCCAGGGCTAGGGCAGCAACGACGGCTACCCCGGCAAGGGCTCCCCTGCCTTGGAGATTCTTCCCTAGGGGTAGTTGCCAGCTGCTTTTGCTTTCTGTTTTCTTGAGAATCTGTTTGCGGGTGTGTCTTGTGTTCCCTTGGGATAGATCTGGAAGTTGCCCGTAGGTTTTCCACCGCTGTTTGATAGCCCGGTGAGGTTCTCTTGTTTCAGGTTGCCTGTAGGCAGGGAGCCTGGAATGCACGCTTGGGTGGGCGCTGAGGTGAAGTTCTAGAGGCTCGGGGTCTGCTACTAGTTCGATGGGAGCTAGTAGGTCTGCAAGCTGAGGTTGTTGGGCTCTAGAGTCGATGGCATCTTCGAGAGTCTGGGCTAGCGCTTCACTTGCTTGGGGGACGGCTAGGTTCAGTGGAGCTCTCAGTCGCATAGTCTTAGGTTCTTGGCCGGTCAGGCAAAACCATAGCAGGACAGCGCAAGCAGCAATATTCTCTGCCTGCCGGCTTTTTTGTACTGCTGGTGTCAGGGTGCGGGTATCAAGATCAGGGGCAAGAAGTTTGAGTTCGCCTCGCACGGTGAGTAGGCAATGGTTGGCTGTGAGGGTGGAGTAGGCAAAGCCTTGCTCGTGGAGGTAGCTCAGGGCCTGCGTGAGACCTTGTGCGATGGCTGTTACTTGCCCTAGTGGCAGTTTGCCTTTGGCCTGGCAGTAGTCTGCAAGAGTACCGGCTTCAGCGGGTTCATACCAGATGTGGTGGGAGTTGGCTGATGAGGTTACCGCATCAACGCGTAGCACTGCGGGGTGGGGGTTGATGGAGCAGAGCCGTTCGGCTGCTTTGATGTGTTCCTCAGCAGGTTCGGTGATGTGGGTGAGAGTGTAGGGGCCAGCTTGCACCTCGAGTTGGGCAGCGCCTTGGTAGCCGCAGTCTACGATCCAGGTGCTGTGGTGGGCTCCGCTTTCGATGCGGTAGCGCGGGGTAACATCGGCTAGGTTTGCTGGGAGAAGAGAAGAGTGCGCTATTTCTTGTTCCGTCGGGGCAGGCTGTTGAGGTGTCTGGGGTGCTTGTGTGGGGGTGCTCATGCTTAAGCTATATACCAGTGTGTTCTTGCCTTCTCACCGCTCTCCACAGGCAGAATGTTTCACCTAGTCAAATACATACAGAACCCTTGTGGATAAAAGCGTCATAGAGTGTCATAAGGTAAGAGAAGAGGCACGGTGCTCTTGAGCCTTCTCAAATATTTTTGTCGCACCGCTAAAAGGACTACTCTAGAAGGTATGGCACTTTTGTTTGAACGTGTTGGGCTTGCCCCCGACTATGTGGAATATACCTCCGCGCTTGACTACCAGCGCACTATCCACGAAGAAGTCGCCACCAGCGTCCGTCAAAACACCGTTTTACTTCTAGAACATCAAGAAGTTATCACCGCTGGTAAGCGCACCGAAGATCATGAATATCCCGCCGATAACCAGGTACCGGTAATAAAAATTGACCGCGGAGGAAAGCTCACCTGGCACGGCCCTGGCCAGCTCGTTGGCTACCCCATCGTACAGTTGCCCCAGCCCTTTGATGTTGTCAAATATGTGCGCCTCTTAGAGGAGGTACTGATTAACGTCCTCACAGATATGGGCATCACCTGCCAGCGGGTAGAAGGACGCTCGGGGGTATGGGTCATGGGCGATGGCGCCTTAGTGCCCGATAAGAAGATTGCTGCTATCGGTATTCGCGTCTCTAAGAAGACAACCATGCACGGCTTTTCTCTGAACTGCAACAACTCCACTGATCCCTTTGGCGCTTTTATCCCCTGCGGTATCACCGATGCCGGTGTTACCACCATCTCAGAACAGCTGGGGCGGAATATTAGCCCCTCTGATGTTGTTGATGCAGTAGAAAAAGAACTAGCGCGCTACGCCGATCAACTAGCTGCCAACTTCACTGTCCAAGACTAGTCTGATTAGCTGCCATACCCTATCACCGGCGAGAACCAAGCTATATACCAAGGAGAACCCCACCTCATGAGCGCCCAGCCAGAAGGCCGCAAGCTGCTTCGCGTTGAAGCCCGCAATGCCGAGGTCCCCATCGAGAAGAAGCCCTCATGGATTAAGACCAAGGCCAAGGTCGGCCCTGAATACAAGGAAATGATTGACTTGGCCCGAGGCTCTGGCCTGCACACTGTGTGTGAAGAGGCAGGCTGCCCCAACATCTTCGAATGTTGGGAAGACCGCGAGGCCACCTACCTCATCGGCGGTTCAGAATGTACCCGCCGTTGTGACTTCTGCATGATTGACACCGGCAAGCCTGTTGCCATCGACCGCACCGAGCCTCTGAAGGTAGCACTGAACGTTAAGAAGATGGGTCTGCGCTACGCCACGGTCACCGGTGTAGCACGTGATGATCTTGAAGACGGCGGGGCCTGGCTTTATGCCGAAACTATCCGTCAGATTCACCGGGTTTCCCCTAATACTGGGGTCGAAATCCTGATTCCCGATTTTAAGGGTAAGGAAGAGGACGTCCAGCAGGTTATTGATGCCCAGCCTGAGGTCTTTGCCCACAATCTTGAGACTGTTCCTCGTATCTTCCGTCAGATTCGCCCTGCCTTCCGCTACGAGCGTTCTTTGGACGTCATCACCCAGGGTAAAGAGGCAGGCTTGATTACCAAGTCCAACCTGATTCTGGGTATGGGCGAAACCAATGACGAAGTCTACGAGGCCCTGTGCGACCTGCACGATGCTGGCACTGATTTGATTACTCTTACCCAATACCTGCGCCCTGGCCCTCTCTTCCACCCCATCGACCGCTGGGTTAAGCCCGCTGAGTTCGTTGAATTGTCGAAGATGGCTGAAGAAATCGGCTTTGCCGGCGTCATGGCAGGCCCCATGGTACGCTCGTCCTACCGTGCCGGTAAGCTCTGGGCTCGTGCAATGAAGAAGCAGGGGCGTAAGATTCCTGAGCACCTGTCTCACATCGAAGATTCAGGTTTTGCTATGCAGGAGGCCAGCTCTTTGGTAGCGGCCGGAGCATAAAAGCTAGCTCAGCCTCTAGAGTTTCAAGCGCCCAGCGGTTTCACCGGTGGGCGCTTGCCGTATAGAATAGGTAAGTTAGGGCGCGTATGGCACCCGCCCGCCCAGAATCGACTCACGAAGGAAACACAGTGGCTGAATCCCGTGGCAGCACCCGCGCACAGACCCGCGAAGAAAAGAAGAAAGCTCGTCAGGAGCGCCGCGCCAAGCGTGGCCCCGGCATGTTTGCTCAGATGAAGCAGGTCTATGCTATGACCCGCGAGCAGGACCCCACCATCCCCTGGATTCTTGCCCTCATCTTCTGTGGCACCCTTCTGGTTTTCCTACTCATCGGTCTGCTACTGAATAACTGGATTACCTTCCTGCTGATTGGTATCCCCCTGGGTATCTTGTTCGCTGTCATGGTGCTCTCTCGCCGTGCAGAAAAGGCTGCCTTCGCGCAGTTAGAAGGCCAGCCCGGACGCTCCGGTGCAGCTCTCTCTACCCTGCGTCGCGGCTGGATTTTCGAGCAGCGCCCCGTAGCAGCCAACAAATCCCAGGACGTCGTCTTCCGCGCCATTGGACGCCCTGGCATCGTCCTCGTCACTGAGGGGCCCACCAGCCGCGTCAATGGCCTGGTTCAGAAGGAAAAGCTCAAGTACACCAAGATTGTGCCAACTGTTCCTGTTACCGTCATTAACACCGGTTCTGCTGAGGGCCAGGTTGAGCTTAAGCAGCTCACCAAGACCATGAATAAGCTTTCTAAGAAGCTCACCCAGCAGGAGATGCACCAGGTAGCAAACCGCATTGATTCGCTGTCAAAGCAGAACAACATGCTCAATGCTATTCCTAAGGGTATTGACCCTATGCGTATGCGCCCTAACCGTAAGGGCATGCGCTAAGCCTAAGGGTTTACTCACATAAGGGGGGCCCGCTCAACACCTGTTGAGCGCCCCCCCCCTTTGTACCGTGGGCAAGTCTACTGCCCAGTTTTTTTCTTAGAGCTACGCCACCAGTTCATGATGAAAACGTAGGCAATCAAGGCCAGGGTTATTTGCATCATGTAGCGGTCGATAGTTTCGAGAGTTGGCTGTATGCCTTCACCAAAACGCAATCCCAGGTAGAGGTAGAAGAGCTTATTGCACAGGGCCAGCAGGAAGATATAGAGGCCAATCATCCACCCCTTGATTTTGCGAATCCCGGCGATTGCAACCAGGATTGTGGCAGGGATAGGTGAGAAGGGGATAAACCCTAATGCCAGGCTCAGGAAAAGGTGCTTCTCGACAAACCCTTCAAGTTTGCGCCACCACAGGGGGGTGTGGTTGGCGAATATCCAGGTGATGAAATCCTGCCCCCAGTGTTTGCCCATGAAGAAGTAGACAAGCAAGAATTTGATGGCACTGGCAGCTGCAGCTAGGCTGAGGGCAGCTAGCATGAGGACAGCACCCTGGTTCTGGGCGGCTGTAATCAGTAGCCCCAGCCCTGATCCTGTGAGCAGTGAGAGAAGCCAGGGGGCATCAACCATGAGGTTAGGGCGCAGAGGAATCATGACCATTGAATAAATAGTCATCAAACCCAAAAGACTCAAAAGAATCTTGTCGATTTTTCGTGGCTGGGTGAGAAAGGACGGTAGCGCCGGGTCCTTTGTGTGGGGCGGTTCTTCGGGGTTAGGGTTCGTCATATTATCTTTCTTTTATCGAATCATCACCAAAATAGTGTGACGGGCCCGGTCATGTAAGCCTCGCTGGTCTGCGTCCATAATGACAACGGGTAATACCAGCATGATGAGGGACTGGCGGATAAGGGCGGTCAGCCAACCAGCGGGTTTACCATCGAGTCTTTGCACCTGCATGCCCAGGGCAAAATGCCCCATGGTATGCCCCATGAAACCTACAGCTGCCACCATATAGAGCCAGAAAAAGACTAGCTGTACGATATCGGGGATGGCCGTATTGACGGTGGGGAAGATAGTCTGCCCCAGCACAAAAAAGATGCCTTCAACCAGTAACCAATCCACCCAGAAAGCTAGCAGACGGCGCCCCGGGCGAGCCACGGCTCCCCGTCCTGACCGCGGTCTGCCCATATTCTGGCCGGGGTACTCCTGATCAGTGGGGGCACCTTCAATCCATGAGCCTAATTCTTTTCTTGTCAGCACCCCACTAACCTTACCGGCTCTTAGCTCCTTTCACTGGGGAAAAGCTGGGGCAAGCATCCCGTACTCTGAGAAACTTGAGCTTAGAACCCCTACACTAGATATAAGGGACCGTAGCCCCCTTAAACCAGGTAACGCCCACGCAACCCAGGCACAAGGCAAGTTACATGCGCGAAACAAAAGCGACACTTTAGGGCAAAAAATACGCCTTAGGCTAGAAACAACAGCGAGGGAGCCCCTGCAAACGGGCACCCATGGGTCGATAACAACTCAAGGAGAACAAACGACCATGTTCACTACTGCACAGGAAGTCCTCGACTTCATCAAGAACGAAGACATCAAGTTCGTTGACATCCGCTTCTGCGACCTGCCCGGCGTTCAGCAGCACTTCAACCTGCCCGCTAAGGCTATCGACGAAGATTTCTTCACCGTAGGCCAGATGTTCGATGGCTCCTCAATCCGTGGTTTCCAGGGCATCGCAGAGTCTGACATGCAGCTGATCCCCGATGTCACTAGCTGCTACGTTGACCCCTTCCGTCTTGAAAAGACCCTGGTCGTTACCGGCTCCATTGTTAACCCCCGCACCGGTGAGTCATACCACCGTGACCCCCGTGGTGTTGCAGAACGCGCCGAAGAGTACCTGAAGTCAACCGGTATCGCAGACACCGCTTTCTTCGCATCAGAAGCAGAATTCTTCGTCTTCGAAAACGTCCAGCACGAAGTCACTCCCCAGTCAGTCTCCTTCAAGATTGATTCAGATGAAGCTCCCTGGAACTCTGGCCGCAAGGAAGAAGGCGGCAACCTGGGCAACAAGACCCAGACCAAGGGCGGCTACTTCCCCGTCTCCCCCGTCGATAAGCAGGCAGATTTGCGCGACGCCATGTGCGTAAGCCTTGACGAAGTAGGCCTCGAAGTTGAGCGTTCCCACCACGAAGTTGGTGCACCCGGCCAGGCTGAGATTAACTACAAGTTCTCTACCCTCACCCAGGCAGCAGATGACCTGCTCAAGTTCAAGTACGTCATCAAGAACACCGCCGACCAGTGGGGCAAGACCGTCACCTTCATGCCCAAGCCTGTCTTTGGCGACAACGGTTCAGGCATGCACTGCCACCAGTCACTATGGCAGGACGGCGAGCCCCTCTTCTACGATGAGCGCGGCTACGCAGGCCTCTCAGATATTGCCCGCTGGTACATTGGTGGTCTGATTGAGCACTCCTCATCAGTTCTAGCTTTCACCAACCCCACCGTCAACTCCTACAAGCGCCTGGTTCCCGGCTACGAAGCACCTATCAACATGGTCTACTCACAGGGTAACCGTTCGGCAGGTATCCGTATCCCCATCACCGGCACCAACCCCAAGGCCAAGCGCCTCGAGTTCCGTGCACCGGACCCCTCCTCTAACCCCTACCTGTCCTTCGCAGCCCAGCTCATGGCAGGTCTGGACGGTATCCGCAACCGCATCGAACCGCCTGCACCCATCGACAAGGACCTCTACGAACTGCCTGCTGAAGAAGCAGCAGACATCAAGAAGGCCCCCATCAACCTTGAAGAAGCCCTGGACGCTCTGGAGAAGGACCACGACTTCCTGCTAGCAGGCGACGTCTTCACTGAAGACCTCATCTCAGCATGGATTGACTACAAGCGCACCAATGAGCTCGCTCCCCTGCTGCTTGTACCCCACCCCCTCGAATACGAGATGTACTACGGCGTCTAAGACCTGTAGCTCCTAGATATTCCTCTGGCGGGGGCCGGTCACCTTTTCAAGGTAACCGGCCCCCGCCTTTTGCATGCGCTGGAAGGTTGATGCCCGCCCCCCCTAAGTAGGGGTCTGCACGCCAGAACACGCCCAGCACAAGTCGTCTTATCTGAGCCTTCTACGAGGCCTGCGGGTAGAAGAGCTTTTCATAGACTGCGCGGGCCTGACGTGTAATACGCAGGTAATCGTCCTCTAGTTTCCAGGCAGAACCGGGCGCGTAACCACACCAGCGGGCAATCGCTTCAAGATCTGAGCGGGTGGTCGTCAATGTATCTGATGCTCTACCGGTACGCAACACGTTCAGCCCGCGTATCTTTGAGGCAAGTTTCCAAGCCCTTGAAAGCAAGCTGGCATCTTGCTCATCAATAAGTCCGGCCTCTACAGCTGCCTCTAAAGCCTTGAGAGTAGAGGTTGTCTGCATCCCTGGTACTCGGTGTGCATGTTGTAGCTGCAAGAGCTGAACCAGCCATTCGACGTCCGTCAACCCGCCCCGGCCCAGCTTGAGCTGGCGGGTCTTATCAGACCCGCGGGGCATACGTTCGGTCTCCACACGGGCCTTCATACGGCGGATCTCGGTGACCTTCTCAGCAGAGAAAGAAACCGGGTACCGGTAGGGGTCGATGAGCTCAATAAAAGCCGCGCCCACATATTCAGAACCAGCAAAAGGGCGAGCACGCAGTAGAGCCTGAAACTCCCAGGTATCTGCCCAACGCTCATAGTATTCGCGGAAAGACTCCAGCGAGCGCACCATAGCCCCAGACTTACCTTCAGGGCGCAAGTCAGCATCAATCTCGAGAACCTTCTCAGCCCGAATCGGTGGTGTGGTGGGTTGTTTGAGTAGGCTGACCATGCGGTTGATGAGGTCCGTTGCTTCTGCTTGGGCTGCTTTACCATCGGCCCCCTCGCGCGGTATGTGCACGTAGATGAGGTCGGAGTCTGAGCCGTAGCCGATTTCGGCCCCGCCCTGACGGCCCATAGCGATTACCGCAAGGTCAGTGAGCGGGGTGCGGCCATCTGTGTAGGTTTCTCGCTCGGCAATAGCCAGGGCTGATTGGATGGCTCCCCGGTCGATATCTGATAGGCCGTGGGCAACTTCTGCGTTGGTGTTCAGGCCGAGGGCCTCCCCCATGGCCAGGCGCAGTATTTCGCGGCGGCGCACCATGCGTACTGCCCGAATGGCTTCGGCAGAATCGGTATGGCGGGTGAGCTGGGAACGTAACTCTCCTATGATGACGTCGGTGCTGCGCGGTTTGAGATCTTCAGCCCGGTCTAGCCAGGCGATAGGTTCTGGGGTGTCCTCCAATAGGTCTGTGATGAAGCGGGAGGAGGACAGCAGGGAGCAGAGTCGTTCTGCTGCTGCCGGTGAGTCGCGGAGCATGCGCAGGTACCAGGGGGTGCCGCCGAGGGACTCGCTGATACGGCGGAAACCGAGGAGGCCGGCGTCCGGATTAACACCTTTGGCGAACCAACCCAGAAGCACAGGCATAAGGGTGCGTTGGATCTCTGCTGAGCGGCGCAGCCCCTTAGTGAGGGCTTCAATGTGGCCCATAGCGCGTTTGGGGTCCTTATAGCCCAGGGCAGCCAGACGATCTTGAGCCGCCTGGGGCGAGAGGGCAACTTCGGCCTTAGAAAGGTGGGCGACAGCGGCCAGAAGAGGACGGAAGAAAAGCCGCTCGTGCAGAGACTTGACTACCCGTTTGATACCAGCCCACTGTTTGAGCATCTCAGCTTCGGTCAGGTGGGTGGGGGCTAGGGGCGAATTCATGGCCCGGGCAAGAGCGCGGCGGTCTTTTTCTTTAGCGGGCATCAGGTGGGTGCGGCGCATATACAGGAGTTGAATACGGTGCTCCATGACCCGTAAGGTGGCATAGTTCTCGGCAAAATCGTGGGCGTCTTTACGGCCGATATAGCTGGCTTTAGCGAGGGCGGCGATGGAGTCGGTGGTGGTTTGGGTGCGGATGCTCTCGTCGGTGCGTCCGTGCACGAGCTGCAGTAGCTGCACGGTAAATTCGACGTCTCGTAGCCCGCCTGGGCCTAGCTTAATTTGGCGGTCTACTTCTGCTGCGGGGATGTTATCGGTAACGCGCCGGCGCATGGCTTGGACTGATTCTACAAAGGAGTCGCGGGTTGCAGATTCCCAGATGAAGGGGCGCATGGCCCTGGCCCAGCGGACGCCTAGCTCGGGGGTGCCAGCGATAGGGCGGGCTTTGAGCAGGGCCTGAAATTCCCAGTTTTCGGCCCAGCGTTTGTAGTAGGTGGTGTAGGATTCCACGGTGCGAACCAGGGCCCCGTCCTTACCTTCTGGGCGGAGGTTAGCGTCTACTTCCCAGAGGGCAGGTTCTGGGGCTGGGGCCATAATGGCCTTGGAGAGGGCCATGACCAGTTCGGTACCAATCTGGGTCAGGGTGTTCTCATCTAGGGGGGTAAAGCCCTCCGGTAGGTCGGTGAGAGGTGTGTGGGCTACCGCGTAGACGACGTCGACATCAGAGATGTAGTTGAGTTCGCGTGCCCCGCATTTGCCCATGCCGATGACTGCCAGTTGCACAGCAGCTACTGTCTGGGGGTCGTAGTTTTTGCTGACGTCGGCTCGGGCGATAGCGAGGGCACCTTCAATGGCGGCAGCAGCCAGATCAGCTAGGAGCCGCCCGACCGTTGGCATGAACTGGGCCGGGGCGAAGCTGGTGAGGTCGTAGATGGCTAGTTCTGTGAGGTGACGGCGGTAGGCTACGCGCAGGGCAGTGTAGGCTTCTTTACCGGTGAGCTGGGCTTGCGGGTCAGTCGCATTGGGGTCTGCGCCGACGGCTGTGAGTAGTTCACGGCGGTAGAGAGTATCTAGCGGCGCGATTGGGGATAGATATTCTTCATCTGTCTCTGGCATTAAGGAGGCCGGGTGGTCCTGCCCAGAAAAGGAGGTGGGGTCTAGGGCCAGTAAGGAGGCGTGTTCGGGGTGGCGGATTAGGAACTCCCCTAGCGCCTCAGATCCCCCTAAGAGACGGTAGAGGGCTTCAGCTTGAGCGCCTTTTTGCGCTAGCTCTGCCACCTGGGGGGCGCGCTCAATGAGCCGTACCAGGGCAGGAAGGGCGATATCAGGTGAAGGGGCAAGGCGTAGGCCCTCAAAGAGTTTGGCCCGGTCTAGGCCCTGGAGTTCTGGGGATCTGAGCCAGCGGACGCTTTTGGCAGCGTCATAGAAACCTAGGGACACCATTTCGCTGACCAGGCGGAGGTGGGCCTTGCGTTCTTCTTCAGCCCGGTAGGCTGCCTCTTGGGGGGTTTCGTTCTGCTGGGTGTGGGTCACCGCTGACTCCTTGGGGTAATATCGCAGCAGGCGCAACACCTGTTGGGGTGTTGCGCCTGCTTGCGGGTGCTAGAGAATTCCGAGGCTATTTTTCAGTTCATAGGGGGTTACTTCTGCGCGGAAGGCCTCCCAGTCCTGGCGCTTGTTGCGCAGGAACTGTTCAAAGACCTGTTCGCCAAGGGTTTCAGCCATGAACTCTGATTCTTCGGTGCGGTGGATTGCATCGTAGAGAGATGAGGGCAGGGCGTGGTAGCCCATGGCCCGGCGTTCGGCGCTGGTCATTGCAGCGATATCCTCGGTGACTGCGGCGCTAGGTAGCTCGTATTCGTTCTCCACGCCCTTGAGGCCAGCAGCCAGAATCACGGCATAAGCCAGGTAGGGGTTGGAGGCTGAGTCGATACCGCGGTATTCCATGCGGGCTGACTGCATCTTATTGGGCTTATAGAGAGGAACGCGGACCAGGGCTGAGCGGTTATTGTGGCCCCAGGAGACGAAGGAGGGTGCTTCGCCGCCGCCCCAGAGGCGCTTGTAGGAGTTGACGAACTGGCTGGTGACAGAGGTGAACTCAGGGGCATGGCGTAGCACACCGGCGATAAAGTGTTTGGCGGTGCGTGAGAGCTGGTATTCTGCTCCTGCTTCGAAGAAGGCGTTAGTGTCACCTTCAAAGAGGGAGAAGTGGGTGTGCATGCCAGAGCCTGCGTGTTCAGTGAAGGGCTTAGGCATGAAGGTTGCGTAGATGCCCTGGGAAAGAGCGACTTCCTTAATGACGGTGCGGAAGCTCATGATGTTGTCGGCAGTCTGGAGGGCGTCTGCGTGACGAAGGTCGATTTCGTTTTGGCCGGGACCAGTTTCGTGGTGGGAGAACTCTACAGAGATGCCGATTTCTTCTAGGTTGGTTACTGCTTTGCGGCGGAAGTCTTGGACTGCCCCGCCGGGGGTATGGTCAAAGTAGCTTTCGAAGTCGACCGGTTCGGGGAAACCATTGGGCCCAAGTTCCTTCGATTTGAGCAGGTAGAACTCAATTTCTGGTGAGGTGTAGCAGGTGAACCCCATGCCCGCTGCTTTAGACAGCACTTTTTTGAGCACACCACGAGTATCAGAGGTGCTAGGTTCCCCGTCGGGGGTCAAGATATCGCAGAACATGCGGGAAGTAGATTCGTCCTCCCCACGCCAGGGCAGAACCTGGAAGGTGGAGGGGTCAGGTTGCAGCAGCATGTCTGACTCATAGACACGGGAAAGGCCTTCAATAGAAGAACCGTCAAAACCAATACCTTCGTCAAAGGCGCTTTCTACCTCAGCCGGTGCGATAGCAACTGATTTAAGTTGCCCCACCACGTCGGTAAACCAGAGGCGGACGAAACGCACGTTGCGCTCTTCAATGGTGCGCAAAACGAATTCTTGCTGACGATCCATGTAACCTATCCGTTCATGTCTAAAGGTGGTGCCCGCGCCCCGGTGGGCGAGCAAACGAATCCTTAGCATCAACTCTAGAACGTAACCCCCACAAGTGCCCAGTTGGCACGCTCTCAGAGCATATAAGAGTAACGATTTTTAAAGATTTCTTTCACCGGCTGAGATAACCCCCAAGAGTGCACTCAGTTGGCGGTGTGCCCTGAGGCCACTAGAGTTAAAGCATGTCTACGGCAGAAACAGCACCACACGCGTCATCAGCTACCCCTACCCCGGCAGAGATGATTGAAAAAACCATCACCGCCTTAGAGATCAAAGCTAAAACAGCAGATGCCTCTCCCCTCAAGACCTTCCTACTGGCCTTACCAGGAGGTGGGCTCATCGCCTTTGGCTTCGCCCTTTATATCAACACCCAGCTCGGGGGAGAAAACATGCCCAGCGGTGTTTTGAAACTCTTGTGCGCAATGACCTTCTCTGTGGGTCTGATGATGGTGGTCATGACCGGGGCTGAACTCTTCACCTCAACCACCATGACGCTTGCAGCCCGCGCCTCCGGGGTAATCTCATGGGTGCAGCTTCTCAAACATTGGGCTCTGTCTTATACGGGGAACCTGGTGGGGGCAGCACTCGTGGTTGCCCTATGCTACTGGGGAGGCTTACAGGAGAGAAGTAGCGGGGCCTGGGGGCAGCTCGTAACCACAGCAGCCACAACCAAAGTAAGCTACCCCTGGGGCCAGGCCTTTGCCCTCGGCATTGGTGCTAACTTCCTGGTCTGCACAGCAGTCTTCATGACCTTCGCGGGCCGTAGCACCGTAGATAAAATCATCGCTGTCATAGGCCCTATCACAGCCTTCGTAGCCCTAGGGTTCGAACACTCCATCGCCAACATGTTCCTGCTGCCCTACGGGGTGATTATCGGAACAGAACCCACCCTCACCTGGGGCGCAGTCATTCTCTCCAACCTCATCCCAGTTACCCTGGGGAACATCGTGGGCGGTGGCCTGTGCGTAGGGCTCTTCCACTGGCTGACCCAACAGAAACTTCGATAAGACCTCAAAAGATAAAAGTTAAGAGAGCGCACCAGCAGATAAGACGAGAAGCTCACCTACCACTTCTGGTTTTCTTGGTCCCACTGCTCGTTGCGCTCTTTAGCTTTCTCCATAGCCCGCTCGGCCTCTTGGCGGGTAGCAAAGGGGCCCCACAGCTCAGTAATTTTAGACTGCTGCCCCTCCTCCACCTGACCGGTGCTCAAGTTGTACCAGTACTGGCGGTCATGGGGGCCAGGGGTGTAATCATTGAGTGACATGGCATCTTCCTTCGCACCATCAGGGATGTTACATGCACCACTTTACGCCTTCTTAGGTGAAAGATACAGCTTTTGACACCGCCCTAAGCCCAACCGATGAGCACTCAGCGGTTAAGCTAGAAGACATGTCGACATCATCAGTAAGCCACAACCTCCCCACCGAACCAGGCAAAGCCCCCATCGGAAACCTCACCCCCGGCACCGTTGCCCCCATGCGCCCGGTACCAGCCCACATCGTCCGCCCCGAATACGTCGGTAAACCCGAAGCCAACGAAGGGCAAGGCTCAGACTTCTACACCCCCGAAGAAATAGAAAAAGTACGAGCCGCCGGAAAAATCGCAGCCGGAGCCATCGTCGAAGCCGAAAAAATTGCGACCCCCGGCACCACCACCAACGACATCGACGTACTCGTCCACGAATACATCTGCGACCACGGAGCCTACCCCTCCACCGTCGACTACCGCGGCTACTCCAAAAGCGTATGCACCTCACTCAACGAAGTCATCTGCCACGGCATCCCCGACTCCACCGTGCTAGAAGACGGCGACATCCTCAACCTAGATGTAACCGCCTACCTAAACAACATGCACGGTGACACCAACCGCACCCTCCTCATCGGCAATGTAGACGAAGAATCCCGCCTACTAGTTGAGCGCACCGAAGAAGCCCTCAACCGCGCCATGAAAGCAGTACGCCCCGGCCGTGAAATCAACATCATCGGCCGCGTCATCGAAAAATACGCAGCCCGCTTCGGCTACGGGGTAGTACGAGACTTCACCGGCCACGGGGTAGGACGCGAATTCCACTCCGGCCTCATCATCCCCCACTACGACGCCGCCCCAGCCTACAACACCGTCATCGAAGAAGGCATGATCTTCACCATCGAACCCATGCTCACCCTCGGCACCATCGAATGGGACATGTGGGACGACGACTGGACGGTCGTCACCCGCGACCGCAAACGCAGCGCCCAATTTGAACACACCATGGTTGTCACCGCCGACGGCGTTGATATTCTCACTCTGCCCTAACCGCCACGACCCTCAAGGAAAGCCCATGACGGACACAACCACCCCCGGCATCCCAGCACCCACCCCAGCGGACCTGGTCATCGGCATCGACATCGGAGGCACCGGAATGAAAGGCGGTATCGTCGATATCCGCACCGGCCAGCTAGTAGGCGACCGCTTCCGCATCCCCACCCCCCAGCCAGCCACCCCCCAAGCCTGCGCCACCGTGGCACAAGAAATCGTCGCTGAGCTACAAGGCCGAGAACTGGCACCCCTCCCCGATGCGGCGGTAGGCATTGATTTTCCA
This sequence comes from Rothia sp. 88186D007BW, assembly GCF_053544215.1. NCBI lineage: Bacteria > Bacillati > Actinomycetota > Actinomycetes > Micrococcales > Micrococcaceae > Rothia > Rothia sp. 88186D007BW. Next base: position 4,001 of record NZ_JBPPTR010000007.1, on the reverse strand, counting down.
GCCATCGTAAAAAACGGGGTAACACTCTCTGCCGCCAACGTGCACGAATCCTGGATTGGTGCTGACCTTGAGGGCACCATGAGCCAGGCCCTGGGCGGCCGCACCGTTTACGCCCTCAACGACGCCGACGCCGCCGGCCTAGCCGAAGCCACCTACGGGCAAGGCCAAGGCAAGGAAGGGCTCATCATCATGGTCACCCTCGGTACCGGTATCGGCTCTGCCCTCATCATGAACGGCCAGCTCATTCCCAACACCGAACTGGGCCACCTTGAACTTGATGGCCACGACGCAGAAACCCGCGCCTCAGCCCGAGTACGTGAACACCAAGAACTCTCCTGGAAAAAATACGGCAAGCGACTGCGCCGATACTTCTCCCACGTAGAATCCCTCTTCTCCCCCGACCTGTTCATCATTGGCGGCGGCATCTCGAAACACCCAGAAAAATTCCTACCCTACCTTGAAACTGAGATTAACACCCCCCTGGCCATAGCCCAGCTACGAAACAACGCCGGCATCGTAGGCGCAGCCCTATGGGCAGCAGGCCACCCCAGCGAACACGAACGCCGCGCCACCGCCCAGAACTAGATACCCCCAGCCCCAACAAATAAAGGACGCCGCTGCCCCCTCTCCTACCAGCAGGTAGCAAAGTGAGCAGGCGGCGTCCTGGCATATCTAGCTGCTAGAGCAAGGTGGGCTGCTCCCCCTCGTCCGCGCCCTCTGCGCGCAAGGCCGCAATAGCCCGCTCAAAATCATCCAATGACTCAAAAGCCTGGTAGACACTAGCAAAACGCAGGTAAGCTACCGTATCCAGCTTAGAGAGCGGCTCTAAGATTGAGAGCCCCACCTCGTGGGCATCAATCTCAGCGATACCCTTAGCCCGGATCGATTCTTCCACTTCCTGGGCCAGCTTGGCCAGGTCGTCCTCACCTACAGGCCGCCCCTGGCAGGCCTTGCGCACACCAGAGACAATCTTGGACCGATCAAAAGGCTCCGTCACACCACTTCGCTTAATAACCGACACGGCGGTAGTCTCAACGGTGGTGAACCGCTTACCGCAGTTACTGCACTGACGACGGCGGCGAATCGCTGAATTATCATCAGTGGTACGCGAATCAACCACCTTTGAGGTGGCATTACGGCAGAAGGGGCAATTCATGTGGTTCCTCCGGTAGGTACCTTTACTGAGCCTGACCAGTACGCACGGTGATAGCTTCACCATGAGCGGGTAGGTCCTCGTCGTGGGCAACCGCAACAATAGCATCGCCAATGTCAGCCAGTGCCTCCTGGCTGTAGTTAATGAGCTGGACAGCTTTCATGAAAACAGTGGTGTTCAGCCCAGAAGCATAGGCTGCTGAACCGCCGGTCGGCAGAACGTGGTTAGAACCTGCCGCATAGTCCCCCAAGGGCACCGGCGAATAGGAACCGATGAAAATAGCCCCAGCATTACGCACCTTCCCGGCGACCTCTTCGGCCTTCTCCGTGTGAATTTCCAGGTGCTCGGCGGCATAAGCATCTGCCACAGCGATAGAGGCTTCCAGGTTATCGGTCAGCACCACACCGGACTGGGGGCCTGTTAGGGCTGTGGCAACGCGCTCGCGGTGCTTGGTTGCAGCTCCCCGGCGGCTAACGGCTTCTTGGACGGCGGCAGCTAGGGCGGGGCTGTGGGTGATGAGTACGGACCCTGCGTTAGGGTCGTGCTCTGCCTGAGAAATCAGGTCGGTTGCTACATACTCAGGGTTGGCGGTGTCATCTGCGATGATGGCGATTTCGGTGGTTCCGGCTTCACCGTCCACACCTACCACGCCTTGCAGGGCGCGCTTGGCCATGGCTACGAAGATGTTACCGGGGCCGGTGATGGTATCTACTGGTTCCAGTGTTTCATCGGCATCTTCAAGCCCGTAGGCCATAGCCCCTAGGGCACCGGCGCCGCCGATTGCCCAGATTTCGGTGATACCGAGCAGGCCCGCGGCACCCAGAATAGTGGGGTGGGGCAGGCCACCAAATTCTTTTTGGGGCGGGGTGCACAGCACAATGGAGCCGACCCCTGCTGCTTGGGCAGGCACAGTGTTCATAATGACCGATGAGGGGTAGACGGCCAGGCCACCGGGCACATAAACACCGGCGCGGCGGACGGGGGTCCAACGGTTAGTGAGGACGGCCCCAGGTGCTACCTCAAGGGTCTGGTCAGCCGGACGCTGGACGGCAGCAAAAGCACGGGTACGTTCAATAGCGATTTCTAGGCCCTTACGCACACCAGGGTCAAGGTTGGCCACAGCCTGGTCAATAGCGCTTTGGGGCACGCGCAGGGCGCCTTGCTCAACGCCATCAAACTGGGCGGAGAGCTCACGCAGGTAATCAGCCCCGCGGGTTTGCACCTTTTCAAGGATGTCTTGCACAGTGGTGAGCGCCTTCCCCACAAATTCGGTGGTCTGACGCGGGACGATGCGGCGCAGCTCAGCATAGGAATGGTGACTACCGCGCAGGTCAATGGTGCGCAGGGTGAAGTCAGCGGGGGCAGCGGGGTTCTGGGTGTTTTCTATTGTGCTCACTCTTTGATTTTAACGCCTCCGTCAAGGTAGGTGGAGCTTGGGAGCCTGATTATTTCAGCTGGGGGTCATTGTAGGTCTTTTTAGCAGGCTACCCTAACCACATGGCCACTCAGGCTACTGCGCAAATAGCTCTAGAATTCCTCAATCCCCGGCCCGCCGGATCATGTTTCCCGTAGCCGAGACGGTCACTGAACAACTCGCGACGCAACTCGCGAGCCATCGGCTCAGACTCAGGGGTTTACTTGTTCATATTGTTCATAGACGCGGTCAATCTTTTCACATCAGATTAGCCATGTACACAAACAATCTGACACGCTCCTAGCTGGTGGATTTACCCCTTATGAATAAGCCTCAAAGTTTTTAAGGGGTGATATGTACTGGGTTTAGGCCACACCAACCACCCACACAAAATCATACAAACCAAACAAACATCAAAGCACTTTCCTCCACCTCCCACAGCATCCAATCACCAAACCCCTCATACAACCACCACACCCAAGAAGCCGTCTCAGCCTCCAACCAAACCACAGAACCAAAAAACCAGGCTTTCCACCATTTCAGCCTTATACACCCCATTGACCGGCTCAGCCAGCGCATTATCATACGAACCTCCACAAGACCCAACCAACAACTGCACACCGAGCGCTTTCAACTCACGCGTGTAATCAGCAGAAACATACTGCGACCCACAATCAGAATGATGCACAACCCGAGTCAAATCAGACCCCGATTTCTTTGCCTCAAACAAAGCCTGCCGCAAAACTCTCAGCAGCTTTCATCAGCCGGTAGATCTAACCCCGTCCGATACCCCAGCCAGACCGCCGCATAGCCTGCCACATTTTACGCACACCATAGACCCCGTAATTCTCAGCATGAATCTGCTGAAGATCGGGAATCAACAGCTGGTCTTTCAGCACCCGAGCTAAAGGCACACGTTTCTTTGCCCTGTATTGGCACGGCGCAGTTCGGCGTTTTCTCCTTTGAGTCGTCGCATTTCAGCGTTGGCTTCGGTGCCGGCGGTGATTTCTTTGCCGGTGTCTAGGGCAGCGTGGTTGCACCAGCGGGTGAGAGTGCTGAGGGGGGGCGCCTAGTTTGGTGGTTGTGTCTTGACGGCTCATGTCATTGAGGGTGCGTCGTTGTCTTGGAGTTTGGTGTTGATGAGTCTGATGGCTCGTTCTTTGAAGTCGGTGGGGGGTATTGGGTGGGTGTGGTTTTTATTATTCCTTCGGTTGGGGTTGGGCGGAAGGTATGACCTAAACCCAGTACAAGAGAAAAACAACAGGCACCTGACTAGTAAGTATGCATAAGATATTACTTATTGTTAACTAAACCACCATTTATTAAGTTGACTTTCTTTATGAATACTGGTGAGATAGAGACATCGCCAATCACCGCGGCAAAGGCGCTGCGGAACGAAAGGAAAATACGATGACCACCAAGAAAGCTATCACT